>JABURT010000084.1 GCA_014762495.1 Gammaproteobacteria bacterium | reverse complement strand
AGAGAGCCCCCTATGCCCAGTTCCAAGATCTTCTATACCGAAACGGACGAAGCCCCGGCCCTTGCCACCTACTCCTTTTTACCCATCGTCAAGGCCTTTACCGCTGCCGCCGGTGTGGAAGTAGAGACCCGTGACATCTCGCTGGCCGGTCGCATCATCGCCAACTTCCCGGACAATCTGAGCGAGGAGCAGAAGGTCGGTGATGCCCTGGCCGAACTGGGCGAACTGGCCAAGACGCCTGACGCCAATATCATCAAGTTGCCCAACATCAGCGCCTCGGTGCCGCAGCTAACGGCCGCCATCAAGGAACTGAAGGCCAAGGGCTATGACATCCCCGACTACCCGGCCGAGCCGTCCAATGATGAGGAGGCCGCGATTAAGGCTCGCTATGCCAAGGTGCTGGGCTCGGCGGTGAATCCCGTCCTGCGCGAGGGTAATTCAGACCGTCGCGTCGCCGGCCCGGTGAAGGACTATGCCAGGAAACACCCCCATTCCATGGGCGAGTGGCGTGCCGACTCGAAGACACGCGTCGCCTCCATGGAGGAGGGAGACTTTCACGGCAGTGAACGCTCCGCCGTGCTGGCCAAGGCCACCGATCTTCGCATCGAGTTGACCACCAAAGGCGGTGAGACCCGCGTGCTCAAGGAGAAGGTCTCGGTGCTCAAGGACGAGGTCATCGATGCCTCGGTGATGCGTTGTAACAAGCTTCGCGAGTTTTATGCCGCCACCGCCGAAGAGGCGAAGGCCGAGGGTGTACTGCTTTCCCTGCACCTGAAGGCGACCATGATGAAGGTCTCCGATCCGATTATCTTCGGTCATGCCGTGAGCGTGCTTTTCCAGGACGTCTTCGATACGCATGCCGATGTACTTAAACCGCTGGGGGTGGAGCCGCGCAACGGGCTTGGTGAACTGCTTAACAAGCTCGACCAACTGCCGCCGGAGCAACGCCAGGCCATTGAGGCCGATCTCGAGGCGGCCTATAAAAAGTTGCCTGAACTGGCCATGGTGGATTCGGACAAGGGCATCACCAACCTGCATGTGCCCAGCGATGTCATCATCGATGCCTCCATGCCGGCGGCGATCCGCAACTCGGGCAAGATGTGGGGCCCCGACGGAGAGCTGCACGACACCATTGCCATGATCCCGGATCGCAATTACGCCGGCGTCTACCAGGCCACCATCGACTTCTGTAAACAGCACGGTGCCTTTGACCCGCGCACCATGGGCAATGTCAGCAACGTCGGGCTGATGGCGCAAAAGGCCGAGGAGTACGGTTCTCACGACAAGACCTTCGAGATTGCCGAGGCCGGCCAGGTGCGCGTGATGGACGCCGAGGGCAAGGTCTTACTGGAACACGAAGTGGCCGTAGGCGATATCTGGCGCATGTGCCAGACCCGTGATGTCCCCATCCAGGACTGGGTCAAGCTGGCGGTCACCCGCGCCCGCCTCACCGGCCAGCCCGCCATCTTCTGGCTCGACCCGGAGCGTGCCCACGATGCCGAGTTGATCAAGAAGGTGGAGCTCTATCTCAAGGACCACGACACCAGTGGACTTGAGATCCGGATCATGTCTCCCATGGAGGCGACCCACTATACCCTCGATCGGGTCAAACAGGGGCAGGACACAATCTCCGTGACCGGCAACGTGTTGCGAGATTATCTTACCGATCTCTTCCCCATACTCGAACTGGGCACCAGCGCCAAGATGCTTTCTATTGTGCCCTTGTTGGCCGGGGGTGGTCTGTTTGAAACCGGTGCCGGCGGCTCGGCGCCCAAGCACGTGCAGCAATTACTGGAGCAAAACCATTTACGTTGGGACTCCCTCGGTGAGTTTCTGGCCCTGGCGGTGTCGCTGGAAGACATGGGCCAGAAGAGCAGCGACCGGGCTATCACGGTACTGGCAAATACCCTGGATACGGCCAATGGCGAGTTTCTCAACACCAACAAGTCACCATCGCGCAAGGTTGGCGAGCTCGATACCCGCGGCAGCCATTACTACCTTGCCATGTACTGGGCCCAGGCCCTGGCGCAACAGGATGACGATGCCGATCTCAGGACACGTTTCACCGCCGTGGCCGATGCCCTGAGCGGCAATGAAGAGAAGATCCTGCAGGAACTCAATGGCGTGCAGGGGCAGGCGGTGGATCTCGGCGGTTACTATCGACCCGAACGCGGCAAGGTCGCCTCGGTTATGCGTCCGAGTAAAACCCTCAATGCCATCATCGATCAGGTCTAGCAAGGCCTGGGATGGACTGGAAAAAGCCGGCCTGCGCCGGCTTTTTTATTGCCCCCGATAGAGGTAATTGTAAGCCTGAGGTTACATGCCAGGCACATAGACAAAGTAAGTGTAACAGTGTTGTAAACAGTAACTTTGCACGCACTGGTAAAGCAGGACATGACGCGGTCTTGATGTATAGTCAAATGCGGAATATTCCCGCATGTCATTGAGCTGAACTGAACATCGAATGCGCGCATTGTTACAGCATCGTAAATCGGTCTTTGTACTGAGCCTTGTCCTGTTGATGGCCTTGTTGGCGATCGTCAGATACGTGGTGCACATTGATGGCGAGACGCGGCTGGCCAATGAACGTGAAATGGTCGACGCGCAACTGGACGAGTTACGCAATCGTTTTGAATATGAAATCAATACCACTCTCAACCTGACCATGGGTGGTTTGATCTATGTCACCTATAACCCCGATATCAGCCAGCAACAATTTGCTCGGCTCGCGGAAAAAATCCACGAGCGTGCCCCCTACATCCGCAATTTTGGCCTCGCGCGTGACAATGTCATCAGTCATATCTATCCCTACGAAGGCAATGAAGCCGCGCTCGGCTTTGACTACATGGCTACGTCCGAACAACGTGCTGCGGTATTAAAGGCCATTCGTGCTCGACAAACGGTTATCGCAGGCCCGGTTGATTTGGTACAGGGTGGCAAGGGGTTTATCAGTCGTGTCCCGATCTTCCTGGGTCAGGATGCGAGCAGTTACTGGGGCATGAGCAGTATTGTGGTCATGGTCGACGACCTATTGCAGAAAGTCGGTCTACAGGAATTTACCGAGGAATTGAATATCGCCCTGCGCGGCAGTGATGCGCGGGGGCTGGATGGTGATGTCTTTTACGGGGACAGTACGCTGTATGAGGCGAGCAATAGTGTCATGTCCACCATCCATCTTCCCAATGGGAGCTGGGTCATCGCCGCCGAGCCCAGACTGGGTTGGCAGGCCGATAATCAACGCCACTATCAGATACTGTTTTTCGGAACGGTTCTGGCCATGCTGATCACAACATTGGTCTACTTTCTGTTGATGAATAACATCAAGCTCAAGGAGAAGGAGCAAAAGGTCATCGAGGCGGGCGAGCATAAAAGTCGATTCTTTACCCAAATGACTCATGAGTTGCGCACGCCGCTTACGGCTATCCACGGTGCCATACGACTGCTGGAAAACAGTGCCCTACCGGCGGACAAGGCGATAGCGCTGATCAAGAATGCCGAGCGCAATAGTCAACGCCTGATATGGTTGATTAACGATATCCTCGACATGAAGAAGCTGGAATCCGGTCGGCTTGAGTACAACATGTCATGTTATGAAATAAGGACCATCATGCAGGACGCGCTGGACGAGGTCGAGCACTATGCCGATCAGTTCATGGTTAAGCTCGAATACCGTGATGAGGTAGGCACTCCGGTGATGATCAATGCCGACCGCATGCGTATACAGCAGGTCATGATCAACCTGCTTACCAATGCCATTAAGAATTCTCCGCAGGCTAGCAAGGTCATCATCGAGCTCGAGCGCTGTGAGTCAGGGATACGCGTATCGGTGGTGGATCAGGGAAGCGGTATCGACAACTCGCGTATTGCCACCATCTTCAACGAATTCGGCCAGTCCGACGATGCCAATCAGGCCAGCCACAAGATCGTGGCCAGCACCGGCCTTGGGCTGAGCATCAGTAAACAACTCGTTGAAGGCCATAATGGGCGTATCGGCTGTTACAATCGGGAACAGGCCGGCGCGGTATTTTATTTCGAATTGCCAATGGCAGAAGGGGTTTGTGACTTGGCAGAGGAACGGGCGGTAGGTTAATCTACGGTCTGGGGGGAAGGCCGCTGCTCCTTGCGGGCAGCGGATGGATTTGGCTGATAGAGTGAGTCCCCCTGCCTGCCATGACAAGCAAAACTCAATCGCCCATCAAGGGGCGCGGTACCGCCGATAACCCCGATCCCCGTTATTCCCGGCTAGCACGCGAATCGTTCGATGATGGCTGGGGCGAAGCCGAGACGAGTTCGCCCCGGACCCAGTTGTATACCGACGCCAGTAAGACCATCATCAGCCGCAATCAGTCGCCGGATGTCCCCTTCGAACAGTCCATCAACCCCTACAAGGGCTGTGAACACGGCTGTGCCTATTGCTTTGCCCGCCCCACCCACGCCTATCTGGATCTCTCGCCCGGGCTGGATTTCGAAACCCGTATCTTCGCCAAGCCCAACGCCGCCGAGCTACTGGCCGAGGAGTTGGCCCGGCCGAGCTATCGTCCCAGGCCCATCGCACTGGGGGTCAACACCGATGCCTATCAGCCGCTTGAACGCCGGCTGGGCATCACCCGCGAGATCCTTGAGGTACTGGCGGCGCATCGACACCCGGTCTCGCTCATCACCAAATCTTCCCTCATCGAGCGCGACATCGACCTGCTGGCGCCGATGGCGGAAAAGAACCTGGTACAGGTGGCGGTGTCGCTTACGACCCTCGACCACGAGCTCAGTCGCAGCCTGGAACCGCGTGCCGCCTCGCCGAAGCGGCGTCTGCAGACGATGCATAACCTGGCCGAGGCCGGTATCCCGGTCGGGGTCCTGTTTGCACCGGTGATCCCGGCGCTTAATGACAGCGAGATGGAAGGCCTGTTGCAGTCAGCGGCGGAGGCGGGTGCCAGCTCCGCCGGCTACGTGGTGCTGCGCCTACCGCACGAGGTCAGGGAGTTGTTCGAGGCCTGGCTGCGCGAGCATCGCCCACTGAAGGCGACCTATGTCATGAACCTGATCCGCGATATGCGTGGCGGCCAGGCCTACTCGGCCCGGTTCGGTGAACGCATGAGCGGGACCGGTCAGCATGCCGAGCTGATTGCCCAGCGCTTTCGCCTGGCCTGCAAGAAGGCTGGTCTCAGTAGACGCCAGCTGGCCCTGGACTCGAGCCTGTTCCGCCTGCCGGAGCAGGCCGGGCAACAACTGGACCTGTTCTGAACCGGCCTGCGTCGGCAATGCGAGCGGCCTCGATGATAAGCTGGGCCGAGACAGCCTAGCTGTTAACCAATATGAACGAGGAATCATGCCGGCTACGCTCATCGTACAGTCACACCGTCAGCCTTTGCCCTGTGCCTGGATCGACACCTGCCTGGCCTCGGTGCGCGAGTGGGCCAGGGCCAATGGCTATGACTATCGCTTTCTAGGCGATGAGTTGTTTACTCACGTGCCCCGCGAGATCCGGGATAAGACCCGCAAACAGCCAGTGATCGCCACCGACCTGGCGCGATTGCATGTTATGCGCGAGGCCCTGGAGCAGGGCGCACAGCGCGTGGTCTGGCTGGATGCCGATTTTCTGATCTTCGCGCCGCAAGATTTTGTCCTGCCGTCGACGAGCCACGCCGTGGGTCGCGAGGTGTGGATACAGGAAGATAAGCACGGCGCACCCAGGGCCTACAAAAAGGTTCATAACGCCCTGTTGATGGCGTGCCGCGAGAATGCCTTTCTCGACTTCTATCTGGAGGCCGCCACGCGCCTGCTGTGGCAAAACCGGGGACCAATGCCGCCGCAATTCATCGGCCCCAAGCTATTGACCGCCTTACACAACGTGGTCCAGTTGCCGGTGATGGAGAGTGCCGGGATCCTCAGTCCCTGGGTGATCCGCGACCTGAACGCCGAAGGCGGCCCCGCCCTGGAGCTGTTCCTGCGACGCTCGTCACGACCCATTGCCGGGGCCAA
Source organism: Gammaproteobacteria bacterium (assembly GCA_014762495.1). Classification (GTDB taxonomy): domain Bacteria; phylum Pseudomonadota; class Gammaproteobacteria; order Thiohalospirales; family Thiohalospiraceae; genus JABURT01. The sequence goes on along the minus strand of JABURT010000084.1, from coordinate 13,848 downwards.
TCTATGCCTTTCCAGCCAGCAGGGTGGCGCCGTTAGTGAGTCGGAGATGGTGTCGGTGATCGAGCGTCTGGTACAGAGGCCGAATGGTGTTCACACAAAGACGGAGCTGACATGAGCGAGGAGGAGTACGAGACCGGATTTCTCAACGACCTGGTCCTGTTGCGCAATGACCCCGAGCTGATCTTCCGGGTCCTGCCCCTGGCCGAGGCGGGCAATCCCCATGCCCAGTACGCCATGGGTCTCATCTATGCCGAGGGGCGAGGGGTGGAGCAGGATTCCATCAAGGCGTATGTGTGGCTGTCGCGTGCGGCCCGAAGTGGGGACCAGGAAGCGATACTGTTGCGCGATATGCTAATGAACCAAATGAGCCGGGAAGAGATCGCCCTGGCCCAGCGCGAATTGTCCAAGCAGGCCATACAATGACTCAAGGCCGTGCGGACAGGGACAGCAGGCGGGCGACAATAAAGACGGCAAGCACCAGGCTGCCGTAAGGGTAGGGCAGGTATCCGCTAAGAAAGCCGACCAGGCTGAGCAGAAACAGGCCGACCAGTACGATGAGTGTGGGGTCGAGTCGTTTGCCGGCCATTACTTGGGCGGACTATCGTCGATCCCACACAGGCCATCGCCGATGTGGCAGCGCGAACGACCGGTGAGCAGAAACGAGATGCGTGAGCGGTGGCGGGCAAAGAGGCGATAGCCGAGATTGGCCAGGCCGCGAATCAGGGGCAAGCGCAGCACAGCCAGCCAGCGGTGCTTGCCGACCCGTGACCAGGCGGCATGGGTGGCGTCGAGTCCGTAGACCATTTCGCCAGATTCCAGGCGCCCATGCAGGGTTTGCATGGCCTCGTGTTTATCGATCTCCGGGTATGCTGACTCGAACTCCTCGCTGTGCAGGTCCACCAGTTGCACGCGGTGCCCCTTGTCGTGGGCCAGCAGATGGCGCATCTCCATGCTACACAGGGGGCAGTGGCTGTCGAAGAACAGAATCATGTGGTGACTCAGGCCGCCTGGCTGCGCTTGAACAGGCGTGACAGCAGGCCGGGTTTGTCTTGACGGCGCCGTGCATTGCCATAGTCCTGATCCGAGCCGCCGGTGAGGTCGCGGGCCTCGGCGAAGAAGTCGAGGATGCTGTCGATGACCCTGTCATCGAACTGGTAGGGATTGAATTCGGTGAAGCCGTTGTCAGCCAGGATCTCGGACAGGTCGTCTTCCTGGATGACGTATTTCATGGACCAGTTGTTGAACAGGCGCTCGTCGATGTGCTGGATCTTGATGGCCTGAACATTTTTATGGCGCGGGTCCTGTAGGATCTTTTGATACAGGTGGTTAACCGCTTCCTGCTCTCCCTCCAGGCACTGGAAAAAATAATCGTTGCTGAAGTAGAGCACGCCCCCGATCTTGCGCGTGGGATTGTTCTTGCGCGCCTGCATCAGTATTCGACCGACGTCCACCTGGATGGTGCCGAGCTTCTGTTGAACGGGGTTGGTGGTGGTGCTGACATAGACCATGCGAATGAGTTGAGACATGGTGATTCCTCCGGTTCCCTATTTAAAAAGTAGGGGTCCTCCGTGACCCTCATACAATACAGCGGGTTATGCTGTTGGTGCAGGTTGAAACATATGGCATGGGCCCGATACCGCAGGTGATGCGGGCAGGGTCGGGCCGATGCTGTGAAAAAGTATAGGCAGACAAATTTGTTTTGTCTAGGACAAAATGTGCTATTATGACCATAGCTTTACTAAGGAGAATTCCATGGGGCAGTCCCGCACTCTGCATTCCATCGGTTCGGTTGAACGCGACACCGGCATCGGACGCGATACCTTGAGGGTGTGGGAGCGACGCTACGGATTCCCGGTACCCAAGCGCAACGACAAGGGGGAGCGTCTCTATAGCGACGAGCAATTACGACATCTGCAGCGCATTCGGCGCCTGATGGACTTCGGTCTGCGCCCCGGTCGCCTGCTCAAACTCGATGCCGTCGGCCTGGATGCGCTGGAGGCCGAGATCCTCTCCGCCCGTCCAGCCATCGGTGAGGAGAACATCAGGCATGTGCTCGAAGTCGTTCGTGCCCACGACAGCGTGGGACTGGAGCAGTTGCTGGATGAGTCTTACCGCAGCCAGGGGATGGAGGACTTTATCCTGAAAACCGTGGCGCCCCTGTTGCATGCCGTCGGTGAGGCCTGGGCCGCGGGCGAGATCGCGGTCTATGAGGAGCATTATCTCTCGCAGCAATTGATCCACTTTTTGCATACCCGCCTGAACCGCCAGCCACGTCCCACGGGCAGCCCCCGTATCCTGCTGGCCACCCTGCCCGGTGAGTTACACACCCTGGGTCTGTTGATGACGCTGACCGTGTTACGGGCCCGTGGCGTACACGCCATCAACCTCGGCGGCGAGGTGCCTATGGATCAAGTCAAGGAGGCCGCGCGACGCTTCCAGGTGGAGGCGGTGGGTCTGACCTTTAGCAGTGCCTATCCCCATCACAGCATACGCGGCGATATCGAGGAGTTACGCGCGCGTCTACCGGCCGAGACACAGATTTGGGTGGGCGGTGAAGGGGTGTGGCGACTGCGCAAGCTGCCAGAAGGGGTGTTCAAGTTCCAGTCACTCGAAAAGCTGCCCATTTAGCGCTGGGCACAGGAGATGAGGCTATGACCATGCGAAGGGTATTACTGTCGATGCTGTTGTGGGGGCGACCGGGGCTGGTCGCGGCAGAGGCCTGTTCGCCCCTGCTCGATGTCAAGGTGCGTACGCTCAATGAAGACCACGAGGTACGTCTGTGCGAGGCCTATCGGGACAAGGTGGTGCTGGTGGTGAACACGGCCAGTAAGTGCGCCTTTACTGATCAATACGGTGAGCTGGAAACACTCTATTCGCGTTACCGTGATCGGGGCCTGGTGGTGCTGGGCTTCCCCTCCAACGATTTTGCCAACCAGGAACCGGGCACGGAAAAACAGATCAAGAGTTTTTGTCGCCTGACCTATGGTGTGCAGTTTCCCATGTTCGCCAAGACACGGGTCAAGAAAGACCATGCCGATCCGCTGTATCGCAATCTGGGCGAAGCCGCGGGCCGTTATCCCTGGTGGAATTTTCACAAGTATCTGATTGGGCGCGACGGGCGCCTGGTGGATGATTATTTGAGTCCCATCAGTCCACTGGGTTCGGGCATGATTGCCGACATCGAGCGCGAACTGAACAGGTAGTCCTCCACCCCGCCCGTCCGGGCAGGGTGGTTGACCTGGCTTTAGGCGGCGCGGCGCCTGTTGTTGCGGTTCTTTGAATGGCCACGATTCTGAGCCGTTTGCGGTTTGCCGCCACCGCGTTGACCACTATGGGCCCTGGGCTTGCCCTTGCGTTGCTGGGGCTTCTTCTGAATCGGTTCGGCCTTAATGCTGGGGTCGGGCTCGTATCCCTCGATGACCTGCTGCGGAATGTTGCGCTTGATGGTGCGCTCGATGTCCTTTAGCAATTTGTGTTCGTCGATACAGACCAGCGAGATGGCGATGCCTTCATTGCCGGCACGGCCGGTACGACCGATGCGATGCACATAGTCTTCGGGGATATTGGGCAACTCGAAATTGACCACGTGAGGCAGCTGGTCGATGTCGAGGCCACGGGCGGCGATATCGGTGGCCACCAGCACACGGACCTGGCCGGACTTGAAGTCTTTAAGTGCCCGGGTTCGTGCGCCCTGGCTCTTGTTGCCGTGGATGGCGGCGGCGCTAATGCCGTCGTCCATCAATTGCTGTGACAGGCGGTTGGCGCCGTGCTTGGTCCGGGTGAACACAAGCACCTGTTGCCAGTTGCCTGAGCCAATAAGGTAAGAAAGCAGCTCGCGCTTGCGCACGCGGTCGACCGGGTGCACCAGTTGCTCGACGCGTTCGGAGGCGGTGTTGCGAGCCGCCACGGCCACTTCGACCGGATCACGCAGGATGCTGTTAGCCAGCTTCTTGATGTCATCGGAGAAGGTGGCGGAAAACATCAGGTTTTGTCGCTGTTTGGGCAACAGGGCCAGCACCTTGCGGATGTCGTGGATAAAGCCCATATCGAGCATACGATCCGCTTCATCGAGAATGAGCACCTCGACCTTTGAGAGATCGACGGTCTTTTGCGAGGCATGGTCGAGCAGGCGGCCGGGGGTGGCCACCAGCAGGTCGACACCGCGTCGCAGCTTGTCTATCTGCGGATTGATGCTGACACCACCGAAGATAACGGCGGTCTTGAGCGGCAGATACTTTCCATAGGTACGCACATTGTCGTGGACCTGGGCCGCCAGTTCACGCGTCGGCGTGAGCACTAATGCGCGAAGCGGGCGCTTGCCTTCAGATTGATGTTCGCTCAGTTTCTGCAAGGTCGGCAGGGTAAATCCTGCGGTCTTGCCGGTACCGGTTTGGGCGCCGGCCATGATGTCGTGGCCCTGAAGGACGATGGGAATGGCCTGGCTTTGTACGGGAGTGGGTTGGGTATAACCCTGATCTTCGATTGCACGAAGCAGTTCGGCACGCAGGCCGAGTGTATTAAATGACATAGATTGCCTAGTAAATATAGGGGGTGCCGCCTGCCCAGGAAGTTTCCAGGGACGGTCCAGGGGAACGGAATAATTTCGGGGAACTGCCGGAAGGGAGACCGCGAAGGGACACAGACCGAAGTGTGCCATTAGTTTGTCAGTGCGAAGCCTAGCATAAACTGCCTTGTGCTTCTGCACTTTTCTTGTATCAACTCGTGTTTTTCACCACGGTGACACAAGATTCACGTGTTATGACCTGTTTCAAGGAAACAAGTTCATGGCTGGTGCTTAGTTACTCTTTTTTGCGGCATCGGGCTTTTTCGGCCGATAGTAGGAGCCACCGCTATGAAGGCGTTCATTGAGCTGCTCGGAGTAATCCTGGGCATGCTGCTGAACCTGCTTTTGAGTACCGAGACGCTGACCGGTAATGGTGGAGACTTCATTACTGATTTCGTATTGATACCAGTCCTTGCCTCGAGTTTGCGACGGGGTATCGGACTTGGTGACGGAAGTAACCTTGTAATCGGACAGTGTGGGTAAGACGGACATATGGGCGCCAATATCATCAAGTGGCTTCTAAGCATATCACTTTTGGGCCTAAATAGACATTGCATGTAACTTTTGCATGAAAATGTCCGCTTTCTGAGAAAAATACATGGACAATGGAACTATATCGTCTATGCTGACTCCAAGGTACGTCTTTGCCATAGTTATCAAATCGTATAGCTGGTGAAGACGAACCAAGTTAGTGCCCGCATTGTTTTTGAATGGCCGGATGCCTGAGCCCACCTCTCACAGGGCTGTCTCATCATCACACCTCTCTGACTTTGACGAACACACCGTAGTACGTTTTATAAGGAATCTATTTAGTGAATACTGGTATTGTTAAGTGGTTTGACGCCACCAAAGGTTTTGGATTTATTACCCCGGAAGATGGCAGCAAGGATGTTTTTGTGCATCACTCCGCCATTAAGGTCGAGGGTTACGCCTCTTTGGATGAAGGCCAGCACGTAAGCTTTGACGTGCAGCAGGGTCCCAAGGGTCCGGCAGCCGCCAACGTCATCCCTGCATAAGCTCCCGCTTTATAGCATGTATTGATGTAGAACGGGCCCCGCGTTAGCGGGGCCCGTTTTTTTGTGCCTTAAAAACAGAAGGGGTTTTTGTTTTAATGACACGATGTAATCAGAATTCATAACGTAGAGCGATGATTGATTAAGCCAGAACTCTGTAACGGTGACGAACGATGGATAGCGAATTTCAACTCAAAAAGGTTTCATTTTGGCTGCAACAGGCCAAAGACCTGATGTTGGCGGCGGACCAGTGCTGGCATTCCAGGACGGAAGTGTTAAAGCGAATAGAAGAAGGTATACAGCCGGGATTCAACAACGAACTTCTAGAGATGGAACTGAACGAGGAAGCGGATCTCAACTGGTTATACAATATATTGACGGGTCTGGCGGTTTATTATCTCGCGGTGGCCTTGCTGTTAAGCCGGGATCCAGAGCGCATTTTCGACGCGCACTCTGAACGCTATATCGTCGACCTGGTTGAAGCCGGCGGAATAAACCTGTTGCCAATACAACGCACATTTCTCATACGTGTCTCCGATGCCATGGGCCTGGTCAAGAAGCATGGTGCATGGAAGCTTTCACTGAGTACGAAGGAACTTGCACAGATTAAGCAGGATATCGCCCAGGATTATGTGGTCAGTACGAATGAGAAACTTGCCATGGATGGTTTGCTTGGAAACCTGATCAACACAACTCTGTCAGCGCTTACCGAGGACAAGGACGCGACGACCCAAACGAATAATGAATAAAATCGGAATGCAGTCTGTGGTGCATGTACCGCCTCTGGGTATCTGAGCCTGTGTTAAAATGGGCGTGTCAATCAGTTGTACGGAACGTTTTGTAATGGAAGTCTTGTCCAAACTCGTGGACCTGGTGGTGCGCCTGTATCAGGAGACCGATGGTTATATTGAGAATCCCACGGATGCCCAGCTCTGGTATAACCGGGGGTATGCCAATGGCATGGTCAAGGTCCTGCGTGAACAGGGTGTTACCGAACAACTGGAGTCCTCCTTACACCTGGACGACGAGGGCTTGCACGGCGATGACCGTGTCATGGCCTGGGCCCAGGCCTATCATCATGGCTTCGAGATGGGGGAAAAAGAGGCGAGGGAAGTCCTTCCCGCCGCTTGATATCCAGACCAAGCGTAGAGGTGAATCATGCGTAAGCTGGTACTCACACTGTCGTTCCTGCTACCCCTTCTGGGTTATGTCGCGCCCATCCATGCCGGCGAGGACGATTGGTTAATCGGTGAGTGGCGCTTGAGCTATGACCCGGACAATCGTGAACCCGACAGTCTTATTTTCAAGGCCAATGACGATGTCATCAGCAAGGGGCCACAAGGAGAATACCGCGGGTTTTATATCACCAGCCCTGGCGTGGTGAAGGCGGTACTCTCGGTGCACGAAAAGGATCTCATCCTCACCTTCTTCCACAACCCGGACAAGGATCAACTGCGTATCGTCACCAGTGCCAGCGGTGAGGAATCGATCTATGAGAAGGTGACGCATGAGTGAGACAGCTTCTCAGGACGAGAGACTGTGCCCCTTTTCCAAACCCATTATCGGTAAGTGGTGTGATTGTCCCCACGCCGTCCTTGCCGAACGTTGTTCCGGCAAGATGACCTGCAGCCTGGAAGAATCTCAGCGTGAACGCTGCGCCTCATTGGTGGAGCTGTTCAAGGAGAGGGCGCGTTTTGTTCTCGCCCTCGGTAATGACAACACCGAGTTGACCCATGCCCAGTCGATGAAGATCCGCTGCGGCGGTCTGCTGGGTATGCAACGTCTGCTACAACCGGATGCGGCACGCCCACCGCGGGTCCTCGAGGTCATCGCCGAGGCCGAGAGCCGCTACGGCGAATTGTCAGGCTTTCCCTTCAGCGAGATCGTGCCCGATATCCAGGCCTTTTCTCACCGTGCCCGTCGCAACGGCTGAGCCGATCCAATATTAATAGGTATGTGCGGCGACGAGCGTCGCCGCCACGCAGCTAGTCGAGACGAAATCCGACCTTGAGGGTGACCTGATAATGGCCGACCTTGCCCTCGACGATGTGGCCCCGCGTCTCCACGACTTCGAACCAGTCGAGATTGTGCAGGCTTTCACCGGCCTTGCTGATGGCCTGTTGTATTGCCTGGTCACAGCCCTGCGTAGAGGACCCGACGATTTCTATGACTTTATATACATGATCTCCCATGAAATACTCCTTCGATTGCGGGTTGGTGTTGGGGCCGGTGGCAGGTCGCCCGTGCACCGAGCCGAATTTGCAGTGCCGACTGTACGAGGCGCGGGGGCCTCGTCTATCATCAATGGCAGGTCACCTAGCATTCGCGCGGTGCCATGCGAAACGGGCGTCGGCGCCGGTAATACCAGGCGCCTACGAACACGACAACGCCGTGACCGGCCCGGTCGGTCGATTTGCGGCCCTCACTTGTCAGCATAGTGCAGTCAGAACACGCCCGCCGATGACATATAGATAATTATCTATGCATCCATAAAAAATAATTGATTTGTTACCTGTACCCCGGCTCCCTATTCTTGCAACCTCCAGATTTATGGCTTGCAGCGAAGCGCTGTACCGGTTTCGCACCGGACACGAGCCAGCAGAAGCAGACTTTATGATTGAGCTGAGAACCTACGTCTACATCGACTCGTTGCAGCCCCAACTGGCAGAGTACATGGCCACGGTATCCCAGGGTTTCCCCCCGGTACCGGGCGATGCCTGCCTGTGGGTCGAGGTATCGCCGGGTATGGCGGTGCACCGGGTCACCGACGTGGCGCTCAAGGCGACCCAGGTCCACCTGACCCAGCAGGTCGTCGAGCGTGCCTTCGGCTCCATGGTGATCCATCACCGTACCTCCTCCGACGTGGTCGAGGCCGGTCACGCGATCCTGAATCGCATCGGTGCCCAGGCCAGCGACCGCCAGCGCTGCACCATCGCCTGGCAGGAGATCATTCGCGGCATGATGCCCGACCACACGGTGTTGATTAACCGGCAGAACAGCAACGGCAACATGATCCTGCCCGAGCAGAGCATGTTTATCCTCGAGACCGAACCTGCCGGTTACATTATTTATGCCGCCAACCAGGCGGAGAAGGCCGCGAGCATCTCCTTGATCGAAGTGCGCGCGGTGGGCGCCTACGGCCGGCTTGTCATCGCCGGACGCGAGGCCGATGTCGACGAGGCGGCCGCCGCGGCCATAGCCGCGGTGGAGAACCCGGCGAGCACCTGACCATGCATCGCCGCCAGTTGCTCGAACTGTTGGACAGACATAAAAGCCGCTTCATGGAGGAAGTGTCTTACGTGCGCCGGGCCCGGGACTACATCGAGGGCAACGAGGACGTGTTTTACCGCGAACTGTGGCCGGCCCACGTCACCGGTTCGGCCTGGGTGGTGAATCCGGCACGCACGCATGTGCTGATGCTGCACCATCGCAAGCACGACCAGTGGTTTCAGCCCGGCGGGCACGCCGACGGCGATGCCGACATCGTGCGCGTGGCGCTGCGCGAGACGGCGGAAGAGAGTGGGCTGGACCCGGCGCGTATCCGCCTGGTCAGCGAGGACATATTTGATGTCGATATTCACGCCATACCGGCCATGCACGGCGACCCGGCGCACGAACACATCGACATACGGTTCCTGGTGGAGATCGACGACCGCCTGGAGGTGCCCGGGAATCATGAGTCGAACGACATCCTGTGGCTCAGCCTGATGCAGGTGTCGCGCTACAACAACAACCGCTCGACACACCGTATGGTCGAAAAGACCCGGCAGTTGAGAAATCGTCTATCCTCTTTCGGGGCCGGTCGCTGACCGGATCGGTCAAGCGATAGAGGATGCTAGATGGGTTACGGCCCGGCACGATTATCGCCGGAACGTGGCCGCAGCAGTCACAAGAGTCGATTCAGGGTCTATCCTGTGTCGATTCGAGAGTGAAACCAGACAGCCGTTCGCAGTTAGCGTTTTTAGTGAATTAGGCGGTAGTCTATCGATGTATAGATAAATATCTATGCGTGTCGAATGAATTATTGATTTGTTTAAACCGTGGAGGCTGCATAAGCTTCCACCATCCAAAATCTTAGTGAATAGCTTAGAAACCGTAACCAGCTAGTGAAGCAGGAGTAGATCATGTCAGCCAATACCTACAAAGCGGGTGTTAAGGAGTATCGTGAAAAATACTGGACACCTGATTATGTTCCGCTGGATACCGACCTGTTGGCCTGTTTCAAGGTCACTGGTCAGCCTGGTGTCCCGCGTGAAGAAGTTGCCGCAGCCGTAGCCGCCGAATCTTCTACCGGTACCTGGAGTACCGTATGGTCCGAATACCTGACCGACCTCGAGTTCTACAAGGGTCGTGCTTACCGTATCGAAGACGTACCTGGTGACTCCGAGTCCTTCTATACCTTTATTGCCTACCCTCTCGACCTGTTCGAAGAAGGTTCCATTGTTAACGTTCTGACCTCACTGGTTGGTAACGTTTTCGGCTTCAAGGCACTTAAGCACCTGCGTCTGGAAGACATCCGCTTCCCCATGGCTTACATCAAGACCTGTGGTGGTCCGCCCGCCGGTATCCAGGTTGAGCGTGATCGCCTGAACAAGTACGGCCGTCCGATGCTGGGTTGTACCATCAAGCCCAAGCTGGGTCTGTCTGCCAAGAACTACGGCCGTGCCGTATACGAATGTCTGCGCGGCGGTCTCGACCTGACCAAGGATGACGAAAACGTTAACTCTCAGCCCTTTATGCGCTGGCGTGACCGTTTCGAATTCGTTGCCGAAGCCATCAGCAAGGCCGAAATGGAAACCGGTGAGCGTAAGGGTCACTACCTGAACGTTACCGCTTCGACTCCTGAAGAAATGTACAAACGTGCCGAGTTCGCCAAGGAGCTGAACCAGCCCATCATCATGCATGACTTCATCACCGGTGGCTTCACCGCCAATACCGGTCTGGCCAACTGGTGTCGCGAAAACGGCGTACTGCTGCACATCCACCGTGCCATGCACGCTGTAATCGACCGTCATCCCAAGCACGGTATCCACTTCCGCGTTCTGGCCAAGTGCCTGCGTCTGTCCGGTGGTGACCACCTCCACACAGGTACCGTCGTCGGTAAGCTGGAAGGTGACCGTAATTCCACTCTGGGCTTCGTTGACCAGTTGCGCGAATCCTTCGTTCCCGAAGACCGTTCACGCGGTGTCTTCTTCGACCAGGACTGGGGTTCTCTGCCCGGCGTATTTGCCGTCGCTTCCGGTGGTATCCACGTATGGCACATGCCTGCCCTGGTCACCATCTTCGGTGACGACTCCGTTCTGCAGTTCGGTGGTGGTACTCAGGGTCACCCCTGGGGTAACGCAGCCGGTGCCGCGGCCAACCGTGTGGCTCTCGAAGCCTGCGTCAAGGCCCGTAACCAGGGTCGTGAACTGGAGCGCGAATCGCGTGACATTCTCACCGAAGCCGCTCGCACCAGCCCCGAACTGGCTATGGCCATGGAAACCTGGAAAGAGATCAAGTTCGAGTTCGAAACCGTTGACAAGCTGGATGTGGGCTAAGCCCGCATCCCGATCACGGTTACTGATACCCGAATTCTAACGAGGATACGAACATGCAAAACACAAGCACTATGGGTGATTACCAAACTGCGCAAACCCTGGAAACCTTTGGCTTCCTGCCCAAGCTGACCCAGGATGAGATCAACGACATGGTCGCCTACATCATTGCCAACGGCTGGACCCCGGCGATCGAACACGATCACCCCAGCAACGCCATGAATCACTACTGGACCATGTGGAAGCTGCCCTTCTTCGGCGAGAGCAACCTCAATCGCGTCCTGGAAGAGCTGGATGCCTGCCGTCGCGCCTATCCGGATCACCACGTTCGCCTGATCGGTTACGACGCCTACACCCAGACTCAGGGTGTTTGCTTCGTTGCCTACGAAGGCCGTAGCTAAAACGTGATGTGCGGCGCCCCCGCCGGGGGCGTCCGTGGATTGAAATCGAGCAAATGTGACGGGGTTTACCATGGCACAGACTGCAAATAACAACATGACTGCACGCGCCGCATCGCTGGCTCGCCGCCGCGCCATGTCGCAGACCGGCAAGGCCGCGATTGCGAACACGCAAGCGGCCTCGCGTCCGGCCCGCGCCAGCTCATCGGCCACTGGGTCCGCGACGGCACCGGCCCCGCGTGCCAGTGGCCAGGATGCGCGCAGCGCATCACGCGCGCGTCGCATTGCGATGTCCCAGGCGGGTAAGGCCGGCCTGACGACAACCGATCGCACGCGCAGCGCCCCGGCCAAGACCGCGACCAGCACCCCTGCCCCGCAGGCGGCAAAGGTCGAGGCGGCACCGGCGCCTGCCGACAACGGCCAGGCGAGCACGGCCCCTCAGGTCGAGGTGAGCACTTCGCGTCAGTCGCGCAACGTGGTCAAGCGCAAGGTCATGCAGGAGAGCACGGCTCGCGCCGCCTCTCGCGCCCGTCGCGTGGCCATGTCACAACGTGGCAAGGCCGGTATCGACAGCAAGGGTATGTCCAGCGCACAGACCACCCGTGCCGCCAATCCGCACCTCTCCAGCCGTGAGCTGGCCAAGGCGGTGCGTGACAAGCGTTGCAAGACTGGCGGTGCCGGACAGAAGAAATCCCAGCCCGTTGGTCGTGTGCGTCCCGGCAAGGCCCAGCAGGGCGGTGCCCAGGATGCGCCGTGGAAGGTCGGTGTGAGTGAAACCACTCAAGGCCAGACCCTCACCGGCACCATGGTGGGTCGCAGTGACCAGGTCACCGGCGATGAGCCGAGCACCTGTCGTGACGTGACCGGTACCGAGTACCTGGGTGCGGACATCTTCCGCCAGTTCTGCTCGACCGATCCGGCCAAGCCTGCGCGCAAGGTTGGCATGAGTGCCACCACGCATGGCAATAGCGTCACCGGCAATCGCCTGGGTCGCAGCGGTACTGTTACCGGCAATGAGCCTGGCAGTTGCAAGAACGTCACCGGCGATGAATACGTCGGCGCCGAGCAGACTGAGTCCTTTTGCGGTAGCAAGAGTGCGCCCAGCCCGTCCAAGATCACCAGTTCCCAGACCCGCAAGGGTAAGGATGTAACTGGCGACAATGTCGGTCGTAGCAAGCGAGTCACCGGCGACGAGGGCGGTGCCTCGCGTGAACTGACCGGTACCCAGTACATGCAGCGTGGTAACGGCAACGCCCCGGCCAAGGTCGGAGCCAGCAATACCCTGCGCGGTGGCAGCATGACCGGCACCATGGTGGGTCGCAGCGAACGCGTGACCGGCGATGAGCCCGGCAGTTGCAAGAACGTCACCGGCGATGACTACGTCGGACAGGAACAGTACCAGGGCTTTTGTGCAAAGACCCCGGCGCCGACTGATCGCAAGGTCGGCGTGTCCCAGACCCTGAAGGGCGAGGGCGTTACCGGTACCCAGACCGGCCGTTCCGGCAAGGTCACCGGCGACGAATCGGGTACCTGCAAGGCCGTGTCCGGGACCCCCTATGCGGGTGCCGAGCAGTACGAAGGCTATTGCCGTACCGAGGACACCACCATGGCCATGGCCCGTGCCCGTCGTCCGCAACAGAACGTCGGCGCGGCCATGACCGGTATCCAGCCCGGTCTCGGCGGCAAGGCCACCGGCGACAGCAAGGGGGCCTGTGAGTCCCTGACCGGTACCCCCTACGTGGGCGCCGATCAGTATTCACAGGTCTGCCCCTCGACACCGGCCGATACCAGCAGCCCGGATTTTCCACAGCCGCTGAGCGGTGGCGCGGCCTGGGGTGACTTCTCAGTCACTTCCCCGGTGCACGCCTCTCAGAGCCAGGAGGTGCACAGCGCCGTGACCGGCTCGAGCTATGAGAAAGGCCAGATCACCGGCCCCTTCGGCATGGCTGGCGGCAAGGTGACCGGTACCGAGGAAGCCCGTTTTGGTCACGGTCGCGGACAGGTTGTCACACCGTCTGCCCCGCCTCAGGCCGAGATGGTCGAGGGTCGCCTCAAGTCCCGCGTTACTGGCGAGGGAATGGAAGCGGGCCTCAAGATCACCGGTGATGACTGGGATCGTGGTGACAGCGTGACCGGCACCGAGGGTACCTCGGCCGTTCGCCGCAACCCGACCCGTCGCGGTAATGGTGGCAGCGTGATGTCCGAGCGAGTTGAGCCCAAACGCAACGAGGAGTTGCCGGTGCCCAACAGCAAGGTCACCGGTGGCAGCGGTAACACCGAGAAGGGTGCCTTTGTCACCTATTCCGGGGGTGCCCGCGGCTAATGCGGGACAGCTG
>JABURT010000040.1 GCA_014762495.1 Gammaproteobacteria bacterium | reverse complement strand
ATAAGATGCAGCCCAGGGTGTGCGCGAGGTCAACCTGCTGGGCCAGAACGTCAACGCCTACCGCGGCCCCATGCACGACGGTGATACCGCCGACCTGGCCCTGCTCATCTCCTATGTCGCCGCCATCGACGGTATTGAGCGCATTCGCTACACCACCTCGCACCCGGTGGAGTTCTCCGACAGCCTGATCCAGGCCTACGCCGAGGTGCCAGAGCTGGTCAGCCACCTGCACCTGCCGGTACAGAGCGGCGCCGACCGCATCCTGGCGCTGATGAAGCGCGGCCACACCGCCATGGAATACAAGCAGAAGATGCGCCGCCTGCGCGAGGTGCGCCCTGACATCAGCCTCTCCTCCGACTTCATCATCGGCTTCCCCGGCGAGACCGAGGCCGACTTCGAGGCCACCATGGACCTCATCAAGGCGATCGGCTTCGACCACAGCTTCAGCTTCATCTACTCCGCCCGTCCCGGCACCCCGGCCGCCTCGCTGCCGGACGATGTGCCCATGGAAGTGAAGAAGGCTCGCCTGGCACGGGTACAGGCGGCGATCAACGCACAGGCCGCTGCCATCAGCGCCGCCATGGTGGGCAGCACCCAGCGCATCCTGGTGGAGGGCCCCTCCAAGAAAGACCCTAATGAGCTGCGCGGGCGCACCGAGAACAACCGCGTGGTCAACTTCGCCGGCCCTGCCTCCCTCATCGGCCAGTTCGCCGAGGTGGTCATCAGCGAGGCCATGCCCAACTCCCTGCGCGGTCGCCTGGCCGACGCCGAATCGCGCCTGAGCGCCTGAGGACACCCTTGAGTACCGCACTGCGATCCCAAGACTTTACGCTCGAACCCTCGGACAACCAGCGGCTGGCCAACCTCTGCGGCCAGTTCGATGAACACCTGCGCCAGCTGGAGCGCCGTCTGGGCGTGGAGATCAATAATCGCGGCAACATCTTCAGCGTCATCGGCGACGATAGCTCCGTCGACGCCGCGCGCGAGGTTATCAAGGGCCTCTACGAAGAGACCGAGCACAGCGCCTTAAGTCCGGCCAGTGTCCACCTGTTCCTGCAGGAGTCGGGCGTCGACGCCCTGCTGGAGCAGGCCAAGCCCGACCGGCCCGATGTGGTGATCAAGACCAAGCGTGTGCTGATCAAGGCTCGCGGGCCCAACCAGCAACAATACCTGCACCAGATCCTGCACGAGGACATCAGCTTCGGCATCGGACCGGCCGGTACCGGCAAGACCTACCTGGCGGTGGCGGCTGCGGTGGAGGCGCTGGAAAATGACCAGGTGCGCCGCCTTATCCTCACCCGCCCCGCGGTGGAGGCCGGTGAGCGCCTCGGATTTCTACCCGGCGACCTGGCACAGAAGATCGACCCCTACCTGCGCCCCCTGTATGACGCCCTGTACGAAATGCTGGGCTTCGAACGGGTGGCCAAGCTCATCGAACGCAACGTCATCGAGGTTGCGCCGCTGGCCTACATGCGCGGTCGCACCCTCAACGACTCCTTCATCATCCTCGACGAGGCGCAGAACACCACTCGTGAGCAGATGAAGATGTTTCTGACCCGTATCGGGTTCGGCTCCAAGGCCGTCATCACCGGCGACGTGACCCAGGTCGACCTGCCGCGCGGTACCCAGTCGGGCCTGCGCCATGCCATCGAGGTCTTGAAGGGCACCGAGGGGATCAGCTTTACCTTCTTCAAGGCCAAGGACGTGGTACGCCATCCCTTGGTGCAGCGCATCGTCACCGCCTACGATCGGCATGAGCCGCCCATGGGGCATGACTCATGAACCCGGTGGTGGACCTGCAACTCGCCCTCGACGACGAGGAACCGCCGAGTCCGGGCTTGCCGGACGAGACGCAACTTCAAACCTGGGCCGCCGCCGCCCTGGCTGCGACCCAACACACGGACGATAGCGAACTGACCGTGCGCATCGTCGGCGAGGCCGAGAGTGCCGAGCTCAACCAGGCCTATCGCGACAAGGCCGGCCCCACCAATGTCCTCTCCTTCCCTTTTGAGCCGATCCCCGGAATTCCGTTGCCCCTGCTGGGCGACCTGGTGATCTGCGCGCCGGTCGTGGCGCGCGAGGCGCAAGAGCAGGGCAAGACGGCACAGGCCCATTGGGCACACATGGTGGTGCACGGTGTCTTGCATCTGCTGGGCTATGACCATATAGAAACAGCCGAGGCGGAGGCGATGGAAGCGCTTGAAATCGCCATCCTCTCGGACATAGGCTATGACAACCCATACGAGGAAACGCAAACCTCATGAGCGAAGATCGAACGGGACCCGCGCCCGCAGAATCCGACGACAAACCCTCCCGCACCCTGCTGGAGCGTATCGGCCAGGCCCTGGTCGGCGAACCCAGGGACCGTGAAGAGGTCCTCGACCTGGTGCGCGATGCGCACAAGCGCGAGATTATCGACCCCGACGCCCTCACCATGATCGAGGGCACTCTCTCGGTCGCCGACATGCAGGTGCGCGACATCATGATCCCGCGTTCGCAGATGGTGGTGGTGGAACGTGAGAGCAGTCCCGAGACCTTCCTCCCCGTGATCATCGAATCGGCCCATTCACGCTTCCCGGTGATTGGCGAGAACCGCGACGAGGTCATCGGCATCCTGCTGGCCAAGGACCTGCTGCAATACCTGCGAGACGGCAGCAGCCACTTCGACCTGCGCGAGATCCTGCGCCCGGCGGTGTTCATCCCCGAGAGCAAGCGACTCAACGTCTTGTTGCGCGAGTTTCGCCAGAGCCGTAATCACATGGCCATCGTGGTGGACGAATACGGTGGTGTCGCCGGCCTGGTCACCATTGAGGACGTACTCGAACAGATCGTCGGTGAGATCGAGGATGAGCACGACATCGACGATGATGTCTTTGTGCTGCAACACAACGACAATACCTTTACCGTCAAGGCGCTCACCCCCATCGACGATTTCAACGACTATTTCGGCAGCGAATTTCCCGATGAGGAATTCGATACCATCGGCGGTCTCGTGATGCAGGGCTTTGGGCACGTCCCGAAACGCGGCGAAGAGCTTGATCTCGGCGGCTTCCGTTTCAAACTGCTGCGTTCGGACAACCGCCGCATCTATCTCATGCAGGTCAGGCGACTAAGCGAAGAGGAACTGGCGGCACAACAAGTAGAAGGCGAACCCCTGCGTGAGGAGACTGACTGAACTTAAGGGCTGGCGAGCCAACCTCGCCGCGGTCATCGGCGGGGGTCTATTGCCCCTCTCCATGGCCCCCTTCAACCTCTTTCCCCTGGCCATCATTAGCCTCGGGGCACTATTTCTGCTGTGGCTGCCACTAAGTCCAAAACAGGCCTTCTGGCGTGGCTGGTGGTATGGCCTGGGCATGTTCGGCGTCGGCGTGTCCTGGGTCTATGTCTCCATCCATTACTTCGGCTATGCCAGTGTCCCGCTGGCCATCCTGCTGACCCTTATCTGGGTCGCCTTCCTCGCACTGCTGCCCGCCATCGCCGGATTTCTGACCCTCTATTTCCTGCGTTGGTATCGCGGCAATGAAACTCGCTATCTGCACCTGGAGCTGCTACTGGTCATGCCTGTGGTCTGGTCGCTGGTGGAATGGGTCCGTGGCTGGATCCTGACAGGCCTGCCCTGGCTCAATCCCGGCTACAGCCAGATCCTCACGCCACTGGGCGGCTATGCCCCCATCTTCGGCGTCTATGGCGTCAACTGGCTGGTGGCCCTGACTGCCGGCCTGCTGGTGCTCCTGATATGGCGCTGGAAAGAACGCCGCCTGCCCTACCTCGCCGCCCTGCTGGCGATCTGGGTGGTCGGTGCCGGCCTGCGCCTGGTGGAATGGACCGAGCCCTTTGGCAATCCCATTAAGGTCAGCATGATCCAGGGCAATATCGACCAGGCCGAGAAGTGGAAGCCCGGCCAGTTACAAAAGACTCTGAACCTCTACACCGACCTGACCGAGCAGCACTGGGACAGTGACCTCATCATCTGGCCCGAGGCGGCGCTCTCCACCTGGTATCACCATGTACAGAACGGCTACCTGCGCGGCCTGGAACAGCGCGCGCGCGAGACCGATACCGAGATGCTCATCGGCATCCCCTACTACGACCACGCCACCAAGACCAAGTACAACAGCGTGCTGGCCCTGGGCGGCGAGGGACATGCCTTCTACCACAAGCATCACCTGGTGCCCTTCGGCGACTATCTGCCACTGGAGAATTATCTGCGCGGGCTCATCGCCTTCTTCGATCTGCCCATGTCCTCCTTCAGTGCCGGCCCCTATGACCAGGCCCCGCTCAATGTGCTCGGTCACAATATCAGCGTCTCCATCTGCTACGAGGACATCTTCGGCGAGGAGGTGATTCGCACCCTGCCCTTGGCCAGTTTCCTGGTCAATGTCAGCAACGATAGTTGGTGGGGTGACAGCCACGGCACCCATCAGCACATGCAGATCGCGACCATGCGTTCACTGGAAACCGGACGTCCCATGCTGCGCGCCACCAACAACGGCATCACCGTGGTGGTGGACCGCTGGGGACACGTGACCGCGCGACTGCCGCAGTTCGAGACCGCCGTGCTCACCACCGAAATCCAGCCCCGGCGCGGCGCAACGCCCTATGTGAGGGTCGGTAATACCCTGGTGATCCTCATGATGTTCGCCGTGCTGGGAGCGCTGCTCATCTGGCGCTGGCGCGAGCGCAGGACTCAGGCTGCGTAACGACGCTCCAGCCGTGTCACGAACTCGGCCATGACCCGTCGGTAGAGTTCATCCTTGAGTACCTTGTCCTCGATGCCAGCATCGATGTTGGGATTGTCATTGACCTCGATGACGAACAGGCCCTTGTCGGTCTGCTTGAGGTCGACACCATAGAGACTGGGCCCGATGTGTTTAACCGCCTTGAGTGCGACCTCCAGCACCTCGGCCGGAACCCTGTCCACCGGCAGGGTCTGGAATCCCCCCTCGCTGACACCACCGTCCTGATGGTAGTGCACGATCTGCCAGTGCTTCGCCGACATAAAGTACTGGCAGGCATAGAGCGGTTCGTGGTTGAGAATGCCGATGCGCCAGTCGTATTGCGTGTAGATGTATTCCTGCACCAGGATCAACTCCGATTGCTTGAACAGCACCGCCGCCTTCTCTTCCAGTTGAGCCCGGTCTTCGGCCTTGAATACACCCTGCGAGAAAAATCCGTCTGGCACCTTGAGCACCATGGGATAGCCGATCTGCGCCTCGGCCGCATCCAGGTCCTGGCGACCGGCGATGACCGTCTTCGGCGCCGGGATACGATTGGCGCGTAATAATTCGGCCAGGTAGACCTTGTTGGTGCAGCGCAGGATGGACATGGGATCATCGATCACCACCATACCCTCGCTCTCGGCCTTCTTGGCAAATCGATAGGTATAGTGATCGATACGCGTGGTGTCACGAATGAAGAGGGCGTCGTATTCCGCCAGACGTGCATAATCCTTGCGTTCGATGAGTTCGACGTTAATGCCGACTTCCTTGCCTGCGTTGATGAAGCGCTCCAGTGCCCGCTTATTGGAAGGGGGTTGTGGATCGGCGGGATTGATCAACATGGCCAGATCGTATCGCATGGACTGAGGTTGACGATGGCGCGTACGCCGCTTGAGATAGACCGCCAGTGCACTGAGAAAATCTTCGCGCTCGGTCGGTTTGAGTTTGTGAATGGGTAATGCCTTGATGGAGGCAATGTGCCAGTGATCACTCCGTCGAAACTCCACTCTCAACAGCGGCGCGGCAAAGATCTCAAAGATCTGACGAGAGAGTTCCGCCAATACCTGTAGCCGGCATTGACCAAAATAGAGATCCACCACCAATAGGGATTCATCTGCCGCCTCCAGCTTAGCCATGGCCTTTTCTACCGCCTTATCCAGTCGAGTAGCGTCCAGGCTATACATCGCCTTACTCGAGAGATCGAGCATGGTCTTGACCGAGGGCAGTACACGATGACGACGCGCCTCGGCCAGCAAAGAGCAATAATAGCCAACCGACTGGTAGCGATAATTGCGGCACAGGTTGATGACCTGGATGTTCTTCTGTTTGAAGTATTGCGTCCCGGTAAGGTATTCATCCACATCGACGACCACCGCAGCCTCCGGCAGCATACGGGCATCGCGTTGATTTTCGACGACGAAGATCTGCTTGCTCATTCTTCACTTTTCTCTCTTAGTAACAACACGGCACGCAGGCCCGACTTGCCATAGCGCGCCATGCGTTGAAAATCTTTTTTCAGGATCGGCATGTTGATGACATCCGTGGCTGTCTTACCCTTTTCTTCATCCACGTAGGGGTCATGGACATAGACATAGCGTTCATCGAAACCGGTAATGACGACCCAGTGGGGAAACTTCTCGTGATAGATACGATAGGAACTGATGAGTACCACGGGGATTGCGCCCTCGTCGAAGGCGGTGTGGATGGACTCTATATCCAGGGCGTGAAAATGCAGCTGTACAGAAGAGTCACGGAGCTCACGCAGGAAGTCTGCCTGCACCAGGCGGATGACCTCTTTTTTCTCCTCGCTGCGAACCGAGTCGACAAACAGAGCGCCTTCATCATTGACATAGACCTCGACATTAAAGCCTCGATGAAAGGCCGCCAGGGCCATGCCATAGGGCCCGCAACCTCCATGTCCCGAGGTCATGAAGACGGTGGTGGACTCACGCCATAAGCGGATCTCCTCCTCTCTATCCAGTACTACATCTTTATGCAGTGCCTTCATGGCCATCATCAGCGAGGCCGGACCACAGGTGAAGTCCAGGGTCTGTCTATAATAGGGCACCTGTACCATGGATTGAGCCAGGGTCGGCACCAGGCGTTTCTCCATGCGCAGGGCCGCCATATGGTCCTCATAGTAATCGGGATGATTGCCGATGCGATGGTAACCCAGGCGTTCATATAGCGAGATGGAAGCGGGATTGTCTTCACGCACCTCAAGGCGCATGGCGATACATTCATGTTCCAAGGCGGTGGTCTCGGCGGCTTCAATCAGGCGCGCACCGATCCCCTGCCCCTGGAATGCAGGCAGTACCGCCACGGAATAGAGGCGAGCCAGGGATGTACCGGCATGAAACAGGGTCAGGACATAGGCGCGTAATTGATCGCCATGCGCGTCCACCTGCAAGCTGGCATGGGCCCTGGTCAACATGTAGCGAAAGTTACGCCGTGAGAGTCGGTCCGTCTCAAAACAGGCATTCTCGATTCGTACCAAGGCATCGAGATCGTCCAGGCTGGCGTCGCGGATCATTTAGGGTGAGAATGAAGGGAAGTCATGGGCGTCCTCCTTGGGCACCATGAATAAATCGCGTGTAAGATGCGCCGCTTTTTGATTTAACGCAAGCGGATTTTTTACCCATTTCGTCAGTGGTTCAGTAAAGATATAACACCCTATGAAAAGTTCTCCGCCTTCACTGCTGGAGATGATGAGCCAGCTCATCGCCAAACCCTCCATGAGCAGCGTCAGCCCCGAGTTCGACACCAGTAACCTGGAGGTGATCCACTTGCTGGCCGACTGGCTCTATGCCCTCGACTTCGATGTTGAGGTCCTGCACCTGAAAGGCCAACCGCACAAGGCCAACCTCATCGCCACCCTGGGCTCGGGCCCTGGCGGCCTGGTGCTGTCGGGCCACACCGACACCGTGCCCTACGACGAGGGGCGCTGGAATCACAATCCCTTCGCGCTGAAGGAGCAATCCAATCGCTTCTACGGACTGGGTACCGCCGACATGAAGAGTTTCTTCGCCCTTGCCATCGAGGCGGCACGTGGCTTTCAGGCCAGCGATATGCAACAGCCCCTGATCCTGCTTGCCACCGCAGACGAGGAGAGCTCCATGGACGGGGCCAAGGAACTGGTGACCCTGGGGCGGCCAAAGGCACGCTATGCGGTGGTGGGTGAACCCACCGGCATGACACCGGTGATGGCCCACAAGGGCATTATCATGGAGGGCATTCGCCTGCGCGGCCAGAGCGGCCACTCCAGCAACCCGGCACTGGGCAACAACGCCATGGAAGGCATGCACAAGGTGATCGGCGAACTCATGGCCTGGCGCGAGGAGTTGAAGACACGCTATACCGATCCCCTGTTCGAGGTGCCCTATCCCACTCTCAACCTGGGCCACATCCACGGTGGCGACAACCCCAATCGCATCTGTGGCGAATGCGAGCTGCACATCGACCTGCGCACCCTGCCTGGCATGGACCTCGATGAGCTGCGCGCCATGCTCGAACATCACGTCGGTCATGTCCTCGCCGGTAGCGGCCTGGCGGTGGAGGTGCACCGCCTCATCGACGGCACCCCCGCCTTCGCCACGCCGATGGACTCGGATATCGTGCGCGCCGCCGAACGCCTCACCGGCAACTCGGCCGAGGCCGTGGCCTTCTGCACTGAGGGGCCCTATCTGGATCACCTGGGCATGGAAACCATCGTCCTCGGCCCCGGCGATATCGCCCAGGCCCACCAACCCGACGAATTCATCCAGGCCGCCGACCTCAAGCCCGCGGTGGATCTGATCCGGGGCCTGATCCAGCGCTTCTGTCTCGCGGCATAAGATTTCCAAAACCTGGACGATATTCTAGATATCTTTGCAAACATACTGATTTTACGTAAAAATCCGGTAAACGTATTTAGGACGCATACGCCCTTGCCCGAATCAAGCCAACACGAGTTCGTCCACTGGTTCCGCGACTCGTCGCCCTACATCAACGCCTTTCGCGGTCGCACCTTCGTGCTCACCGTCGGTGGCGAGGTGGTGGCCGATGCCATGTTCGCCACCCTGGTGCATGACATCGCCCTGTTGCACAGCCTGGGGGTGAAACTGGTGCTGGTGCACGGCGCACGGCCCCAGATCGAGAGCCGTCTCAAGCAGGAGGGCCTGGAGTTGGATTACGTCAACGGCCTGCGCATCACCACCGAAGCGGCTCTGGTCTGCGTCAAACAGGCCGCCGGCAGTGTGCGCATGGACATCGAAGCCCTGCTCTCCATGGGTCTGGCCAATTCGCCCATGGCCGGTGCCAAGATCCGGGTCGCCTCCGGTAATTTCGTCACCGCCAAACCCTATGGCGTCATCGAAGGCGTGGACTATCGCCATACCGGTCAGGTACGGCGCATCGACGCCGAAGCCATCAATAAACAACTGGACGACGGCAATATCGTCCTGCTCTCGCCGCTGGGCTACTCCCCCACCGGCGAGTCCTTCAACTTCAGCGCCGAGGACGTCGCCGCCAGCGCCGCCATCCAGTTGAAGGCGGAGAAACTCATCTACCTCACCGACATCCAGGAATTGCACGAGGCCAGCGAACAGGCCCTGCGTGAACTGACCCTGCGCGAGATCGCGGCCATGCCCGCCCTCTCCGAGCCCATGGATCGCACCTTGCAGAACGCCGCCAACGCCTGTCGCCAGGGCGTGCCGCGAGTGCACCTGCTGGATGCCTGGCTGGACGGCGCCCTGCTGGTGGAACTGTTCACCCGCGACGGCTGCGGTACCCTCATCACCGCCGAGAGTTTCGAGGGCACACGTCAGGCCACCATCGACGACGTCGGCGGTATCCTCGAGCTCATCGCACCTCTGGAACAGCAGGGGATCCTGGTGCGCCGTTCACGCGAAAAGCTGGAGATGGAGATCGACTACTTTACCGTCATCGAACGCGATAATACGGTGATCGGCTGTGCCGCCCTCTATCCCGATAGCGAGGCCGCAGTCGGTGAGCTGGCCTGCCTGGCCATACACCCCGACTATGCCCGCCAGGGCAAGGGCGACACCCTGCTCGAATACCTGACCCGTCACGCCAGGAAACTCGGGCTGGAGCGGATCTTCGTGCTCACCACCCATACCGCGCACTGGTTCCAGGAG
This sequence comes from Gammaproteobacteria bacterium, assembly GCA_014762495.1. Lineage (GTDB taxonomy): Bacteria > Pseudomonadota > Gammaproteobacteria > Thiohalospirales > Thiohalospiraceae > JABURT01. The sequence continues at coordinate 10,131 of JABURT010000040.1, read as the reverse complement.
CGAGGCTTCGAGGCGGCCGATATCGGCCAGCTGCCGATGCACCGTCAGGAGATGTACAACTACCAGCGAAACTCCAAGGTCTTTATCAGGAAGCTGGTCGATGGCTAAGTCCCAGCATCAACCCATACGGCCGTTTTTGAAATGGGCGGGCAACAAGTTCCGTATCCTGCACCATATCCAGCGTACATTGCCCGGGGGCAAACGCCTGGTGGAACCTTTCGTCGGTTCCGGTGCGGTATTTCTCAACACCGACTATGAGGACTACTTACTCTGCGACAGCAACCGCGACCTGGTGGACCTGTTCAAATTGCTCAAGCGTCGCGGCCAGGCCTTCGTCGACAGCTGTCGACCCTATTTCGAACCCCGTTATAACAATGCCGATGCCTATTACCGGCTACGCGATCGCTTTAATCAGACCGACGATCGTGAGGAACGCGCGGTGTTGTTCGTCTACCTCAACCGTCACGGTTACAACGGCCTGTGCCGCTACAACCTGAGCGGGGGCTTCAATGTTCCCTTCGGTCGCTACCAACGCCCCTATTTTCCCGAGCGCGAGATGCTTGCCTTTCGCGACAAGGCCAAACAGGCACGCTTCAAGCACCAGGCCTTCGAACAGACCTTTGTCCACAGTGACAGCGGCGATGTGATCTATTGTGATCCGCCCTATCTGCCACTATCCAGCTCGGCCAACTTCACCAGCTACAGCGCCGGGGGTTTCAGCATGGCTCAACAACAGGAGCTGGCACGTCTGGCTCGCGTCACCTCCGAACGTGGCATACCCGTCCTCATCTCCAACCATCATGACAAGGCCTTCACCACCGAGTACTACGACGGCGCCCGCATCGAAACCTTTGACGTCCAGCGCTTCATCAGTCGTAACGGCGCCAACCGAGCCAAGGCCGGCGAGGTACTGGCCCTGTTCGGTACCTGAAGGCCGTCACTATTCTGTTTCGCCATGTTCGTAGCCAATGGCATCGACCTCCACACCGAGCACCCTCTCCACTCCCTCATGTATCAGTGACAGGTAAAGTGTACGACTCAGAACAGAATCCCTGATGGAAAGATGAGGGCTGCCGACATAGACCTCGTTGCCATGTCGCGCGGCCTGCATGAATTCACGCCACTGTGACCACACCATTTTTTGGTGACGCCGTAAAGGTATGAACTGACTTTCCGAGCCTTCCCGTTCACCCGCTACCGTACATGAACTTTGGATCCAACCCTCACTGTCCAACAGATAGCAACGCTTGAGATAGGGAAGGCCCGACAATTCCTCACAAGCCGTTGCCAGCTCAACACCACTCACCAGGCGTTTGCCACAAGCACGCATGGCATGACGATAGCGCTGCGACAGGTCATACCCGCGCTCGAGTTCTAGACGAGTTTGTTGTCGGTATGTATTGCACAGTTGACTGAACGAAGCGCTGGCATCCCGACCGGGCAGGGTCGGTTGCGGCCGTGCGAAATAATAACCCTGCAAAAGATCGGTCCCGCTATCGATGGCGAGCAGTGCCTCGGCCTCGGTCTCCACACCCTCCAGTACCACCAGGCTGCCCGACTCATGTATCAGCGTGATTAATCGCTTGAGGACTCGCCTTGCATTGGTGTTCACCACCGCCTGGCGGATAAACGACTGGTCCAACTTCACCATCTCCGGCTGGATTTGCCAGATTCGACTGAAGTTGGAATGGCCCTTACCAAAATCATCGATGGCAATCAGGCAACCCAGTCCACGATAGTACTCCACCGCCTCGGCCAGTACCGACTCGTCCTCGATGCCCTGCTCGACGACCTCCACCACCACACGACCGGGCTCGATATCGGTGCGGGACAATAGCTCCTTGAAAAAGGCGCCATAGTCCTTGCCGCCCACCACCACGCGAGGACTGACATTGAGAAACAACCAGTCCTGTCCGTTTGTCTTACTGGAGTAGTTATGTGTATGTAAATAACGACTCATTCGATCCAGGAAAACGTCTTCAAATAATTCCTGTGTGCGACTAAACAACCGTGAAGGCGCAATCTCGGCGGCATCCGCATCATAAGTCCGTAACAAACCTTCGTATCCCACGATTTGCTGGTGCGCAAGACTGAAGATGGGCTGAAAATGGCTCTTCAATTTTAATGGACCATAACGAGCCTTCCACGTGCCTTCACCGGCATCGATGAATTGCTCGATGTATCTCAAATCGCAACGACTGCCTCCATGTTTGTCTTTTTGCATATTTATTTCTTGTAGTGCATACATAAGTCGTCAAACCCTGGCTTCGTTTCTGTGACATATAAGTCCGCATGCTCAGGCCACACGGTATTGATCCACCTGACCGCGAAGTTGCTCGGCAATCCCTGCCAGTTCATGACTGCTTTGTTGCACCTGCTCGGCTCCCGCTGCGTTTTGTTCGGCCACGGACTTGATGCTATGGATGTTGCGATCAATCTCGTCGGCGACCGCTGTCTGCTGTTCCGAAGCCGAGGCAATATGTGTATTCATTTCATTAATGCTGGCGATGGCTGATTGGATTTCGTGCAGGGCCCTGCGCAAACCTTCCACCTGCTGTGAACCCTGTTGTGCCATTTCGCGGCTGTTCTGCATGACCGCCACGGCATCGTGTGCCCCGTCCTGAAGATTGGTGATGATGCGACCTATCTGCTCCACCGATTGCTGCGTCGAGGTCGCCAGGGTACGAACCTCCTCGGCCACAACGGCAAAACCACGGCCCTGTTCACCTGCCCTGGCCGCCTCAATGGCCGCATTGAGTGCCAGCAAATTGGTCTTCTCGGCGATGTTCTGGATCACATCGAGGATGGACCCGATCTGCTTGCTGTTTTCCTCCAGGCTACGGTAGACATCTGAGGCCTGTTCCGCCTCCTGGGCCAGGACATTGATCACCCCTGTGGCCTCGTCGGCCAGCTGCACACCATCGTTGACCTGACCGGTGACAAAGTCGACCGACGCTGCTGCTTTTGTGGCGCTGCCGGCAACATCCCGTATCGAGGCCGCCATTTGCGACATGGAGGAGGCGACCATCTCGGTCTCCTGATTTTGTTGATCCATTGCGACCATGGCCTGACGGATCACCTCGGTGACCTGTTCCGATTGCGTGGCCAGGTTATGGCTGCTGTGGCCGATAACGGACATATTGTCCTGAAAGGAGTCGAGCATGCTGTTGAAGGCCATGGCGGTTTCACCTGCCTCGGTCCCTTGTTCGACCTCGGCACGACGAGTCAGGTCGCCGTTTTTCACAATCTCCTGCATGGTCTGCATGGTATCCAGCCACACCGTGCGCGCACCGTGCTCACTCACGTTCAGTCCCATGCGCTCGTCCTCGGGCGGAACCCGCAGTAGGTCCAGGCCCTTGAGCAGACCAAAGATGATGAGTCCCATGCCAAAGGCCCAGGCAAAAACGGAGACCACGCCGATGAACTGTATGCCGAGCTGGGTCATCACCGCATTGCCCCCCAGTGCCTCGACCGGTGCAGCCACCGCCAGCATGATGGTGCCCCAGGCACCGGCAAATCCGTGCACAGGTATCGCAGCCACCGGGTCATCCACCCGCAGGATATGCAATAGCAACCAATCACTGAAATAGACCACCAGTCCCGAGGTCAAACCGATGAATACAGCGCCTCCAGGTTCCACCACTGCGGCGCCGGCAGTGATGCCGACCAGGCCACCGAGGATGCCGTTGAGTGCCTTCTCGACCTTGATGTTGTTATGCAGGATGAGGGAGGTTATGAACACTGCCACCCCGCCGGCGGCCGCTGCCATGCTGGTATTGACCAGCACCCGCGCGACGCTGCCGTCGGCCACCAGGGTGCTACCACCGTTAAAACCAAACCAGCCAAACCACAGGATGAAGACACCGATGGTGGTGAGCAGGAGGTTATGACCGGGCAATTCCTGTACCTCGCCGTTTTCGTCGAAACGGCCGATGCGCGGCCCCAGCAACACGGCACCAGCCAGTCCCAGCCAGGCCCCGACCGAGTGGACCACGGTGGACCCGGCGAAGTCGATGAAGCCCAGCTCCAGCAACCAGCCACCCTCACCCCAGATCCAGTGACCTGAGACGGGATAGACGATACTCGTTACCAGGGCCGAAACGATCAGGTAGGACTTGAACTGCATACGTTCAGAGACGGCCCCGGAGATGATGGTCGCGGCGGTACCGGCGAAAACCATCTGGAAGATAAAGAAGGCATAGTCATAACCGTTCTCGATTCCGGCCAGGGCGAACTTATCCACACCGAATAATCCCAGATGGGAGCTTCCGAACATAAGACCGAAACCCACCAGAAAGAAGGCAAGCGCGCCAATAATAAAGTCACCGACGTTCTTAATGGCCACGTTGATGGTGTTCTTGGCCCGGATCATGCCCGTTTCCAGCGCGGCAAAACCGGCCTGCATCAGAAACACGAGTGCCGCAGCAATGAGCAACCAGAGGATATCGAGATGTTGTTGAACCTGGGCCCCCGTATCAACGGCCATGAGTAATGGGGAGTGAAGCAAGCCCGCAAACCATACAATATTTTTCATAGCAAACCCTGTATATAAGATTATTCTGATTTAGTAACAGGGCGGGGAAGAACAAGAACCGTGCCAATTGTCACAACTGCTTGATTTGGCTCTGCTTGATGACAAACTGGAGCGACGGTCTGATAGCGGGACGCACTCGGGCCGTGCAGGGGTTGATTAAAAATGTGTCAAATTTGTTAAACACGCACCAGACATGTGCATAGATTTTCGAATTTAGCGTTTATATACAACATTTATAGATAAATAACGCTAAAAACGAAGTATCAAGATCCCTCGGGGACAGGGCTGTGCGCAGGGACGATGAAGTTGAGGCGCTGTGCATGGGAGACGAACTCCACCCGGGTGGCGTGGCAATCGATGATCTCGCCGTCCACCATGGCAACAAACTCCCCCCTCGGTTCGACCACCACGCGCTGGGCCTTGGTCAGGATGACCTTCTCGCATTGGGCGATCCGGTCTTTCTTGGCCGCGTTCAGAAGCTTTAGGATCTCGCGCTTGCTGGTGTCTCGCCCGATGGTCACGGCGAAGCGGTCATCGAAGACACTGGCCTGCGGCAGGAGTCGAAAGCCCCCGAGGGTGGGACTGAAACCGGCCAGGGCGATAACGATATCGCCTTCCAGCACCTCATCATCGATGGTGATACGGGCCGGAACATTTTTCCAGTGGAGCAGGGTCTTCAGCGCCAACAGGTTGTACTTGAAGCGTCCCTTACACCAGCGCAGTTGGCGATCGATGACATGGTACTTGGCGGTGGCGGCGCCGAAACCGATGTCGGCGATATTAAGCGCAAAGTTGCGTGTGCCGGGGGTGATCATTTCGATCAGCCCTACCTTGCGAGTCTGTCCCTGCACCAGTGCCTCCAGTGCACTCTGCCAGGTCTTTTTCATACCAAGGGCCGCAGCGTAGTCATTGACGTTGCCAAAGGGTATGAGGGCCATACACACATCATCCAGGGCATCACTGTCGATAATCCCCTGCACCACCAGATTCATAGTACCCTCGCCGCCCACCGAGACCAGGCAGCAATCCCCTCGGGCGGCATGGAGCGCGGCCAGACGTCGGGTTTCCCGGGCATCTTGGGGGTAACAAACCTGGGTATCGTCCAGCCTGGCCAGGATGGTCGGTTCGGCCTTTTCCCAGAGCATCGCCAGCTGCCCATCCCTTGCCTGCCGGTTGACGATGAAAACATACTTCACGGCTATGTATCGTCCTTTGTGATAACCCCGCCATTGTACTCCAATGGCGCATGCTGAACTATCCAGTTAACAATGGTGAGCGCAGCTTAATCCATACTCGAGTCGGCCACCGCCCAGGCCGGTTTCATCGTGCATGAAACTGGCAGTAACTGCATTCGTGATATGAGAAATCCTGGGCAATGAAGACCACCAAACTCTAAGCCGCGCACCGCGACAAACACCTCATAATGTGGTGTGATAAGGAGACGCTATTCCTTTCATTGGGATCAACTGTGACGGACGAAGAAAATCTTAAGTTAAAAAACGAAAGCGATTATCAAAAGGCCCTTGAGACTCTCAGCAAGGCCTCACAACCCCCCGCTATCCTATGCCTCTTGATGCGAGCCTTCGAACGCTACCGTGCCGCGCGCAAGATGGGATGGTCGCGTCCATGGAACAAGTATGACCTTCTCAACTTCCAGAGTTTTCGTCTACGCCCCCACGATGACAGGTCCTTAATTGATCTGGGCCAGAGAGTGATTCGCGATAATTTTTCCGACATACCCGACACCGCGTTGTCATTTATGGATGAGTTGTTATCCGACAATGAACTCATGGGCTTTGTCTTTTGCCATGAGTACAACAGCGACGGTCGCAACTGGGAAGGGGCAACCTTGAGCGTGGGTCGCAAGGTACAACGTCGCTATCGTGATCGACTCGATATCCTGGTCGAGTCCGAAGTATGCGATTCAAAGAGCATCGGTCTGTCTCGCCTGCGTATCTATATCGACCCTTACCGAGATGGTGTCCGGGAACCCCTTTGGCAGGATCATAAAACGCTTGAGTTATCCCGTTCGGCGCAGGAACTGTTCGAGCAGTTATCCGAGATTTCATGGCAATGGGCACAGGATGAGACGCGACGCTGGGATCACTGGACATCACGTTATATCGACTACTTCGGTGAACGCCAGTATTCACTCGACCAGAGTTACTTCTACCTGCCTGCGAACGAAGCCAGGCAGAACCAGAGACTGTAATTGCGGCAGGCTCGAGTATGAATAATCCCATCGGACGAGGCCTCAAGCTCCTGCGCATCGGCTGGCAAGCACGCAAAATGGGGCAGAGTCACAGCGACGCAGAGCGCCTGCTGGCGCAGCGAGCCCTTACCGCCATGTTTGCCGAGGCCCGTGGCGTCACCATGAAGATCGGGCAACTGTTCGCCGACTCCGATGAGGCAACTCCCTTTCGCGAGCTTCTCGACAACATCGAGCCATTACCTCTAGAAACGGTCTTGCCGCTGATCGATCGGCAACTGGGACGGCCGTATCACGAAGTCTTTGAACATATCGAAGCGTCCAGCGCCGCGGCCTCTCTGGGGCAGGTGCACCACGCCCGGTTCAAGCAAGATGGCAGTGAGGTCGCGATCAAGATCCGTTACCCGGATATACGCGATGCGGTGGAATCCGAACTCCGCCTGGCGGGATTGATGCCAGGCATGGGGCCGGTGAAGAAGTGGGGCTTTGACCTCCTCGGATACAAGGAAGTGCTCAAACAGAATATGGATCGCGAACTCGATTATCGGTCCGAGGCACAGCGTCAACAGGCGTTTGCGCAAGGCGTTATGGTCGATGGACTGGTGGTACCGAAGGTGTATCCCGAGCTCTGTCGCGAAGCCCTGCTGGTACAGTCCTGGGAAGGGGGAGAGTCACTGGAACAGGCCAAGGAATGGCCCATCGAACTGCGCCAGCAGCTATCCAGGATTCTTATCAAGACGCTGCTGACCAGCCTGTTTCACCATGGCCAGGTGCACGGTGACCCACACAGCGGCAATTACCTGTTCCGCCGCGGCGGCCACGGGGTTGAAGTCGCCCTGCTGGATTACGGCTGTACCATCGAGGTCAATGAGACCGCGCGCCTGGCCCTGTTGAAGCTGATCCTGGCCATGCGCGAGGGCCGGGATATCTCACCCCTACAATGTTTTGCCGCCATGGGATTTGATGAGCAGAAGCTCGGGTATATCGCCCCAACCCTGCCCCTGGTCGCACGCATATTGTTGCGACCGTTTCATGCCACGCGCCCGCTACGCATGGAGGACTGGCCGGTCAGCCAGCCCATGAGCCGCCTTTTGGGCGACAAGCGTTGGTGGTTTCGTTCCGCCGGTCCACCACAGCTACTGTTGCTGCTGCGCGCGTTTCAGGGCCTGAGTCGACAATTGCAAAGCCTGGAGGCCTACCAGGACTGGTGGACGCTGATACGAGAGAGCCTTGGCGATGAACTGCTGCAGCGGGCGCGCGAGTTCCAATTGCCGCCCCTGTCACGGGAACTATCCGAAACGCCGGGGCTGCAGGCCATTGCCGACACCCTCCATGTGGAGGTACTCAAGAACGGGAGTCCGCACGTCAAGGTCTCGCTACCGGCCGAGGCCGCACTGGATCTCGCCGAGCTAATGCCGGAAGAGGTGCTCGAGCAATTACAGGGGTCGGGGGAAATCGATCTCGAGGCGATACAGCAGCGCGTCAACGACAGCGGCATTGCCCCACAGGATGTCTTCGATTACTCACACGCAGACAAGCACTACAGGGTATGGCTGAGCTGAAGCCGTCTGTGTGAGGCTTCAAGCGGCAGGCCGGAGCCTACTTACCGGCTCGGATCAGACCGCCCAGACCGGCCTCGTCGAGGGCCTCATAGAGGAAACCGCGAATGGAGCCGGCATCCTCCATCTTCATCACCTCGGCCAGCAGCTCCCTGGCCTTCTGGCGCGTGAAATTGCGGATCACCCATTTCACCCGCGGCAGACTGGAGACGTTCATGCTGAGACTGTCGATGCCCATGCCCAGTAACAACAGCACCGCGGCCGGATCACCGGCCATCTCGCCGCACACACTGACCGGCTTGTTGTGCTTGGCCGCGCCTTTCACCACCATACGCAGGGCCTGTAAAACGGCCGGGTGCAACGAGTCATAGAGCTCGGCCACGCGGGAATTATTGCGGTCCACCGCCAGCAGGTACTGGGTCAGGTCATTGGTCCCCACGGAGAGGAAATCCACGCGACGCGCCAGATTCTCGGTCTGGTATACCGCCGAGGGCACCTCCACCATGACCCCGACCTGCGGTTCGCGAAACACCAGTCCCTCTTCACGCAACTCATTGCAGGCACGCTGGATCAACTCGCGCGCATCCACCACCTCCTCGATGCTGGTGATCATGGGCAACAGCATGTGCAGATTATCCATGCCCTCACTGGCTCGCAGCATGGCGCGCAGCTGTACCATGAAGATTTCTGGATGATCCAGGGTAATGCGGATCCCGCGCCAGCCGAGGAAGGGGTTCTCCTCCTTGATGGGGAAATAGGGCAATGACTTGTCGCCACCGACGTCCAGGGTTCGCAGCACCACAGGCTTGGGATCGAAGGCCTCGAGCACGGTGCGGTAGATCTGGCGCTGTTCGTCCTCGCCGGGGAACCGCTCGCGTACCATGAAGGGAAACTCGGTGCGATACAGGCCGATGCCCTCGGCACCGGAGTCGCGCGTCGGGGTGATATCGGTCAACAGGCCGGTGTTGGCATAGAGGTGGATACGCTGGCCGTCAGGGGTCTCCGCCGGTAGATCACGCAGGCTGTCCAGCCCCTTGGTAAGCTCCATCTCTTCCTTGACCAGGCGCTTGAACTCGGAAATGACGCCACGGCTGGGGTTGATATAGACCCGACCACTATAGCCATCGACGACGATGGAGCGGCCATCGACACGGCCGACCGGCAGGTCGGAGGCCCCCATTACCGCCGGGATGTTAAGCGCGCGGGCCAGGATCGCCACATGGGAACTGCGGGAGCCCGAAGTGGAGACGACACCGGCAAGCTTGTCCGGCGGGACCTCGGCCAGCATGGAGGCGGTGATCTCGGAACCCACCAGCACGGTCTGCTTGGGATACTCGGTCTGCTGGCGAGTCTCCTGTTGCAGGTAGGCAAGAATGCGCTGACCCAGGTCGCGCACATCGTCGCTGCGCTCGCTGAGATAGGGGTCGTCCATATCCTTGAAGATTTTCACATGTTCGTCGATGACATCGCGCAGGGCCGACGGCGCCCACTGCCCCAGGCGGATGCGCTCGACCACGCGGTTGCGAAAACCGCCACTATCGAGCATGAGCAGGTAGGCATCGAACAGCGCCAATTCCTCGCTGGGCAGGACATCAGACAGACGCTTGGATATGGCGGCGACATCGCTCTTGACCGATTCGGTGGCCTGCTCGAACAGGCGCACATCGGCCTCGATATCCTGGGACAGGCGATCCGGCACCGCATTGAGGTCGGCCAGTGGATACACCACCTCGGCGACACCAATGGCCACACCAGGGGCGCCGGGCAGGCCATGGAGGGGACGATTGTCGGTTGCGCCACCGGTCTCCACCTGTCTCTTATCCCCATCT
>JABURT010000172.1 GCA_014762495.1 Gammaproteobacteria bacterium | reverse complement strand
GACGGAACTCGTGGCGCTCGCGGGCGATGTCGGCCTTTTTCTTTTCACGCTCCTGTTCCCAGATCTCGGTCTTGGCGAAGCGGTAGTACTGCACCAGCGGGATGCTGCTGGGACAGACGTAGTCACAGCAACCGCACTCGATGCAGTCGAACAGGTGAAAGTCCTGCACCCGGTCATAGGCCTTGGCGCGGGCGTGCCAGTAGAGCTGTTGAGGCAGCAATTGCGCGGGGCAGACGTCGGCGCAGGCGCCGCAGCGGATACAGGGCAGGGCTTGCGGATGGGGTTCGAGTTCGCGGCGTGCGGTGGTGAGCAGACAGTTGGTGGTCTTGATCACGGGGCTGTCGAGCTTGGGAATGGGCAGGCCCATCATGGGGCCGCCCATCACCAGTTCGCCCAGCGCATCGGGGTCGACACCGGCATAGTCCAGTACCTCGCGCATAGGGGTACCGAAGGCGACCTCGAGGTTGCGCGGTGCCTCCACCGCGCTGCCGGTGACGGTGACGACGCGGGATATCAGGGGTTCGCCCTCCACCACGGCCTTGTAGACCGAGGCCGCGGTGGCGACATTGTGGCAAACCACGTCGATGGCCAGCGGCAGGCCCTGGCTGGGGACCTCCTTACCGGTGAGGACCTTGATGAGCTGACGCTCGCCACCGGTGGGGTAGAGGGTGGGCACCGCCACCACCTCGACCGGGGCCGCCAGTTCCTCGACCGCCTTGCCGATGGCGGCCAGGGCCTCGGGCTTGTTGTCCTCGATGGCGATGATGAGGTGTTTCGCCTGCAGGGCATGCTGCATGAGCAGGATGCCGCGCACGATATGTTGAGGCCGCTCGCGCATGAGCATGTCGTCGCAGGTGATGTAGGGTTCGCATTCGGCGCCGTTCAGGATCAGGGTCTCGACCTGGTGTTCGCCGGGGTTGAGCTTGATGTGGGCGGGAAAGCCGGCGCCGCCGAGGCCGACGATGCCGGCGTCCTGGATGTGCTGGCGCAGGGTGGCGGCGTCCACCTCTTCCTCCAGCGCGTGTTTCTCGCCCCACTCATCGCGGCCGTCGGCCTCGAGGATGATGCAGGGCGCGGGCAGGCCTGAGACATGGGGCACGGCGTGATCCTCGATGGCGATCACCTTGCCCGAGGTGGGGGCGTGCAGATTGGTACTGACCGCACCCTCGGCACGGGCGATGACTTCGCCCTTGCGCACGGTCTGGCCCGCCTCCACCAGGGGATGGGCGGGCACGCCGATATGCTGCAACAGGGGCAGTACCAGGCGCTTGGCCACCGGCATGGTCTCCAGCGGCCGGGCGGTGGACTCGGCCTTGTGCCCGTCCAGGTGCAGGCCACCGTGGAATGAATGCAGCGCTCGGCTCATGCCTGCGACGCCTCCTCGGACTCGGGATAGGGCCACTTCCAGCTCTGCAGATCCCCCTCGACTTCGACCATCTCGATGCAATCCACCGGGCAGGGCGGCAGGCACAGGTCGCAACCGGTGCATTCGGACTCAATCACGGTATGCATCTGCTTGGCGGCGCCGACGATGGCGTCGACCGGGCAGGCCTGGATGCACAGGGTGCAGCCGATGCAGGTCTGCTCATCGATGATGGCGACGGTCTTGGGCTGCTCCACGCCATGTTCCTCGGAGAGTGGCTTGGGGTCTTTGCCCAACAGGTCGGCCAGGGCGAGGATGGTGGACTCGCCGCCGGGCGGGCACTGGTTGATATCGGCCTCTTCGTTGGCGATGGCGGTGGCATAGGGACGGCAGCCGGCGTAGCCGCACTGACCGCACTGGGTCTGCGGCAGGATGGAGTCGATCTGGTCCACCACCGGGTCGCCTTCGACCTTGAAGCGAATGGCGGCAAATCCCAGCAGCAGACCGAAGCCGGCGGCGATGGCGGTGAGAACGAGAATGGCTTCAAGCATGGATCGAGTCACTTATCCTTTTACGAGTCCGGAGAAGCCCATGAAGGCCAGCGACATCAGCCCGGCAGTGACCAGGGCGATGGCGGCACCCTGGAAGGGGATCGGTACATCGGCCACGGCGATGCGTTCGCGCATGGCGGCGAACAGCACCAGTACCAGGGAGAAACCGGCCGCGGCGCCGAAGCCATAGACGGCCGACTCCAGGAAGCTGTGCTGGGCCTGGGTGTTCAACAGCGCCACGCCGAGCACCGCGCAATTGGTGGTGATGAGGGGCAGGAAGATCCCCAGCACCTGGTAGAGCAGGGGCGAGGTCTTGTGCACCAGCATTTCGGTGAACTGGACCACGGCGGCGATGACGACGATAAAGGCGATGGTGCGCAGATATTCCAGGCCAAAGGGTTCAAGCAGGTAGGCGTTGACCAGGTAACTGGCGATGGAGGAGAGCGTGAGCACGAAGGTGGTGGCCAGACCCATGCCGGTGGCGGTCTCCAGCTTGCGCGACACCCCCATGAAGGGACACAGGCCGAGAAACTTCACCAGCACGAAGTTGTTCACCAGGATGGTGGAAACCAGTATGAGTGCGTATTCGGCCATAAGCTCGGTGCAGTCCTGTTAAGTGGAGTTAGTGTTGCGCCCAGTCGCGCGCTTCGTCGATGGTTTCGAACAGGGCCTGTTGTGCATGCGGCACCAGCTGCTTGCACTCATCGATATAGCCAGCGAGCAGACTCCGGATTTCGGGGCGATTGCAGACAAAGGCAACTTTAATCTTGCGGTTGTACGGATTGATATCGCTTGCCAGCTTGGCGAACAGCTCGGTTCGATCGACATCGACGTCCAGTTTCTCAATGCCGCTTCCGTCCCAGATGATGTACTTTATCGTCTCGAAGCTGGCGTTGCCTACCAGCTCGCTATTGGCATGAATCAACTCCTGCGCATTAATCGTGCCGAACCATTGCATGTACAGGCTGTTTACTTCCCAGGTAAATTGATGTGCCATGATTGCTACCTTTCACGAGTGTTCAATCGCTGATGAAAACATTCACTCAGTATCGGGTCTAGGCCAGGGCCCAGTTGCGGGCATCTTCGGCATTGCTGAAGACCTGGTGTTGTGTATCTGGCACCAGTTTAATCACCGTCTGCATGTAATCCTCTATCAACTTGAGCAGGTTCTGCTCCTTGGCGATAAAGGCCAGTTTGATGTTCGGGTTGTACTGTTCGACCTGTGCGGTGAACTGAGCCGACATCGTAACGACGCTTTCATCCAGATTGACATACGTGATGTCGCTAGCATCCCATAGCAGATAGCGGATGTTTTCGAATTCACGATGCCCGACCATCTCGCTGTTTGAGGCGATCAAACCCTGCACGTCGATGGTGTCGCCCCATTTGAGATGCAGGCCTTCGGGTTCCCAGCTCAGTTCATGCGTCATAAGATGTTTTCCGTTTCGCCTAGGTTAAGTCGGAACCGTATGCAAAACAACATAGTGCTCAAAGGGTTATCGTTACTTCACCCGCATACCCGGCTTGGCGCCGTCATCGGGATTTAAGATATAAAGGTCCTTGCCGCCGGGACCGGCCGCCAGCACCATGCCCTCGGAGAGACCGAATTTCATTTTGCGCGGGGCCAGGTTGGCGACCATGACGGTGAGCTTGCCTTCCAGCTCCTCGGGCTTGTAGGCCGACTTGATGCCGGCGAAGACGTTGCGGGTCTCGCCGCCGATGTCGAGGGTCAACTGCAAGAGCTTGTCGGCGCCCTCGACGTGGTCGGCCTTGACGATCTTCGCGATGCGCAGGTCGATCTTGGCGAAGTCATCGATGGTGATGGTCTCGGCGATGGGGTTGTCGGCCAGCGGCCCCTCGGTGGGCTTGTTCTCTTCGGTCATGCCTGTCAGTTCCTCTTTGGACGCCTCCAGCATGGCGTCGATCTTCTCTTTTTCCACCCGCGTCATCAGTGGCTTGAATTTATTGACGGCGTGGTCGGTGAGCGGTTCGGCACAGTCATGCCAGCCCAGCGACTCGATGTTCAGGAACTCCTCCACCTTGTCCGCCATGTCGGGCAGCACCGGGGCCAGGTAGGTCATGAGCACGCGAAACAGATTTAAACCCGTCGAACAGATGTCCTGCAGTTCCTGGTCGCGGCCCTCCTCCTTGGCGATGACCCAGGGCTGCTTTTCGTCGATGTAGACGTTGGCCTTGTCGGCCAGGGCCATGATCTCGCGGATGGCGCGGCTGTATTCGCGGCGCTCGAAGTGATCGGCGATGGCGGTGCCGGCGTGGACGAACTCCTCATACAGACTGGGCTCGGAACAGCTCGGTGAGAGCTTGCCGTCGAAGCGCTTCTTGATAAAGCCGGCGCAGCGGCTGGCGATGTTGACCACCTTGCCCACCAGGTCCGAGTTGACGCGGGCGCTGAAGTCCTCGAGGTTGAGGTCGAGGTCGTCGATGCCGTCGCCCAGCTTGGCGGCGAAGTAGTAACGCAGGTATTCAGGATTTAGCTGATCCAGGTAGGCGCGGGCGTTGACGAAGGTGCCGCGTGACTTGGACATCTTGGCGCCGTTGACGGTGAGAAAGCCGTGGCAGAATACCGCCGTTGGCTTGCGGAAGCCCGCACCGTGCAGCATGGCGGGCCAGAACAGGGTATGGAAATAGGCGATGTCCTTGCCGATGAAGTGGTAGACCTCGGCCTCGCTGTCGGCGCTCCAGTACTCGTCGAAATCGAGTCCGTCGGTTTTGTCGCACAGGTTCTTGAAGCTGGCCATGTAGCCGATGGGGGCGTCGAGCCAGACATAGAAGTATTTGTTGTCGGCGCCGGGGATCTCGAAGCCGAAATAGGGGGCGTCGCGAGAGATGTCCCAGTCCTGTAGACCGGACTCGAACCACTCGCCGAGCTTGGAGGCGATGGCCGCCTGGATGGTGGCGGAGGTGCCGTGGCCCTGATGGATCCACTCCTTGAGCATGGCCTCGAAGTCACCCAACTGGAAGAAGTAGTGCTCCGATTCCTTTTCGATGGGCGTGGCACCGGAGAGGGCGGAGACCGGGTTTTTCAGATCGGTGGGGCTGTAGGTGGCGCCGCACACCTCGCAGTTGTCGCCATACTGGTCCTCGGCGCCGCAGTTGGGGCAGGTACCCTTGATGAAACGGTCCGGCAGGAACATCTCCTTTTCCGGGTCGAATGCCTGTTTGATGACGCGGGTGGCGATGTGGCCGCCCTCTTTCAAACGGCCATAGATGAGCGAGGCCAGTTCGCGGTTCTCGTCCGAATGGGTGGTGTGGAAATTGTCGAAACCGATATTGAAGGCGGCGAAGTCGGCCTCGTGCTCGGTCTTGATGCGCGCCACCAGCTCCTCCGGGGCGATCCCCTCGCGCTGGGCGCGCAGCATGATAGGGGTGCCGTGGGCGTCGTCGGCACAAACATAGGTGCAGTGGTGGCCGCGGGATTTCTGGAAACGGACCCAGATATCGGTCTGGATATACTCCACCAGGTGGCCCAGATGGATGGAACCATTGGCATAGGGAAGGGCACTGGTGACAAGGATCTTGCGGCTGGTCTGCGTCATGACGCTCTCTATATTCCTGTTCGGCCGGGAAAAGAACGCCATAAATTAACAAATTTACCCACTTCAAGGCTATACGGACTTGAAAACGGGAAAACCGTGTCCATATTGAAGAGTTCCCAGTGCCTTACCACTGCCACAAATGTCTTAGTAAAATACTTGGGAATATTGTAGAATAGCGCTTCGATTTTTCTCAGAGGCGCGTTGACGCGTCTCTTACGTTGACGCATACCGGGAGTCAGACATGTCAAACGTAACCGAACAGCAAGTCGAATCCGCCATCAAAGGCTATGTCGACGCATACCTTGAGCAGGACCTGGTCGAGGCCAAGTCCGTGAAGAACATTGCCATCGACGGCGACAAGGTCACCGTCGATATCCTGCTGGGCTTTCCCTCGGACGGCTACAGGGCCGAATTGACCGAGTCGCTCAAGCAGAAGGTGGAGGCCGTTGACGGCGTCTCATCCGCCACCATCAACATCAGCCATCGCATCGACGCCCACTCCGTGCAAAAGGGCGTGACCCCCATCGAGGGCGTGAAGAACATCATCGCCGTTGCCTCCGGTAAGGGTGGCGTCGGCAAGTCCACCACCACCGTCAACCTGGCCCTGGCCCTGGCCGCCGAGGGCGCCAAGGTGGGTATCCTGGACGCCGATATCTACGGCCCCTCGCAGCCGCGCATGATGGGCATCAACAAAAAGCCCGAGCAGGTGGGCGACAAGCTGGAGCCATTGGTCAACTACGGCGTCCAGACCATGTCCATCGGCTATATGATCGAGGAGGACACCCCCATGATCTGGCGTGGCCCCATGGTCACCCAGGCCCTGGAACAGCTGCTCAACGACACCCACTGGCAGGATCTGGACTACCTGGTGGTGGACATGCCCCCGGGCACCGGTGACACCCAGCTGACCCTGGCGCAGAAGGTGCCGGTAGCCGGCGCCGTCATCGTCACCACCCCGCAGGACATCGCCCTCATCGACGCCAAGAAGGGTCTGAAGATGTTCGAGAAGGTGGACGTGCCGGTTCTGGGTATCGTCGAGAACATGAGCATCCACATCTGCTCCAGCTGCGGTCACGAAGAGCACGTCTTCGGTACCGGCGGCGGCGACAAGATGGCCGAGGAGTTCGATGTCGACATGCTCGGCGCCCTGCCGCTGGACATCCATATCCGCGAGCAGTCCGACAGCGGCAAGCCCTCCGTGGTCGCCGACCCCGACGGTCGCATCGCCCAGATCTATCGCCAGGTGGCCCGTCGAATGGCGGCGAAGCTGTCCAAGCGTGCCAAGGAGTATGGCCACAAGTTCCCCAACATCGTCATCCAGAACTCGTAAGCCACTGAAGCGGCGCTGGCGGCGTGAGCCTCGAGCACAGGGATGTGCTCGGTAGGGCAATGCAGGAGCAATTGCCGATAGCCATCATCCGCTTGATTGGCTTACTTCCTGATTGAATTCAGGAATGCGCAAACGCCGTGGATTGTCTGGTACAATCCACGGCGTTTTTTATTGGCTTTAATAAAGTTGGGGATGACGCGAAGATGAGCATCAAGTCGGACAGGTGGATCCGTCGCATGGCTGAGAACGAGGGCATGATCGAGCCCTTCGAGCCGGGACAGGTAAGGGAGAACGAGGGCGGCCGCATCATCTCCTACGGCACCTCCAGCTACGGCTACGATGTGCGCTGCGCCGACGAGTTCAAGATCTTCACCAACATCAACTCGGCCATCGTCGACCCCAAGGAGTTCGACGAAAAGAGCTTTGTCGATGTGAAGTCGGACGTCTGCATCATCCCGCCCAACTCCTTCGCCCTGGCGCGCACCGTGGAGTACTTTCGCATCCCGCGCAGCACGCTGACCGTGTGCCTGGGCAAGTCCACCTACGCCCGCTGCGGCATCATCGTCAACGTCACCCCGCTGGAGCCCGAGTGGGAAGGCCACGTCACCCTGGAGTTCTCCAACACCACGCCTCTGCCGGCCAAGATCTACGCCAACGAAGGCGTGGCGCAGATGCTGTTCTACGAATCGGACGAGGTGTGCGAGGTCTCTTATAAGGATCGCGGCGGCAAGTACCAGGGCCAGCGCGGCGTCACTCTGCCCAGATCCTGAGCAGGGCCTCCTTGTCGAGGCTCTCCAGGCGGGTCATGGTGAGTCGGGTATCGGCCCCGCCCCTGACCTCCTGGTGGATATAGACCGGCAGGTAGCCCAGTTCCGGTGCCAGCCAGGCGTGCAGACGAATGCGCCTATCGGTCTCTTCCTCCACCTTGATGACCTTATACACCTTGTCCTCACCAAATTTCCCCTCGCCACTGACTCGGTATTGATGATCCACCGGTACGCGACCGCCTATGGAGTGGATCGCGATCTCGTCCTGTCCCTGAGCCACCGCCTGCATGATGGCGAAGGTGGCGCTGGCCGGGTCCTGGCTGTGTTCGATAAGCGGCCAGCATTGCTTGCCATTGGGGTCCCAGGCCACACCGTCTTCCCAATCGAAGTGCAGCTTTACCTTGTCGTCTTGCTGGCCCTTCTCCTGCTCGTAATAGCGGTAGGCGAGAGGGCGTAGATTACCTTCGTGCAGGCGCCAGCGATCCCGCTCGTGAAAGCTCTTTTTGACGAAATTGGCCATGAAGCCGGTGGGCCGTGCATCGGAACGAAATTGGTAGAGATCGCCGTCGCGCTCCAGGCTGCGCACCGCCTTGCCCACGCTGACGCCGCCGAGATTGAATTCATAGTGCACGCGAAACAGCACCTCGCCGGCGAACAGAGCGGGCGCCGTCAGTAACAGGACGAGCAGGGTCCCCAGCCGTGCGAGGCTCGGGTATGCTGTGCGTATCATGTCTGTTCCCATAACCCGAAGTAGGACCATCATCCCATGAGCCGCAGAGCGAGATCCATGCTGCTCTTGCTGATGGCCCTGAGTGCCCCTGCGCAGGCCCGTGACTGGTGGGCGGATACCCAGGACTATCTCGCCAGTCCCACGCGCTGGCAGGTCGAACAGTGGCAAAAGCTGGGCGGTGTGGTCCTGCTTACCGGACTGGCCATGCAGGCCGACGACGCCGTGCGCGAGGGGGTACTCGCCAACCAGGGCCCGTCGGGCGATACCCTCGCGGCCGTGGGCAATGGCTGGGGCGAACTCGATTCCCTGGCCGGGCTGACCCTGCTCGGGATCTACGGCACCGGCCTGGCGCGCGAGGATACCTCCCTGGTGCGGCTCAGCGCCAACGGCCTGGAGGCGGTGGTCCTGAGTGGTCTGACCACGGCCGTCGGCAAGCAGCTGTTCGGCCGGGTGCGGCCTGCCGCGGCGGTGGATTCGAAACAGTGGTTCCAGGGCCAGCAATCCTTTCCCTCCGGCCATACCACGGCCGCCTTCGCCCTCTCCACGGTGCTGGCCGAGAGCGGTACGCCGAGCCTGGGTCGACGGGTGTTTTTCTACTCCCTGGCCGGACTCACCGCCTTCGCACGCATGTACGACAACCGCCACTGGCTATCGGATACGGTCATGGGGGCCGCCATCGGCATACACGCCGGGCGCTACGTCACGCGACGCCATCCTCTGGCCGGGAGCGAGGGCAGTGTCTACCTGCTGCCGCAGCCCAATGGGGTGATGTTTGTGCGCGTGTGGTCGCCCTAGTCGTCGAGGGTCTGGATCACGGGCTCGGCCAGGGGTTTGCCATCGAGCTGGATACGATGCTCCACGAGTCGGGCCCGACCCTGCGCGATCCAGGCCACGGCCATCGGATAGATACGGTGTTCCATGACGTGGACGCGATCGGCCAGGCGTTCGGCGTCGTCGCCCGCTTCGATGGGCACCCGGCCCTGCAACAGCACCGGTCCGCCGTCGAGCTCGGGGGTCACGAAGTGGACGCTGCAACCGTGCCAGTCGTCGCCGGCCTCGATGGCACGTTGATGGGTGTTGAGACCGCGATAGCGCGGCAATAGCGAGGGATGAATATTGATCATGCAACCGGCGTAGTGTTCGACGAAGCCGTCGCTGAGGATGCGCATGAAGCCTGCCAGCACAACCAGGTCGGGCGCATAGTCGTCGATGCGCGCCATCAGGGCGGTGTCGAAGCTCTCCCGATTCGGGAATCGTTTATGATCCAGCACCTCGGTGGGAATCCCGGCCGCGTGGGCGCGCTCCAGGCCGTAGGCCTCGGCGCGGTTGCTGATGACGGCGCTGATGCGCCCCGGGATCTCGCCGCCCTGCACGGCATCGATGATCGCCTGCAGGTTGGAGCCCCGCCCCGAGATCAGCACGACGATGGAAAAATCGTGGTTCTCGGGCATGTCAGGAGAGGACGACCCGTTCGCCTTGTTCGAGGGGCTCGATATGACCGATTAGCTGCGCCTCTTCACCGGCCTCGCGCAGTAGTCCCAGGGCCGCTTCGGCCTGGTCGGCCGGTACCACTACGGCCATGCCGATGCCGCAGTTAAAGGTACGGTAGAGTTCGGCATCAATGATATTGCCCTGTTGCTGCAGCCAGTCGAAGATGGCGGGACGCTGCCAGCTCTGGGTGTCGATGACGGCGCGACAGCCCTCGGGCAGCACGCGCGGCAGGTTCTCGGGCAGGCCGCCGCCGGTGATGTGGGCGAGGGCATGGACTGGCACCTCGGCAATGAGCTTCAGCAGCGGCTTGATGTAGATACGGGTCGGCTCCAGCAGTACCTCGCCCAGGGGACGGCCGTTGAAGTTGTCGCCCAGGGCGGCACCGGAGACCTCGAGCACCTTGCGTACCAGCGAATAGCCGTTGGAGTGGGGGCCGGAGGAGGCGATGCCGAGGATAGCGTCACCGGCACCGACCTTGCTGCCGTCGATCACCTTGTCCTTGTCGACGATGCCGACGCAGAAGCCGGCCAGGTCATAGTCGTCGCCCTCGTACATGCCAGGCATTTCGGCGGTCTCGCCGCCGGTCAGGGCGCAGCCGGCCCGTTCGCAGCCGTCGGCGATGCCCTTGACCACGTCGGCGGCGGCGTCGACATTGAGGTGGCCGGTGGCATAGTAGTCGAGGAAAAACAGCGGCTCGGCGCCCTGTACGATGAGATCGTTGACGCACATGGCCACCAGGTCGATACCGATGGTGTCGTGCTTGCCCATCTCCATCGCCAGCTTGAGCTTGGTGCCGACGCCGTCGGTGCCGGCCACCAGCACGGGATTCTTATAGCGATCCAGCGGCACCTCGAACAGGGCGCCGAAGCCGCCCAGGCCGCCCATGACCTCGGGTCGCAGGGTGCGTTTGGCATGGGGCTTGATGCGCTCCACCAGGGAATTACCGGCGTCGATATCGACACCGGCATCGCGATAACTTAAGGATGGGGTGGGGGCCTGCTTGTCCTGACTCAAGGGATGCTCCGGAATTCTGTGTAATAGCCGGCCATGGGCCGATTCGATTTGCAGTGGTACGATAGGCTTAATATTCTATCAGTCTGCCTGATGGCAGGGAACTTAACTGATCCCAAACAGACCCAGATTCCAACATAACAATACGAGACCCCTTTCCCTTGCGCAGTCTAGTTGTCACCCTGCTATGCCTACTTTGTGTCTCCACCGCCGCGGCCGTGGAGGTCAAGGGCCTGTACGACGTCGAGGTCCCGGTGGAAGACCAGACCCGCGACTCGCGTCACGTCGCCTACCGCACGGCCCTGTCCGAGATCCTGGTGCGCGTCTCCGGCCAGAGCGAGATCATGATGCAGCCCGAGTTTCACGCCGTGCTGGACAAGGCCTATACCCTGGTGCAGTCCTATCGCTACCGCAAGCTGAATGTGCAGGAGGCCATCGAGAAGGGGCTGGAGTCGGGACTGGTGCTGTGGGTGCGGCTCGATGCCGAGCGCGTGCAACGCTTGCTGCGCGAGGCGCAGCGTCCCATCTGGGGACAGGTCCGTCCTGGCATGATCACCTGGGTGGTGATCGAGCAGGGCGGCAAGCGCGAGCTGCTGGGCACCGCCTCCAGCCACCCGGCCAAGCAACTGATGGCGCAACGCGCGACCCTGCGCGGCATGCCCCTGCAATACCCCCTGCTCGACCTGGTGGATCAACAGGTGGTGACCAGCAGCGATGTCTGGGGCGGCTTCGATGACCCGGTGCGCACCGCCTCATTGCGCTATAACAACGACGTCATACTCATGGGCCGAGTCTTTAGCCGCAATAACCGGGTCTGGACCGCCGAGTGGCAGTTGCTGATGCCGGAGCAGACCCGCACCTGGTCGGTACAGGGCACCGATCTGGCAAGCCTGCTCAAGCCCTCGCTGGATATCGCCGTGGACAATGTCGCCCGTCGCTTCGCCCAGTCCACCACCCTCAGCGCGGCCGATAGTGGCTACACCCGGGTCAAGGTCTGGAACGTCAACACCCTGGAGGACTACGCCCGCGTGCTCCAGTACCTGCAAAAGCAGATCTCGGTGCAGGAGGTGCTCCCCGGCACCATCAGTGACGGCACGGTGGAGTTTCGCATTCGCACGGAGTCGAGCTGGGACAACGTGGCCAAGGGCATAGCACTGAGTTACCTGCTCTATCCCTATAGCCCGGATATCGCGGAGTTTGAGCGAAACACCGATCCGGCCGCCCCGGTCATACAGCACTATCGGTACCTGCCATGAAGCGTGAGCAGATCCCCAACATCATCTCTCTGTTTCGCTTTTTGCTGATCCCACCGGCGGTTTGGTCCCTGTTTCACGAGCAGGCCCAGGTCGCCCTGATCCTGTTTACCATCGCCGGCCTCTCCGATGGCGTCGACGGTTACCTGGCCCGTCGATATGGCTGGACCACGCGTCTGGGTTCCATCCTCGATCCCCTGGCCGACAAGTTCATGATGGCCGCCATCTACCTCTCCCTGGGCTGGCTGGGCGAGCTGCCCTGGTGGCTGGTGGGAACCGTATTCGGGCGCGACATCCTCATTATCGGCGGGGCTCTGGGCTATCATTTTGTGTTCGGGCGATACGACATGGAGCCGCATCTATTGAGCAAGCTCAATACCCTGTTTCAGATCGTGCTGGTGGTGTCCGTGCTGTTGTCGCTCTCCGTCCTGCCCTTGCCGCAGCTCTACCTCGATGTCCTCATCTACCTGGTGCTGGCCAGTACCGTGTTCAGCGGCGCCAACTATCTTCTCATCTGGGGCCGCCGTGCCATGGAGGCGCAAAATGACTGATGCCCAACGCTGGCAATGGATGATCGTCGCGGCCCTGGGGCTGGGGCTGCTCTACCTGCTGGCGCCGATTCTGACCCCTTTCGTCATCGCCGCGCTGCTCGCCTATATGGGTGACCCGCTGGCCGATCGTCTCGAGGTCTTGGGCCTCAAACGCATATTTGCCGTGGTGGTGGTCTTCGTCGGCCTCACGGCCGTGGCCCTGACCCTGCTGGCCATCCTCGTGCCCATGGTTCAGGAGCAGATCGTGTTGCTGGTATCCAAGCTACCGGCCTATCTCAACCGCCTGCGCGAACTGCTGTTACCGCTGTTGGGCCAGTTCACCGACGAAGGCGGCCAGTTGCTGGACTGGGACGCCATCAACAAGGGCCTGGGGGCCCATCTGCGCGAACTGGGCAGCGCCACCGGCAAGATCTTCGCCACCATCTCCAAGTCGGGTCTGGTGCTGGCGGGCTGGCTCGCCAACCTGGTCCTGATCCCGGTGGTCACCTTCTACCTGCTGCGCGACTGGGACCATCTCATGTTGCGCATCCGCGAGCTGCTGCCGCGGAAACAGGAGCCGGTGATCACGGATCTGGCACGTGAGAGCGACGAGGTCCTGGGTGCCTTCTTCCGCGGCCAACTGGTGGTGATGCTGGCACTGGGCACCATTTATACGGTGGGTCTGTGGATCGTCGGCCTGGACCTGGCCCTGCTGGTGGGCATGATCGCCGGACTGGTGAGTTTTGTGCCCTACCTCGGGTTCATTATCGGCATCCTGCTGGCCGGGGTGTTGGCCATGATCCAGTTCCAGGACTTTCTGCACCTGGGCGGGGTGGTGCTCGTCTTCGCCATTGGCCAGGCCATCGAGGGCATGCTGCTCACTCCCCTGTTGATCGGAGAGCGTATCGGCCTGCACCCGGTGGCGGTGATCTTCGCGGTGCTCGCCGGCGGTGCCCTGTTCGGCTTTTTCGGTGTGCTGCTGGCCTTGCCGGTGGCCGCCGTCATCGCCGTCATCCTGCGCCACATGCGCCATGAATATGTCTCCAGCGATCTCTACTCGGGCAATGATACCGGCGAGGATTCATCCCGCTCATGATTCAGTTGCCACTGGGGATCGGCCTGCGCGATAGCGCAACCTTTGAAAATTTCCATAGTGCCGACAACCGTGAGGCCATGCTCGCCTTGAGCGAGGGGCGCGAGCAGTTCATCTATCTCTGGGGGCCGCGCGGCAGCGGCAAGACCCACCTGGTCCAGGCCCTGTGCCAGCAACAGGCCGATGGTGGATCGCCGGTGGCCTATCTGCCCCTGCAGGAGCCGGGCCTGGTGCCCGAGATGTTGCAGGGTATGGAGTCCATGAGTCTGGTGGTGATTGACGACATCGATGCGGTGACGGGCCAGGCCCCCTGGGAGACCGCCCTGTTCCACCTCTACAATCTTATGCGCGACGCCGGTGCGCGGCTGGTGGTGACCGCCAATGCCGCCCCGGCGGCCCTGCCCATTGCGCTGCCGGACCTGGCCTCGCGCCTGGCATGGGGCCTGACCCTGCAACTCTCCGCCAATGACGACGCGGCCAAGCTGGCCATCCTGCAAGCCCGGGCGCATGCGCGGGGTTTCGAATTGCCGACCGAGGTGGGGCAATTCCTGCTGAAGCGCTGTGAGCGGGATATGGAGAGCCTGATCCAGTTACTGGAACAACTGGACCTGGCCTCGTTGCGGGAACAGCGCAAGCTCACCATCCCGTTTGTGAAGACGATTCTCTAACCGTCGGCCAGCTGCTTGATTTCGCGATTGCGATAGCGTGTGAAGAAGATGGCGCCGACAAACAGCATCAGGCTAAACAGGACCTCGAGCCAGCCCAGGTAGGCGAATTGTTCGCCGGCATAGGCCGCGCCCACCCCGTGCAGGAAATAAAACAGGGACAGGAAGCTGGTCCAGGCGTGGGTATAGGGGCGACCGTGGAGGATGCCTCGCAGCGGGATCAGCAAGGGCCCCACCATCAATACGATGACCAGTGAACGCGGCAGTACGCCAAAGGGGTCCAGCCAGATCTCCCACACCATCAACAGCAGGATCAATCCGAGATGGCCGGTGAGTGCCATCACCCGCCAGGGCATGGAACTTGATGCTAAACCCATCCTAGTCAGCCTTTTGGAGTTGGGCCGCGGTGTTGGCCAGGCGCTTGCCGAGGGCATGACACAGACGGCTCTCTTCCTCGGTCAGCGGCAGTTCACCTTCATCACCCGCCAGGTGACTGGCGCCATAGGGCGTACCGCCGCTACGCGTGTGCAGGATGTCGGTCTCGCTATAGGGCAGTCCCATAAGCAGCATGCCGTGATGCAACAGGGGGATCATCATGGACAAGAGTGTCGCCTCCTGCCCACCGTGCATGCTCGCGGTGGAGGTGAAGACACAGGCGGGTTTACCCACCATTTGACCGGATAACCACAACGGTGATGTGGTATCGAGGAAATATTTCATGGGTGCCGCCATATTGCCGAAGCGGGTGGGACTGCCCAGGGCCAGACCGGCGCACGCCTGCAGATCGGCGAGCTCGACATAGGGCGGGCCCGATGCCGGTATGGAATCGCCGACGGCCTCATGCTCGGGTCCGACCTCCGGTACCGTGCGCAGGCGGGCACTCATGCCATTAACACTTTCCACGCCTCGTGCAATGTGACGGGCCATGTCGGCGGTGGCGCCGTGACGGCTGTAATAGAGAACCAGTATTTCCATTAAAGTATATCCAGCACCTGTTCGGGCGGACGACCGATGGCCGCCTTACCATTGCTTACAAGAATGGGTCGTTCAATGAGCTTGGGATGCTCGATCATGGCCTTGATCAGATCATCATCACTTAGCGACTCATCGGCCAGCTTCAGTTCCTTGTATTCGGCTTCCTTCTTACGCATCAAGTCCCTTGGTTTGAGACCGAGCTGCTGGAGGATCTGTTTCAAGGTCGCGGCATCGGGTGGTGTTTTGAGGTATTCGATGACCTCGGGTTCAACGCCTTTTTCCTGCAACAATTGCAATGTCTGACGTGATTTGGAACAGCGTGGATTATGATAAAGCTTGGACGACATGTAAGCCTCTTGGTTGAATCTGTCATTATGGCGCAATACAGACCATTATATTGTTAAGCTGCACCAGCTTGGAACATCGAATTTGACGCATGTCATGATTTGAAATGAATGATGTGCCACTGTATTGAACTTTTCTTATACGGATGCTAGGTTGTAGCGTAACCATTGAATAAAACTGGGGATTTTATGATGCATAAGAAAAACTGGATGACGATTATCGCTCTGCTGGCCTCCGTTGGCCTGTTTTCCGCCTGTGGTGGTCAGGAGACCAAGCCTGATGAAGAGCCCGTTGCTCCGACTCCGGTTGAACCGACCCAGGTAGAAGAGACCACCACCATGGATGTCGCACCCAGCAGCGATACCTATCTGGTCGTACGCGGTGATAGCCTGTGGACTATCTCCGGCAAGCCCGACATCTACAACAATCCCTATCACTGGCCGCTTATCTACAAGGCCAACCGTGACAAGATTGATGACGCCGACCTTATCTATCCCGGCCAGGAACTGACCATCGAGCGTGGCAGCAGCCAGGCTGATGTCGATGCCGCCGTGAACCATGCCCGTACCCGTGGCGCCTGGTCCATCGGTGTCGTAGAAGAATCTGACAAGGCCTATCTGGCTCAGTAAGATTCCAAGAACCAGTTCATGCACGAGTTTAAGGGGCCCTGATGGGCCCCTTTTTCTATGCCGGAACACAACGAAACACAGATGCAGGAAGGGTGTATCGGTGCGCTCGTCTCACTACTGTGTTGCGTGACTCGTAACCCATTACCGTTAGCCCATTTCAGCGGCATCGCCAGTCATGCTGATGCGCGAATGTATCCACACCCTGCCGTCGCACTGGTTGAGGGAACCTCGGACGGGTTATCATGTCTGACGATGTTAAAGCTACCGGGTTTGAGGCAAAAGATGTTTAGCCGTCTGTTTTTATTGGTTTTTTCACTTGTTATTATGTCTTCCGCACAGGCGGCGGACTTTAGCCTCAAGGGCATAGACGGCCAGCAGTACAAACTGTCCGATTACCGGGGCAAGTGGGTTGTGGTCAACTACTGGGCCACCTGGTGCCCACCCTGCCTGGAAGAGATCCCCGAGCTTGTCCATTTTCATGACAAGCACAAGGATAAAACCGCCGTTGTCCTCGGCGTAAATTATGAAGATAAACCCGTGGAAGTGTTGCAGGGCTTTGCCGAGGATTATCTGATCTCCTATCCAGTCTTGTTGGGGGAGGTCGGCAGCGATGAGAATGTCGGACCCATACCCGGTTTGCCGACCACCTATGTCGTCTCGCCAGAGGGAGAAGTGGTCGCCCGTCAGGTCGGACCATTAACGGCGAAGATGCTTGAGGACTTTCTGGCCGAGCAGGCCAAAAACTAGTTAACAGGGGAAGACTCGATGTATACATTCAAGCTTGCCATCGCTTTCATCCTTAGCAGCCTGACCTTGACGGTCTATGCCGATGAGACGCGCGATCCCTATAAGCACTTTTTTATCCAGAGCCTGGGCGATTACACTGAAGAGCTGCAAATGGCACGTGACGATGGCAAGAAGGGCATCTTTCTCTTCTTCGAAATGGATGAGTGTCCCTTCTGTCACTACATGAAGAACAATGTGCTCAACCGCAAGTCGGTGCAGGAGTCCTTCCTCAAGGATTTCAGTCCCTATGCCATCGACATCGAGGGTGATGTGATGATTACCACCTTTGAAGGCGAGGAGATGAAGATGAAGGACTATGCCTTCAAGGTTCACCGGGTGCGCGCCACTCCGGTCATGGCCTTCTTCGATCTAGAAGGCAATCGCATCTTTCGCTTTACCGGCAAGACCCGCGGCGTGGATGAGTTCCGCCAGATGCAGGAATTTGTCGCCGGTGGGCATTACAAGGACATGAGTTTCAATAACTATAAACGCAAGAATAGATAGTCCCCGCTGGACGCAACCCCGATAATAAAGACCAATAGTCAGCGGGCGTAGGAGGAGTCGAAAAACCATGCCGAGACGGTTATGGACAATGTATCTGTTTGCCCTTGCCATGGCGTCGGGCAATGCCGCGGCGCAGGAGCCCCCCGCCAACGCGCTACCGGAACCCCTGACCCTGGAGTTTGCCCTGTCCCAGGCCGAGTCGGCGCATCCGCAGCTTGAGGCCTCGCGCCATTTGATTGAAAGTCGGGAGGCAAGGCGTCGCCAGGCCGAATCGGCGAATGACTATCGCATCGATATCGATGGACGCCTGCGCTGGATAGACCTCCCTGCCGGGGCCCCCTCACCGGGACTCAACGACGACCATGCCCTGGCCATCACCCTGGAAAAGCCATTGCTCGACTTCGGGCTCAGTGACGAGCGTGAACGCGCCGCGCGCCTGGGTGAAGAGGGGGCCAGACAACGCTATGTGGATACCGTGCAACTTCGGCGCGAGACCATCATGCGGCGGTATTTTGATGTGCTGCTCGCCGACCTGCAGTTCTTTCGCGAAAACGAACGCATGGCGGTGGCCTTTATTCGCCTCGATCGTGCCCGCGAGCGTCAACGTCTGGGCCAGCGAGACGACCTCGATATCCTCGAACTGGAGCGTATCTATCAGAAGGTACGCCGCGATCGTTACTACTTCGAAAGTCAGCAGCGCGTAACCCGTGCCCGACTGGCCCAGGCCATGAATCGACCCGACCAGCTCTCCGCTGATCTCAGCCGACCCGAACTGCCCCAGCTCAAACGCAAACCGCCCGAGCTTGAGAAGCTGCAGGACCTTGCCCGGCAACACAATCCTGGGCTCATTGCCCTGCGCAAGGAAGCGGCTTCGGCCCAGTCCACCCTGGCGGCGACGCGCAAGAGCGATGGACTGACGGTGGACGCCGAGATGGGCTACGGGGCCTATGCCTATCAATTGCCGTCGCGCGAGAACTGGAACGTCGGCATTAAGTTCAACTACCCACTGGCCCGTGGTGGACGCACCGAGGCCGATATCGCCCTGGCCGTCTCCGCCATGAATCAGGCCCAGACTTCACTGCGCCAGGCCGAGATGGCCCTGCAACAGGATCTGTTGGAGACGTGGATGGACATCAATACCCTGCGCATCGAGCGCGATGAGATGTTCGCACTGTATGATTACCGCGGTCTCAAACTGGACCAAACCCGTACCCGCTATGAGCAGGAGATGCAGGCAGACCTTGGCGATACCATGGTCCTGTTCACCGATGCGGAATGGCGCCTGCGGCGTACCGAATACGAATTGGCGCTCAAGTGGCTCAAACTCGAAGGCCTGGTGGGCGTGCCCTATGAGCAGTTCCCGCGGCAGGCGGAACAGGAAAATTAGAGGGAATGGTGATGAAGCATAGCGTGAGTAGAGGATGGGTCACCCTGGTGTTACTCCTGAGCCTGGGCACAGCGCAGGCCGAACCGGGCAGCCTGCAATGGGCCGATCGCACCACGGTTTCAAGCCTGGCCAGTGGCGAAGTCGTGAAAGTGGTGGCGGCCGGTCAGCGCCTGCAACAGGGCGAGATCCTGATGCAACTGGAACCTACTACCTTCGAACGCCGGGTCGCGGCCTTGAAGGCCATCGTCAACAATGCCCGCGAACAACGCGCCGAGGCCAAGGCCGAACTGGACCGTAACCAGGAGATGTTCGACCAGACCATGCTCGCCCTGCACGACCTGCAACTCAGCAAGCTGGCCTATATCGAGGCCGACGCCGAGTATCAACGTGCCCGGGCCGAGCTGGCCGAGGCCAGCTTCATGCAACAGCAAAGTGCACTGCGCGCACCCTTTAATGCCATCGTCTTGTCCACCCAGGTGGGCGTGGGCGAGACCCTCAACAACAGCCAGACCTCGCGCGAATTGATGGTCATCGCGCGTCGCGATCAGATGCTGGCGGTGGCCGAGGTCGAGTTACAAAAGGCGCTCGGTCTCAAGACCGGGGAGAAGGCGGTGGTCGAGCTCAATGGCCGCGAGATTAACGGTCGTATCCATGCCATCGGTCTGGACGGCAACGGCCTCGCTCGTGTTGAGGTGATTATTGATGCGGAGCCTGGCCCCGAGGCATTACCCGGGCAGAAGATTCAGGTAGACTTTTAGACAGTCCAAGAAACGAATGAGAATAACAATATGACTGTCTGCAAACGCTGTTACGTCAGTGGCAAGGTCCAGGGCGTGTTCTATCGCGCCGCCACCCAGACCCGCGCCAGCGAACTCTCCGTCACCGGCTACGCCCGTAACCTGGAAGACGGCCGTGTCGAGGTCCTGGTCTGCGGCGACCCGGTCCAGGTCGGCCGCCTCGAAGACTGGTTGTGGCAGGGCTCCAACGGCTCGGTGGTCAGGCAGGTGGAGTGTGAGGATGTCTCCGCCAACCTGGTGCCGCACCACTTCACCACCAACTAAGGATCAGCCCCTGAACCAGCGTTCATTGAGGGCGGTCAGGACCTTGTCGGGATAACGTGAACGCCAGCGTGAACCGTTGTACCGGCCTAGGGCCTTGGTCAGATCCCCCTCTTCCTTGTCGAGGTAGAACTTCAGAATGGTGCAGCCCATGCGCAGGTTGG
>JABURT010000155.1 GCA_014762495.1 Gammaproteobacteria bacterium | reverse complement strand
GCGTTGACTGGGCGCACCTACATAGACCGGAGACGAATGGACAAGATCGCCCAGCCGGCTGCCACGTTTGCGAAATTCGCGCACAACCTCACAGCTGCCACTGCTGGCGCCCAGTTCGCAATGGCGTTTGCCGCGCAGATAGTCGAGGCGCTCGCTCGCAGCGGCATCATCACCGCTCACCGTGCCATCGCCATCGGTACGCAGGTCATTCTTCTGAGACTCGGACAGTTCGTTCCAGCGCATGGGGATACCGACGCCCGCATCGGCATCATAGGTGACGATACTGCGAGGGTTGCTCGACAGGCTGCGTGCGTCCAGGCGTTCGGCGGCACTCCACACGGGGGCCATCGCAAGGCTGCCGTCGCTGTTGATTTGATGGGCATGCAGGTCGCCGCTCCAGTCGCCGGAGTCAAAGCGACTGGTGAAGAGCAGGCTTTCACTGCTCAGGGTCGCGCTATTGAAAGCGGCGGCTGCAGCACTGCCAACGCGGGCAGTGATGCCGGCAAAGGTCTGTTGCAGTTTGCTCGCGATCTGGGACGGATTTTGTGCGTCGAGCATTTCGCCGCGGCCATTCAAGCTGGCGTGATAAAGGTCGTCGACCTGTTCCAGCCCGTAACTGGTATTGGGGTCGGCCCAGTTCGGCGCCAGTGTGTAGGCGTCCTGCTTGTCGAAATGGCTCACGCCATAAATGAAGCCTTCGCTGGCGAGGCTGAGGCTGTGGGTGTTCATGTGCAGCCTGTCGTTACAATCCAGCCAGGGATCATAAGAGTTGTTGCTGCATGCCGCGGGGATGGGCACATTTCCGCTGGGTGAGGAACCGACATACTGGTAATAGCGCATGGCGATGTCGGCCAGGGTGCCGCGATACCCATCCTCGTAAGGGTCACCCTTGTGACGGTCGTAATTGGAGTTTACCACTGACGGTGTGTAGTCGGAGCTGAAGCCATCGGTCGCGAGCAGGGCGTGGTTTTGTTGACACTGGTATTGAACCGGTCGGTCCTGGGACGGGGTTCGCCCGAATTGCTCTCCGGCATGATTCAGTGCCGAGCGGGTCGAGGACCAGCCCGTGTCCACCGAGGTATAGATGCGGGTGTACAGGCTGGTGCGGTCGCTGGAGTTGTCCATGTCATACATGGTGACATCCTGACGATTGTTATAGGCGAAGCTGCCCACACGCGTGGCATCGACACCCTCCAGTGCCAGCGCAAGACTACCGCGCATGGCCTGGTGACGACGACGGTAATAGGTAAACCAGTTGGCGAAGTTCTGTATCGCGGCCTCGTACTCAGCGGTGCTGGCATAGTTATTCGGTTTGATTTCGTATCGGTCCATCTGGCTGCCATCGGGGGCGAGACAACTCGTGCATTCGACACTGGCGTTATAACCGGTATTGTCGTCGGTGTTGGCCGGGCGATAGTAGGTGGCCGGGAAATACTCAACGCTACGTAAGCCTTCGCTCCAAACAGTGTTGTTGTCCTCGTCGCGCATGCCCGGGAAGAATTTAAAGCGCCAGTTCCAGCTATCCCAGCGTGGATGGTTGTTGTCGAAATCCCGAGTCAGGTCGAGGCTGCCGGCGTCCGTATAGACGGGGTCATAGAGGGCGGCGGCCGGGTCCGCATTGCCGAAACTGTAGGCCCCGGCCGAGGGCCAGGGGCGGTAGGTGACCTCGGGCGAGTAATAGGCCGCGTTGTAATCTGGACTACGGGTATAGGCGTAGGCATCGACCGGCGGCACGGCAAAGTGGTCATCAACATCGTCTCGGAATAGTCGCTCGCCGTTATAGCTAGACTCGTAGCCATTGGGGAAGAGGTAGACGAACTTTTTCCACTTGTCGTCGGCAGTCCCGTCCTGGTTGTAATTAAGACGTCCGGCCTGAGAATTGTCGTTCTCGTCACGACCCACAAAGCTATCGTCCTCTGTATACCACCATAGGATACCGTCATTGGTGGGCAACAGCAGTTCAAAGTCCATGCTGTCAGAGTCGTCGATGGCAAGGATCACGCCAGGTTTGGCGGCATTGCTGAGAAAGATGGGTGCATCGGCCAGCGGGCCTGGCGCCGCAAACAGGATAACAGGCGCCAATGACAAGAGCGCCCACAGTATCAGTGTGGGGGGCAGCCGTATGGGGCCAGCAGACGAACGGTTCATATGTCTTAATTCCATCGATAGTTCGCCTGTAACATGACGCGGGATTTGCTGGAGGTGCCGTAACCAATTGCGGTAACGCGTACCATGCGTATGGTCTGTTTGTCGGTCATGCTGGGGCCCACCTCGAACTCGCCGATACGCTCGATAATATAGCGAGGGGGCTGGGCATAGATCGTATTGCTCACGTTGACCACGACAGAGCCGTTTCCGCTCCAGGTGGATAGCTGTTCCCAGGGCTCATCGGCACCCAGAGGGGTTTCGGCATAGAGGCCGGGATTGCCGTTATCCGCTTCGAAGTCACTCCACAGCATCGGGTTCTGGCGATCCAGGATGGCCTCTTCCGCCGCCTGCATGGCCAGCTCGGCGGCGGCCATGGCGGTGTTCATATCGCGTTGGTTGTTGGCGATCTTCTGCTCGATAACCGAACCCTGCATCACGGCAACACCCATGGAGGTCAGCAGCACCATAACGATGAGGCTGATGATCAATACCGCACCCTGTTGTTGTGCCGGCCCGTTCATCCGACTCCCCCGTTACGCAGATGAATCGTTGCACGATAGACCTTACGCAGTTTCCCATCGTTGCTGCGATTGATAACGGTTCCGAGCAGGTTGTAGTCCTGGCTGCCCGAGGGGATCTCGTTGGGGTTGAGGACAGAATTAAGCGAGCTGATCAAAAGCGCGACTTCCAGGCTGATGACGCGGTTGAAGTTGTCCGCAACCTGCAGGTCAGAAGAGAGCAGATCGGCATCCACGTACTTGTTGACCGAGCCATCGTCGTCGGTGTCCACGCCATATTGAATCCGCATGAACTCGATGCCACTGGCGAGGCGTTCGGCACTGCTGCTGTTGATCTTCATCATGAAGCCACCGTCAGAGCCCACATAATAGGCGGTGGTGGCGGCCTTGTTGATGGTGGTGTCGCGAACATCAAACTTATCCAGCGGGTTGTCCGAGCCTGCGTCGCCCCAGGACTGGGGGGTGTTGCCGGTGCCGTGGGTGATCTGCACCACGGTATCGCCCCCTATGTCCATGGTGTTCAGGCTTGAGGCGACAAAGGAGCGCGCCTTGCGGCAATCCACGGCCACCAGGATATCGTCGGGGCAGATGCCGTTGATCTCATCGGCACTGCCGCCCTTGCATCCGCCCTGGGTGGTGCTGACAAACTCGGTATAAAAACTGGTGCTGTCCTTTTCCTGACTCAGGCGGAAGCCTTCCTCGGTGGCGCGACGCACCACCAGGATATCGCTGCCGCCCGTGATCGCGATGCCCTGTAACACGGAAGGCAGGGCACTGATGCCTTTGCGGTAGCCCTGAATTCCGATATTGAAGGGATGGTAATACTCCTCGTCATAGGCGGTGATGCTGGAGGTGTAATTGCCTTCGTCGAGATCGGCACAGCCGAGCATGCCCGCCTGTCGTACCTGTTCGCTGATAAATTGCATGATATAGCGGGCGCTGCTCTGAACGTCGGCCAGCTCCTCGTCGGTGACATTCATCTGTCGGGTGGAGAGGAACAGCTGACCCACCCCGGCAAGCATGATCAGGGCCACTACCGAGGCGATCATGAGTTCCACCAGGGTCAGTCCCTGTTGCCGTTTCAGGCTCATCATGGCACCGGTACCTCGATGCTCAGGCAGTCCAGCGGTGGGCAGGTGGTGGGTCTGTTCTTGAAGCGCTCTTTTTGACCGTTCCACAGCACGGTAATGGCGACACGGTCGCCGTTCAGCGCGGTCTGACCTATCCCCAGTAACAGCAATTCGCTGTTCTGGATGCTCTGGCTCCAGGTGGCGATGTCATTGGCGGCGATGGCGGCCGGTGAGCAACCGGCGCTGCAGTCACTGAGGGTCCCGCTGCCGTTTTCGGTGTTGATATTGCTGTACAGGCCCGCGCGCACGCCGGCCGGGTTGGCATGCATGCGCTCGGACAGGTCCTGGGCAATGAGGCTGGCCTGACTGTACTGGAAGGAGGCATCGAGACTGTTGCGCGCACTCAATTGCAAGGAGGCCAGCCCAAGCAGGCTGATGGCCGAGATCAAAAGCGCCACCATCACCTCAAGCAGGGTGAATCCGTGAACCGTATGCATGCGTAGCGAGAGAGATTTCATGACAGCCTAACTATCGCCCTGATCAGAGACTAGCTTAAGTGAACAAATGTTACGTCCGACGAGCGGACGATCTGCTGTGACAAGCGGTTTGGGCGGTCACAGTCGCGACCATCTGGGGTATGATCGCCGGCAAAGTCTTTCGGGGAATCTCAGTGACAGGCAGTAAAACCGAGATCGTGGTGGTCGGTGGCGGCATCATGGGCCTGCTTAGCGCGCGTGAGCTGGCGCTGGGCGGGGCTCGGGTCACACTTGTCGAACGCGGGGAGTGCGGTCGTGAGTCGTCCTGGGCCGGCGGTGGCATCGTCTCGCCCCTCTATCCCTGGCGCTACCGCGAGCCGATCCATACCCTGGCCCGCTGGAGTCAGGCGCATTACCCCGCCCTGGTGGAGCAATTAGAGCGGGAGAGTGGCATCAACGCCGAATGGCAGCCTAGCGGCATGCTGATGCTGGACGTGAAGGATCGCACCGAGGCGCTGGCATGGGCCGACGCCCACGACCAGGCAATGCAGCAGCTGGAGGCCGCGCAGCTGCCGTCCGTCGAACCGGCCCTGGCCTCTGGCAGGCATGGGTTATGGATGCCGGACATCGGCCAGGTGCGTAATCCGCGTCTCGTACGTGCCGCGCGCCAGGCCCTGGCCGGCCATGGCATCGAGTTGCGAGAGCATACCGAGGTCGAAGGTCTCATCGCCGAGCGCGGACAGCTGCGCGGGATACACACCAGCCAGGGTGATATTTATGCGCAGCATGTGGTCGTCGCCGGTGGGGCCTGGAGCGGTCGCTTGTTACAGGACTTGGGATTGACCATCGACATACGGCCCGTCAAAGGCCAGATGATCCTCTATCGCACTCAACCCGGGACAATCCAGCGCATCGTACTCAAGGATGGCAAATACGTGATCCCGCGTCGCGACGGCCATGTCCTGGCGGGCAGCACCATGGAGAACACTGATTTCGATAAAACCACTACGGAACAGGCCCAACACGAGCTCCGACAGGCGGCAGAGGCCCTCTTCCCCGTCCTCGCCGATGCCCCCCTGGTCAAACACTGGGCAGGTCTGCGTCCAGGCAGCCCGGAAGGCATCCCCTATATCGGCGAATACCCCACTCTGCGCGGACTCTTCGTCAATGCGGGACATTTTCGCAATGGCGTGGTCATGGGACCGGCCTCGGCGCGACTCCTGGCCGACCTGGTGCTGGAACGTAAAACCATTGTGGATTCGGCGCCCTATGCTTTGGAGGCGAGCCGTTGATGTGCTATAAAAGCAGTAGTCCCATATGGGAAATAGACTCTTTCTAAAGAGTTAACTATACTGGGGCAAAGCTATGAGGACCGATTCATGAACAATCAACTTGCCAGCAAGGCCGAAGCCATACGTATGCTGCAGGAACGGGATATCAATCCGACCCAGCAGCGGATCGTTATTGCCCAACTCCTGTTTGCCCGGCCGCAGCACATGTCGGCAGAGCAGGTGTTGATGAACGTACAGGACAGCGGCGTCCATGTCTCCAAGGCAACCGTATACAACACCTTGTCCCTGTTTGCCGAAAAAGGACTGGTCAAAGAAGTGATCGTGGACCCGACCAAGGTCTTCTACGACTCCAACATCGTACCGCATCACCACTTCTTCAATATCGACAACGGCCAGCTCTCGGACATTGATGACGCCTCGCTGCAACTGCAGGCCATGCCACAGTTGCCTGACGGCACCCAGCTCGACGGCGTCGATGTCATCATCCGCGTGCGCGGACAACAGCAAGCCCAGGCCTGATACCTCGGCCCCCCAGGGGGTCGAGTCCCATCCCGCCAATCGGGGCCATCCCCGGTACTCTCCACTATTTTTTTAAAACTTGTTTCAGTTGGGGCTGGTGTTGTCCCGCTCGCTTCGAAATAATGAGAGATACACACCTCACGTTAAAGTTTTGATTGTTCAATGGCCCAGCATTATCTGACCTACCTGGGGCGCAAACGGCTGCAACAGCTGGCCCTGATATCGATAGCCGTACTCGCGATCCTGCTGACCCCTTCCAGCACACAAAGGGCACCGGTCTCCGAGACCATCGGTCATATCCTCAGTTACCGCATCAATACACCGGTGGAACTGGAGGTCGCCGGGCGCAAGCTATCACAGCTCAAGCTTCGTCAACTCTATGCCAGGCATGATTACCGCCCAATCTGGGTCAACGACTCGGGTCCCAACCTGAATGCCACCAGCTTTCGTCGCTGCCTGAAAAACAGTGCGCGCGAGGGGCTGAACCCAAATGACTACCGCCTCACGGAGCTGGAGAAATACTGGAAATCGCGCACCCCTGAACATCTCACCAGGCTGGAATTACTACTGACCGATATCTATTTTGAATATGCGTCCCACATGCATGGCGGACGTGTCGTGCCCCAGGCGGTGGACAAGGACTGGTTTCTGACGAGAGAAGAGATTGACCCGGTCGATCTGCTGCAAAAGGCCGACATGGACGAGGTCCTGTGCCATACCATATTCCAACTACGCCCCCAGCATCCTCAGTACCAAAGACTTCGTAGCA
Source organism: Gammaproteobacteria bacterium (assembly GCA_014762495.1). Classification (GTDB taxonomy): domain Bacteria; phylum Pseudomonadota; class Gammaproteobacteria; order Thiohalospirales; family Thiohalospiraceae; genus JABURT01. Next base: position 14,486 of record JABURT010000155.1, on the reverse strand, counting down.
AGCTTGCGCTCTATCGTGAAATCGAAGCCAGCGGAGGCTGGCCTTTCATTGCCCAGGGTGAGCTCATCAAGCCGGGGATGGAACACGAACAGGTGCCACTGATTCGCAAACGTTTGTCGATCTCGGGCGATTACGAAAACGGTGAAAGCGACAGCCTCGTTTTTGATGAGCCCCTGAGTGAAGCGGTCAAGCGTTTTCAGATACGCCATGGCATCTATACCGATGGCATGGTCGGAAATGAGACCCGCGAGGCCATGAGCATCCCGGTGGTCAAACGTATTGCCCAGATCATCGTCAACCTTGAACGTTGGCGCTGGGTGCCCAGAAAACTCGGCTTTCGTTATATCGTCGTCAATGCCGCGGGCTATGAACTTGAGGTGGTGGAAGACGAACAACCCGTACTGGACATGCGCGTGGTCGTGGGTAAACGGGAACGTCCCACACCGGTATTCAACAGCGACTTAATGTTTGTCGATATGAACCCCATCTGGAATGTTCCGCGTACGATTGCGGTGGAAGATATTTTGCCCAGGCTCAAGCGCGATCCCGGATACGCACAGAAGCAGGGAATAGAAGTCCTTCGGGGCTGGGGTGAAAACGAGAAGAAGGTAAATCCGTATCAAATCGATTGGAGTTGGTATAACGAGAAACATTTACCCTTTCATTTTCGTCAACCGCCGGGACCGGACAACCCCCTCGGCCGAGTTCGGTTTCTGTTTCCAAATTCGCATGACATCTATCTGCACGACACCAATCACCAGGAGCTGTTTGCCAACCCAGAACGTAACTTCAGCTCAGGTTGTATCCGCGTGCAACGGCCTTTGACACTGGCTCGGTACCTGCTGAAGGACGACACCACCTGGACGCTGGACAAGATAGTTCGGCAAATCAACACGGGTGACTATCGGCGCGTGCAACTGGGACGCACGCTTCCGGTCTACATCCTGTATATGACCGCCTGGGTGGATGAGGATGGCGCCATTAGTTTTTACAAGGATGCCTATGGCCGCGATCGGGAACTATTATACGAGCTTGGGATTCCAACGTATTAAGCGTTATACACCTCTAGATTTAACAAACGCGTCATGAACTTAGCGCCCTAATTGTTGTCTTATCTATTAAGATTAAATTCATGAGGCGGAACTTTATCTATGAGTACCGAAGACAACATGAACACGCAAACCCCTGAACTGAGCCGTCGTGGATTCCTGCGCATGGGCGCGGGTCTGGCCGCAGGCTTGGTGGCATCCCCTCTGCTGGCGCAGAACGTGAAGGCCCCGGGTCTTGTCGGTGAACGCAGCCTGTCGCTGTATAATATCCATACCGGCGAAAGCCTGAATACCGTGTACTGGCAGAACGGTGCATACATTGCCGAGGCGATGCAGGACATCAATCATATCCTGCGCGACCGTCGTAACGGCGAGGTGTGGGACATGGACACGCGTCTTATCGACATGCTGTCGCAGTTGTATGACAAGGTAGATGGCAAGAAACCGTTTTACGTGATTTCAGGCTATCGCTCGCCCAACACCAACACCTATCTGCGCAAGACCAGTTCCAGCGGTGGTGTCGCCAAACGTTCATTACACATGCAGGGCCGCGCCATTGATGTCAGGTTGCCCGGTGTCGAACTGGCTCACCTGCACAAGGCCTCCGTGCGAATGAAGAAGGGCGGTGTGGGCTATTACCCGCGCGATGGTTTTATTCATGTCGATACCGGCCGAGTTCGTTACTGGGGTCAAAAGGCCTAACCGACACTCCTTCCAATAAAAAAGCCGACGTATGTCGGCTTTTTTATTGCCTGCATCTGGCTAACTATTTGTCATCACCCACGGCAACGCCTCGGTTCGAGTCGCGGATCCATTCACTCCAGGAACCGGGGTAGAGTCTGGAGCCGTGTAGACCTGCCACCTCCATGGCAAGGATGTTGTGACAGGCACTGACACCGGAGCCGCAGTAGTGGATCACCTGCGGCCCGCCATGCTCACCGATGACGGCGTTGATCTGTTCGCGCAGGCAGGTTCGTTCCTTGAATAGTCCTTCCTCGTTGATGTTCTCAATGAGCGGATAGTTGAGCGCGCCGGGGATGTGTCCGGCGATGGTATCAATAGGCTCGACGTCGCCGCGATAGCGCTCGGCGGCGCGGGCATCCAGTAACATTTTTCCGTGTTGCTGTTCATCGGGGATCTGTTCGGCGCTGACGATCCATCCCTCCTGAACATCGGGCGTGAAAGTGGCTGGCGTCACCTCAGGAATTTCACTGCTTAGTGGATAGCCCTTGTCCTTCCACTCCATGTAGCCGCCATCGAGCACAGCGACCTTGTCATGGCCCAGCCAGCGCAACAACCACCACAGGCGTGAGGCGAACATACCGATATTGTTGTCATAGACCACCACCTGGGTCTGATTGCCGATGCCCCACTTGCACAGTTGCTCTACCAGCACAGCCACATTGGGCAGGGGATGACGGCCGGTATGTGGACCGATGTCGGAACTCAGGTCCTCGTCCAGATGGGCATAGACCGCGCCGGCAATATGATCGGTTTGATACAACTCACACCCCGCATCGGGGTTCATCAGGTCAAAGCGGCAGTCGATAAAACGCCAGCCCTTGTTCTTCAAATGTTTGCTGGCTTCGGCACAGGAGATCAGGGTGGTATAGTCCATGGGATTCGCTTGTGTGTTGATGGGTTCAAGTTAAAAGGATAATCCTTCTTGGCGCATGAATATAGTATCGATGTGCGTCTAGGACAGAACAGCCAGGGGACTGTGAACGCCATGACCGCCGCGAGTGATTACATGGGTCTAAGGAATAGGACGTTCTAATATCGCGTAGCACAGGGAGGTGCGAGAGCGATGAAATCATCATCAAAAAAACGTGTAGATCGTGTAGCCTCGGCGAGGGAGTTGAAGAGCCATCCATGGCTACAATCTCCTATTTGTTTGTGACAATTTCGCTAAACAATGCGTTATTTATAAAACTATAGAGGGTGACAGGGCGAGTCACACAACCATACTATAAAGAATCTCCCTATCACCCGAAATCGGAGTGCTATTATTAAGCCTCCTCCTAATATACTGTTATGCTTAAACAAAATTTACTTAAAGGCTCATGTAGCTGCGGTCAATGGCAAGTGAATCTAAAGGTCGATAGATCAACGGGCGATCTGAATCCACGCATTTGTGATTGTGATTATTGTAGAGCTCATCCTTCTTCAGTAATAAGTGATCCAAGCATGGAGATAGATTTTTCTGGTGGAAATTATACCTATGATCAAAATGGTGATCGCCAGGCCAAGTTTTATCGCTGCAGTGACTGTGGTGACCTATTAGCCGTTGGTTGTTACATAGATGGTGATTTACGAGGAGCCGTAAGTGTTGCACTATTTGGCGAAACCTATCACTTTGGTGAGCCCGTTAACATTCAGCCTTGGCGTTTGAGTAGCAAAGATAAACTGGAGCGTTGGGGTAAGCTTTGGGGAATGCTATATGGGATTAAATAGGAATAACGAGGGCATAGAGATAGGTCTTTATAATCACTACACAGCTGGCTTCGGGCTCTAACGTTAATCAGTATGTATGTGGAATCAGGTATTAATGGAATAATTATAAATATCATGACACCAGAAGAGACCTGCGATTACATTCCTGAGCCATTTCAGAAAATTGTCTCTATATGGAAGTAGGCATAAGAGAGTCCTTATTTTGTGCTAATAGTCGTTATTATAATCGTTCAATCGGTAATGGTTATATGTATTGATTTGTAATAACGATATATTGTGATTATTGCTATCAAGGAGGCATGGAATGCCGTCCAACGAAATATCTACATACTACGATGATTCTGAGAGTCGTGAGACAAGGCCTGAACTTAGATTGGCAACTAATTTAGTTAATGGCCCTAAAGTTGCTATCGATTGTGGTTGTGGTGCCGGCAGTGATATCGCATTTCTGCGTGCTAACGACTTTACAGTACATGCCTTTGATATTGAAGAAGAGGCCATTATTCGCTGTGCGAGCAGATTTGAAAGAGATGAGAATGTTTTCTTGTCTCGCTCTTCCTTTCTTGACTATTCCTATCCTTCAGCCTCTTTGATTGTCGCAGATGCAAGCCTGTTCTTCTGCCGTGAGAATGAGTTTTCAGAAATTTGGTCTAAAATGAATCAGGCATTGTTGCCATGCGGGGTGATTTCAGTGTCATTTCTTGGACCTGACGATACCATGGCAGGGCCGCTGTATGACAAAGAGAAGTACTGGCCGCATGTTCTTGCATTAACAAAAGGACAGGTGGAATCCCTATTCCTGGATTATAAAATCGAATCATTTACCGAACACACCACATCGGGAACTGGTCCGGACGGGAAGCCACATCACTGGCATATATTTTCAGTCGTTGCCGTGAAATTTCCATAACCACGATTGAATTAGGACTTCATGGGTCGCTCACCGCTCCATGACATGCACTCACAATTAACAAGGAAGTCGGCTCGATGGAAGACTCTGCTCGCCATTTAATGTTTCATGCTGTCATCGTATTGCTTGCTGGACTGCTCGCAGGAATCCCGTATGGGAAAGCGATTCTAAAGAATCGAAGCGAGCGCCATATCGCGGCATGGAGGCTGGCACACGCCGCGTTACCCATGGGCGCGATTTTACTGCTCGTACTATCAGTTTTGTTTTCCTCTCTAGCAGTCTCGCAGTATGTGAAATGGAGCATTTCAATATTATTTATCGTTTCCGCCTATGGCTTTATGGTCGCTTTATTACTTGGGCCTGTTGTGGGTTATCGAGGGCTGACACCAGAGGGCCCGTTATCTGCCAAAATGGTGTATTTGGGAAACATCATGGGTGCTGTGGCATCGCTAGTTGGTACATTGGTACTGCTGTATGCAGCGTGGGTGAGTTTGTGAATGGAATAATGTGTAACACGTCTGGCATACCCTATGATGCATAGGATAACTGTAGTGATAGTTTATCGTTAATAACGAAAGGGAGATCAGAAAGGTAGATAAAGTTTATTGCGTACCCATTGCTGATGGGTTGTTTATATCGAAAAAGGATGTTTTATGACAAGGTTATTAACAATTGTGATTGGTTTGTCCGCACTGCTTACTGGCCTTTCAGTAAAGGCGGAAGGCGTTATTTATGACTTAGAGAAAAACGGAATTTGTAACAAAACGGCGAACAAGATGCATGTTGGTGTGCATAATCGATCGGGCATTATTAAATGGAATATTGATAGAGTCACACTGTCGCCACAAACTTGCTCAACGGGTAAATTCTATGTAAGTAACAATGAAAAAACAGGAAAGCTAAGGCTGGTTATTACGGATTTTACCGTTGATACAATCACATTCTGTGATGTTGAATTAAAAGGTGGCTGGAATAATACGAGTCATGATCACAAAGTAGAAAGCGTGAACTGTTATCTGCATTATGGTCCAAATAAGGTTGCGCCAAGACCGGTGGCTGGTCATGGTTCGCATTCATTTCATATTGACATGGTCTCCCCAAATTAGGGTGGCATCTATTTAAGTAATGTGTGTTGATGCATAATGGGGTGGTTTTGGAAATAAGCCACCCCTTTATATTAAGGTCGTGATATTCATATCATCAGTTTTCGTGGTTTGAATGAATTCGATATGATTAATTTTGTTGAAAATTGTATTATCTCCCCCGCTAGCGCGAAGAAACTTGCCTATGTGTATATAGGCAATCTTTAATACCACGATCAAATCATCACAAAATATTGATGGATTAATATGAAATTATCATCCGTCGTCCCGTGGGAGCGATCTTTTATTGAATACAAACAGATGTTTTCTCTTAGCGATGATGACATCCGAAAGACAATTCTTGGGTGTGGTGATGGTCCTGCAAGTTTTAATGCCGAATTGACGAGTATGGGCGGAAAAGTGATTTCCGTTGATCCCATCTACCGGTTCGATACGCATAAAATACGCTCAAGGATAGAAGAGGTCTACCCTCAAATCATGGAACAGGTTAGAAATAATAAGGCTGATTTTGTCTGGACTAACATACCAACTATCGAAAAGCTGGGTGAGATCAGGATGAAATCCATGAATGCATTTTTGAGCGACTATGAGCGTGGTCGTGAGAGTGGACGATATATCAATGCTTCACTGCCAGAGTTGCCTTTCGATGAGTCTCAATTTGATTTGGCTTTGTGTTCGCATTATTTGTTTTTATATAGTGATCTGGTGTCACAAGAGCATCATGTTCACTCCATGAGAGAGTTATGTCGTGTTGCGAAAGAAGTCAGGGTGTACCCGTTGTTGTCTATCGTTGATAATGAAGTGTCACCACATCTTAAGCCGGTCATGTCTGACTTGACCCGTTGTGGGATTGATGTTTCATTGGTGCCCGTCGAGTATGAGTTTCAAAAGGGTGCTACAAAAATGCTGGTGGCCAAATATAAATAACAAGTTTTTCATGTGTGTATGCCACGCATTATTTGCCAAATCACTGTCTCAACAATATGAATGAAATTAGCCAGATAATCCTCTACACCGCCTGCGCCGGTGCCTGTATTCCCCTGGGTGGCTTGCTGGCCTATAACGAAAAATTCAGGCCCCGATGGTTGGAGAACGAATTCAGGCATTCGGTGATAGCGTTCGGCGGCGGCATACTGATTGCGGCGGTTGCACTGGTGCTGGTACCGGAAGGCAACACATACGTGAGCCAACCTATCTTTAGCGTAATGTTATTGTTGGCCGGCGGCGTCTGCTTTTTTCTTGTTGAAAGTGTTATGGGGGCTAGGCGTAGACAAAAACCTCAATTCATGGCCATGCTCCTGGACTTTATTCCCGAGACTCTGGCGCTTGGTGGCATATTTGCGTTAGGGTCTCACACCGCGCCTTTGCTGGCACTGTTCATCGGCCTGCAAAATCTACCCGAGGGGTTTAATTCCTATCGCGAACTGCGTTCAATGCCTAATTCCAGTTCAAGGCGTATCTTCCTGCTAATGCTTCTGTTGATCCCGGTTGGCCCAGTCGTTGCCATGCTGGGTTATCTCTTTCTGAGTCAATATACATTCTTGCTCGGCGCCATTATGTTGTTTGCATCGGGTGGGATCCTGTATCTCATCTTCCAGGATATTGCTCCCCAGGCACGCATGCAGCGTCACTGGGCACCGCCTCTGGGGGCCGTACTGGGTTTTTGTGTTGGCATGCTGGGGAATAATTTTGTCGCCGGGCCATAAGACATATATCGACCGGATACAATGCACCGTTGGTGATGAATACTAAGCGGTAAAGCGCATCGATAAATCCACGGCACGAACGTGCTTGGTCAGCGAGCCGATGGAAATATAATCCACGCCTGTCTCGGCAATCGCACGCAATCCATCCATACTGACGCCACCTGATGCCTCCAGTTCTGCTCGTCCGGCAGTGATGGCGACTGCCTGCTTCATGGTGTCATTGTCCATATTGTCCAGCAGCAGACGCTTTACGCCGGCATCGAGTGCCTGCCGTAGTTCCTCCAGTGTTTCGACTTCCACTTCTACCAGTACCTCGGTCATAAGGGCCTTGACCTGATCCACTGCATTTCGGATCGAGCCGGCGGCGAGGATGTGGTTTTCCTTGATCAGTATGGCGTCGTACAGTCCGACTCGATGATTGTGACCACCGCCACAAAGTACGGCGTACTTCTGTGCCTTACGCAGGCCGGGGAGAGTCTTACGGGTATCGAGAATCTTGACGCCGGTACCCTCGACCGCCATGACGTATTCATGGGTAGCGGTCGCGGTGCCGGAGAGGGTTTGCAGGAAGTTCATGGCGGTGCGTTCGCCACTTAGGATCGCGCGCGAGGGACCGCTTAGTGTGGCAATAACAGAATCGGCTTCCAATTTGTCGCCGTCCTCAACTTTCCATTCGACCTCAATAGCCGGATCGAGCTGGGTGAACACCTCGTTGGCCCAGTGCGTTCCAGCGATGACGGCGGGTTCACGAGTAATCAGTCGGGCGCTTGAACCGGCGTGTTCGGGGATGAGTGAGGCGGTCAGGTCGCCCGGGCCAATGTCCTCGGCCAGGGCGCGTGTTACCTGCTCAGCTATCTCCTCAGAGGAGAGATAGGCGGGTAGTTCCATTTTATGATTCCACTGACATCAATTCGTCATGGCGAATTAATTCACGTCCAGTAGCTCGACCTCGAACACCAGCGTGGCATTGGGCGGGATCACACCGCCGGCACCGTAGGCACCGTATCCCAGTTCGGGAGGAACGGTGAGCTTGCGCTTGCCACCAACTTTCATGCCGGCCACGCCCTCTTCCCAGCCCTTGATGACCTGGCCCGCGCCGAGACGGAAATCGAAGGGTTCATTACGGTCAACGCTTGAATCAAACTTGGAACCGTCGGTCAGCCAACCGCTGTAATGAACCGTGACGGTCTTACCGGCTTCGGCTTCGGTGCCGTCGCCGGGGGTGATCTCTTCTATCTGCAAACCGGAATCGGTTGTGACAGTGCTCATTTTGTTCTCCTTAGTTTGCGGGATTCCGCAACACGATATGGTGATAGGTCTTGTAGCGCTCGAAGGTCTCTTTTGAACGAAGGCCGGAGAAGTACTTAAACTTCAGGCGCGCGAACTTCTTACGGAACAGCCAGGACACCACCTTGCTGGTCTTGGGATAGTTGAGGCGCAGGTAGCGACCAATGGTCTGACCCGCCGGGCTCAGGGTATTCATGAGGAAGTTGTTCACCAGTTCCAGATTTGGGCTCATCTTGGGCGTGATATCCTCATCGCTCACCAACTCGAAGGGTGAGTCCGACATCTGCTGCTGGAAGGTCTTCCAGTCGTGGCCGCCGCCGAAGCTGCCATCACCCGCTCCGCCGTCGCCGGCGTGTTCGGTACGAAAGAAATCGCAGATGATGATGGTGCCACCGGGCTTGACGATCTTCTCCAGGATGGGGAAGGAGGCCTCCACCGGGATGTACTGGAAGCTTTCGCTAAAGAGGGCGACGTCGTAGGTGTTCTCGAACTCATCGACCGGAAATTCTTCGAAGGGAATGGTAAACAGTTTGGCCTCTTTGCCCGGGCGCTCATCCAGGCGCTGGTTCACCAACTTGGCAAAGCCGGGGGCGGGAACCAGGCCATCGGCCTTGAAGCCGTGGTCAAGCAGTTGGCCGAGGATATGGCCGGTACCGCAGCCGATATCGAAGACACGCACCTCGCCCTGGCCGGGATCGGGCATGTCGGCGATCAGCATGTCGGTATAGCGTTGCTGCGCGGTGGCGATGTTGGCGAATTTCAATTCCAGGTCATCGTCCCACATGCCGTAGTGCATGTCGTCGACGCCCAGCAACTGCTGGCCCAGCACCAGCCCCAGTTCGCGGCTGTCCATTGTCTCTTTCTGTTTGCTCATAGTCCGTGTCGGGATCGGGAAAAAGAAGGGGCCATAGTATGGCGGCTTAGGGGCAGGTTGTCACGGTTTGTCCCCGCTATGTGACGCTCGTCTCGCCGCCTAATTTTGGTCACGGCAGGCCTCGGCGGGCTGTTCGAACTCGATGGTGGTGTGAGTGAGGTTGTAGGCGGCCAGGCGCTCGGCGACGGCCGTCTTGACCTGGCCCTGTATGTCCTGGGTGATGGGTTTGTCCAGTACCAGGTGGGCGGTGAGGACATGGTGCTCGCCGTCGAGCGACCACAGGTGCAGATGATGGACATCCTGTACATGCTCCAGCCCCTCCAACTGGGTTTCGATGTCGCCGTGCATCTCCCTTTCGGGCACGGCCTGCAGGAACAGGCGCAGGGTTTGAACGAGGGTGCGCGAGACATTGAACAGGATGAACAGGGTGAAGGCGATGGAGAGCAACGGATCGAGAATGGGCAGCTCCACGAACATGAGTACGATACTGACGATGAGCACCGCCACCCAACCCAGCACGTCTTCCAGCAGGTGCCAGTTTAGGACGCGTTCGTTGAGGGTTTGCCCCTTGCTCAGTTTCCAGGCGGCGAAGCCATTGACCGCCACACCGAGGATCGCCAGTAGCAGCATGCCCTCGGCGTGCGGCATTTGCGGATCGGACAGGCGGGGAATGGCCTCGTACAGAACCCATACCGAACCGGCCACCAGGATGGCGCCATTGATGAGCGCGCCCAATAGCGAGAAACGGGTATAGCCATAGGTAAAGTCACCGTCGGCATGCTTGCCGCTGAGCTTGCTCAGCAGCAGGGCGAGGCCGATGGAGAGGGTGTCGCCCAGGTCGTGCACCGCATCGGCGATGATGGCGGTGGAGTTGGTCAGCACGCCACCGATGAACTCAATAATGGTGAAGACGAGGTTGAGGGCGAAGGCCCAGCCGATGCGTTCGCTGGCGCTGTGGTGATGATGTCCGTGGTCGTGCATGCGCTCTCTTTTCACTACACTGCGTTATCGCATGGCCTTCATAATAACGCGATACCGTAGCGCTTGAGTATTACCATCTCGATGAGCAGTAAACCCACTGTCAGGACGATACCTGCCAACAGGGCGATGCCGAAGCCGAGCCCCTTGTGCAACATCCAGGGAATGAGCAGGAACATGGGCAGGGTCGGCAGCACATACCAGAAGGTGTACCAGGAGTAGTTCACGATCTTCGAGGCATCGCGATTGTCGTGGAAGATCCAGATCATGGCCAGGATGGCGACCCACGGCATGGCGCCGATGAGGGCACCCGCGCGGTCCGAGCGCTTGGCCACCTCCGAGATGAGTACCACCAAGGCGGCGGTGATGAGATATTTGAGCCAGATGGGCATGGCGAACTCCGTTGGATTTGTTCCGATGGTAGCAAGAGAAGTCTTGACGGCGTGAGCGGAGGGTGGTTTTATATTCAAGTAATCGCTTGAATAATGGCGACCTAGCGGGCTCGTGGTAAACGAAGAGGGTACAAAGGATGGGGTTTGATGACTGGTTGTTGGCGCATGAACCCATCGTGCGCATGAGTTTTTTCTTCGGCGTACTGGCGGTCATCGCCCTGTGGGAGGTCCTCGCCCCACGTCGAGCACTGACCGTCTCCAAGCTGATGCGTTGGGGCAATAACCTGGGCATGGTCTTCTTCAACAGTTTTGTTTTGCGTGTCATTTTCCCCGCCGCGGCGGTGGGCATGGCGGCCTTCGCCGCCGAGCAGGGCTGGGGGATCTTCAACTACTACGAGCTGCCCTTCTGGCTCGCCGTGGTCGCCTCGGTGGTGGTACTGGATTTCATTATCTATCTGCAGCACGTCATGGTCCATGCCATCCCCGCCCTGTGGCGCCTGCACCGCATGCACCATGCCGATCTGGACTTTGACGTCACCACCGGCGCTCGTTTTCACCCGCTGGAGATCCTCCTCTCCATGATCATCAAGTTCGCCGCCATCGTGGTGCTGGGGCCGCCCATCGTCGCGGTGGTGATCTTCGAGGTGGTGCTGAACGCCATGGCCATGTTCAATCACGGCAATATCCGCCTGCCGCTGGGGCTGGACCGCGTGCTGCGCCTGTTCGTGGTAACGCCCGACATGCATCGTGTCCATCACTCGGTGGAGGACGACGAGGCCAACTCCAACTTCGGTTTTAACCTCTCGTTGTGGGACCGCCTCTTCGGCACCTATCGCGACCAGCCGCGCGCCGGCCACGACGGCATGACCATCGGTATCCGCAAGTACCGCGAGCCGAGGCAGGTGAGCTGGTTCTCGGGCATGTTGAGCCTGCCCTTCAAGGGAAAGATCAGCGACTACGCCATCAACCGCCGACAGTGGAGCGACGCCGATGAATAGGCTCTTCAAATTACTGCTGCTGGTCGCCGTGGTGGCCGGCATCGCCCTCATGATCAGCTATCGCGATCGCCTCGATGTCGAGGCGCTGGAGCAGTGGGTGGCCGGCTATGGCGCCATGGGTTCGGTGCTCTATATGCTGGTCTATGCCGTGGGCACGGTGCTGTTCTTCCCCGGCTCGGTACTGACCCTCGCCGGTGGCGCCATGTTCGGCCCGGTGCTCGGGACCCTGCTCAACCTCACCGGCGCCACCCTGGGCGCGACCCTGGCCTTCCTGGTGGCACGCTACCTCGCCGCCGACTGGGTCGAGGCCAGGAGCAGCGGCCACCTGGGCCAGCTCAAGCGCGGGGTGGAGGCCGAGGGCTGGCGCTTCGTCGCCTTCGTGCGACTGGTGCCGCTGTTTCCCTTCAATGCCCTCAACTACGCCCTGGGGCTGACCCGCCTCAACCTCTTTACCTACATCTGGGCCTCGTGGCTGTTCATGCTGCCCGGCGCCATCGCCTACACCTACCTCGGCTATGCCGGGCGCGAGGCGGTGGCCGGCGGCGAGGGGATGATCCAGAAGGGGCTGCTGGCCCTGGCCCTGCTGGCGGTGGTCGCCTTTCTGCCGCGCCTCATCGGCCGCTTGCGCGAGGGGCCGAAGATGGACCCTGTGGAGTTGCTGGAGTGGCTGCGCACAGAGAACCCACCACTGGTGCTGGACGTGCGCACGGCGGAGGAGTTCAGCGGTGAGCTCGGCCACATCAAGGGGGCCGTCAACATCCCGGTGCAGGAGCTGAAGTCCCGCCTGCACGAACTGAATGACTACGTCGAGCGACCCATCGCCATCGTCTGCCGCACCGACGTGCGCTCGGCCAAGGCGGCCATAATGCTGGCGAAGGAGGGCTTCGCGAAGACCCATGTCATCCGCGACGGCATGACCGCCTGGAACCAGCACGGTTACCCGGTGGCATAGGTCGGGGTTCAGGGCTTAAGTTAAAAAGGGCGCCTTGCGGCGCCCTTTTTATTTGCCGGTGTAGTTGGCGACGATGAAGTCGCCTCCCAGGGTTAAGAAGATGTACAGTGTTTGTTTCGAGGGCTCGGCAATCGCGGTGTTCTCAAACACCACGACCCAGGCCTCCTGTCCCTTGTACGGGGTCTTCTCGACACGGGCGGCGTTCGTGCCTGACCAACTGCCATCCAGTTCCCCGCGTTTGGCCAGTACCCCGACGATTCGGGCCGCACTGGTTTGAGCCGTGCCCTGATCGATGGGGGCGTGGGAGTGGCTGTGACCGTTGCTATGCCCGTGGTTGCCGCCGGCCATCGCCGCGGGCGCGGCAAGGCCGAGCAGCGTGACCAGTATCAGGCTTTTTATGGCGTTCATTGTGTTCTCCTTGAAGCTATCGTTATTCATCTGTGTCTATCACTTCATTATCAAGTCGTATGTTCGTGCATGCTGCCAAAGCGGTAGTAGAGCGCCGGCAACAACAGCATGTTGAGGACGGTGGAGGAGAGCAGGCCGGTCAGGATCACCCAGGCCATGGGGGCCTGGATCTCGCTGCCCGGCTCGCCCATCCCCAGCGCCAGCGGTACCAGGGCCAGGCCGGCGGAGAGCGCGGTCATGAGGATGGGGATGAGCCGCTCGGTGGCGCCGCGGTGCACCGCCTCCCTGAGTGAGGTCACGCCCTCCTCGCGTACGAGGTGACGGGTGTGGGCCACCAGCAGTACGCCGTTGCGGGTGGCGATGCCGAACAGGGAGATAAAGCCGATGATCTCCGCCACCGAGACGATGCCGCCGGTAATGAAGACCCCGGCCACGCCGCCGATGAGGGCCATGGGCAGGTTGAGCATCACCAGCAGGGCGTCGCGGCCCGAGTGCAGGGCCTGGAACAGCAACAGGAAGATGAGCACGATTACCGCCAGACCCAGCCACAGCAGGCGCTGGGTGGCGGAGCTGGCGCTCTCGAACTGGCCGCCGTATTCGACGTGATAGCCCTGCGGCAGGTCGACCTCGTCCGCGACACGGGCGCGGATCTCGTCCACCACGCTGACCACGTCGCGCCCCGCCACGTTGGCCATCACCACCAGGCGGCGCTGGGCGTTTTCGCGCTTGATGCTGTTGGGACCGAAGTCGCGGCGGATCTCGGCCAGCGCGCGCAGCGGGATCTGCGCCCCGTCGGCGTTGATGACCGGGGTCTCGAGCACCGCCTCGAAGTCAGCGACCCGCTCGGGCGAGTAGCGCATGACCATGTCGAAGGCGCGCTGGCCCTGCCACACCTGGCCCACCTCGTGGCCATAGAAGGCGGTCTCCACCGTCTGCGACATTGCCTCGACGTCGATGCCGTGGCGGGCCATGGCGGCACGGTCATAGCGGATGCTGAGGTAGGGGATGTCCACTTGCGGTTCCACCGCCAGGTCGACCACGCCCTCGACGCCCGACATCACCCCCTGGACGCGCGCGGCCAGGGCGCGCAGGCGCCCCATCTCCTCGCCGAACAGCTTCACCGCGATGTTGGCGCGGGTGCCCGAGAGCATGTGGTCGATGCGATGAGAGATGGGCTGGCCGATGACGATGTTGACGCCGGGGATGCCCCCCAGGTCCTCACGCAGGGCCATCAGCAGGGCCTCCTTGCTGCGCTCGCCCATGTTCAGGCTGACGTCGATCTCGGAGACGTTCACCTCCTGGGTGTGCTCGCCCTTGTCGGGGCGGCCGGTGCGGCGCACGGTGTGCACCACCTCCGGCTGTTGGTGGATGAGCC
>JABURT010000117.1 GCA_014762495.1 Gammaproteobacteria bacterium | reverse complement strand
TCCAGCCCAGACCCTGTTCTTCGACGTCGGCAGCCTCGGGCTCCTTGCCCAGGATCGTGGCGTCGCCATTTCCGTGGGTCTTACCGACAGTGTGACCGCCGGCGGTGAGGGCGACGGTCTCTTCGTCGTTCATGGCCATGCGCTTGAAGGTCTCGCGTACGTCCTCGGCGGTCTTGAGTGGATCGGGGTTACCGTCCACGCCTTCGGGATTCACGTAGATCAGACCCATCATGACCGCGGCCAGCGGGTTTTCCAGTTCGCGTTCGCCGCTGTAGCGGCTGCCTTCGCTGCCGCTGGGGGCCAGCCATTCTTTCTCGGAACCCCAGTAGACGTCTTTCTCGGGATGCCAGATGTCCTCGCGGCCAAAGCCGAAGCCGAAGGTCTTCAGACCCATGGACTCATAGGCGATGGTACCGGCGTAGGTGATGAGGTCGGCCCAGCTCAGTTGCTTGCCGTACTTCTTCTTGATGGGCCAGAGCAGACGACGCGCCTTGTCCAGGTTGGCGTTGTCGGGCCAGGAGTTGAGCGGGGCGAAGCGCTGGTTGCCGGTACCGGCACCGCCGCGTCCGTCCTGCTGACGATAGGAACCGGCCGCGTGCCAGGACATGCGGATCATGAGGCCGCCGTAGTGGCCCCAGTCGGCCGGCCACCAGTCCTGGCTGTCGGTCATGAGGGCGTGCAGGTCCTTTTTCAGGGCATCAAAATCGAGCTTCTTGACCTCTTCGCGATAGTTGAAGTCCTCGCCCATCGGGTTGGTCTTGTGATCGTGCTGGTGCAGGATGTCGAGGTTGAGCGTATTGGGCCACCACTCCGTGTTGGACATGCCACTCTCCGTGGCACCACCGTGCATCACTGGGCATTTGTTCGCTGACATAGTCTTCTCCTTGCCTTTGATTCGCTTGTGACCGACCTCATGGCCGGGTATGACTTCAGTCTCCGCCGCTGCCATGGATTTGTGAAATCGTTTATATAAATCTTCTTGATAGGTTTGGGCTATCGGTGAAGCTATCGGCCCTTGCGCTGTTGTCGTATGGACTTAAAGCCTGTTTAAAATCAGTCTAAAATCAAGGAAGAGGGCGATAAGTGAATGAATATAAAGGTGAAATAGTAGGAGGGCTGGTGCCTGCCTAAGCCTGGGTGGGCGGCGTGGGAAGGGCCATTCCACGCCAGGGATGGGTCTATCGCTTGGGGTCAAAGCCCGCGTAGTCGATGCCCGAGAGTCGTGAGAGCCTGGGGTCGAAGGTGGCCAGGTCGTCCTTGTTGAACTGCTTGAGATGGCTGTGGCCGCAGGCGCGGGCCATCACCTTCATGAGCTTGACCGAGGCGTCGAGGAAGTTGGCGAGGCGCTGGGCCGAGCCCTCCACGTCGAGGCGCTGGCGCAGTTCCTCGCGCTGCGTGGCGATGCCGGCGGGGCAGTTGTTGGTATGGCAGATACGGGCGGCGACGCAGCCGATGGCCTGCATGGCGCTATTGGCCAGTGCGATGCCATCGGCGCCCAGGGCCATGGCCTTAATGAAGTCGCTGGGGGTGCGCAGGCCGCCGGTGATGATGAGGCTGACCCTGCCTGAAGCACCCTGGGCATCGAGGTAGTGTCTCGCTCGGGCCAGGGCGGGCATGGTGGGCACGCTGATGTGGTCGCGGAATATCAGCGGGGCGGCGCCGGTGCCGCCGCCACGGCCATCGAGGATGATGTAATCGGCGCCGGCCTGAAGGGCGAACTCGATGTCGCGTTCGATGTGGTTGGCGCTAAGTTTAAAACCCACCGGGATGCCGCCGGTGGCCTCGCGTACGCGGTCGGCGAAGCGCTTGTAGTCTGCCGGGGTTTGCATGTCGGAGAAGGTAGGCGGGGAGACAGCGGACTGGCCTGGTTCGATGCCGCGGACCTTGGCGATCTTGTCGGTGACCTTGGACGCGGGGAGATGACCGCCGGTTCCGGTCTTGGCCGCCTGGCCGGACTTGAAGTGGAAGGCCTGTATCCTCGGCAGCAGTGCTTCGCTGTAACCGAACCTGGCGCTGGCCAGTTCATAGAGGTAGCGACTGTTTTCCGCCTGTTCCTCGGGCAGCATGCCGCCCTCGCCGGAGCAGATCCCGGTGCCGGCCATCTCCGCCCCCCTGGCCATGGCGACCTTGGCCTCCTGCGAGAGGGCGCCGAAGCTCATGTCGGAGACAAACAGGGGAATATCGAGTTTAAGTGGCTTTTTGCTCTCCGGCCCGATGATCAGCTCGGTACCGACCTCGACCTCTTCCATCAGCGGTTGTCTGTGTAGCTGCGCGACCATGATCTGGATGTCGTCCCAGGCAGGGAGCTGATTGCGCGGCACGCCCATGGCCGCCATTGGGCCATGTTCGCCCAGCTTGGCGAGCCCGCCTTCGGCGAGTTGGTGGATAAGCTCCAGGGTGGGCTCTTCCTTCGTTGATTCGGGTTGCGGTCGTTCGTCGTCTTGCTGTTTACGTCCCGGTCCTTCCTTGCCCACTTCCTCATCGGAGAATGTCTGGTGTGTGCCGTCGCAGTAGGGCAGGTTATTAGAGTGCTTACAGACGCAAAGGTATTCTTCACGGTCCTCTTCGGTGGCGATGACCTTGGGGGTAAACGAGGTGCCAACATGGGACCCATCGCAAAAGGGTTGGCTCTTA
This sequence comes from Gammaproteobacteria bacterium, assembly GCA_014762495.1. Classification (GTDB taxonomy): domain Bacteria; phylum Pseudomonadota; class Gammaproteobacteria; order Thiohalospirales; family Thiohalospiraceae; genus JABURT01. Next base: position 18,784 of record JABURT010000117.1, on the reverse strand, counting down.
GAGCGTCCACAGGTACAGAAGTGATATTCCTGACCCTTGTTGAGGCAGACCTTGATGGGTTGATTGTCTGCAATGATTGGATTCTTCAAGGGAGTCACCTTGTTTGTTTTATGTCTTATGTTGTGACTGTATCCTACATGATCAAATTGATGGGTGTAAGTTTATATGTCTGTACGTTTTATAGGGATACTGTGAAACCATAGATCTTGATCATGATGTATGAAGCAAGCGATTCGTGTTGCTTTCGTGGTATCAAGATGACCAATGTGTTTGGACTTAGTTGAGAAATCTATTGAGCGATATCTGCAAAATCAGCATTCAATAGATCGTACAGGTCCTGAGGTTTGAGTTCGATCTCAAGCCCGCGTCGTCCGGCACTGACATAGATGGTTGGAAAGTTCGTGGCCGATGAATCGATGACGGACCTGAGTCGCTTCTTCTGTCCAAGAGGGCTGACGCCACCCAAAACATAACCGGTGGCCCGTTCCACATCAGCGGGGGCCGCCATGACCGCCTTCTTCGCGTCCAGGGCCTTGGCGATTCGTTTCATGCTGAGCTGGGTTGAAACCGGTAAGATGCCAACGGCCAGCTCGTTATTGTCGAGGCTCACCACCAGGGTCTTGAACACCCTGACCTCGGGCACGCCGAGTTTCTCCGCGGCCTCAAGTCCATAGGAGTCGCTGGCCGGGTCGTGGGAGTATTCGTGGACGCTGTGCTCGACCTTGCTCTGCCGGGCGAGTTTGATGGCCGGAGTCATGTCGCCGCTATTGTGCCACGGGCGTGACAACGTCGATGCGACGTTTCAGCTCCGGGATCATGATCACAAGCTGATGGACCTTCCATTCGCCCAGCTCCTTGTGTGCGAAGACGTATGCCTCGCCCTCGGACCTGGGACCTTCCACGGTGTATTGCAGGGAGGCCTCGCCATTAGGCCCACTTGTGCTGATGTTGCCGGTGACGAAGAGACCAGCGCTAATGGGCGAGCCCAAAACGCGTGTTGCCTCTTCGTGGTTGTTTATCAATTGCAGCGAGATGTCGAAGGCATCATTGCTCTTCATGATCTGGCTGATACCCAGTATGAATGTGGGTAGAACAATGACGATAATGAGAAGACCTGCGATGGCCCATTTGCGCTGGACGCGCTTGAACTGTTCGATGCTCTGCCAGGTGCGGTTTTGCCAGGCCCATTCATTGCCCTTGGCGCCGAGTACAAACGGCATGACGAGATTCACCAGGGGGATGAACATCAACAGGGCGATAAAGGTACTGTTGCCGATACCCCAGATCCAGTTGAGCAGGAAAGCACCCCAGTTCCAGCCGCGTATCTCGGGGGGAACAGTCGATTGCTTGCCCATACCCGAAGTGAATTCCTGTTCCTGATTCATACTATTCCCTATGTTTTGTCGAGTATCACGCACTGACGGTGTGCTGGCGTGGGAGGATGGTGTCCCGTACGGGCTACCACATCAAGTCGTCGGGGATCTCATAGCCGGCGTAAGGATCGTCCTCATCCACCGCGTCGCTCTCCTTGTCGTTGAGAAGGACGATGGCCGCCGCATCGCGTTCGGCCACCTTGGCCGCTACCGCTGCCGGGATCAGGGCGTAGTCACCACCCAGACGGGCGATGCCGATCTGGCCGCGAACCAGTTGCTGCTGAACGGTCGGAGTAAGATAGACAGTCTTGATCACCGAGTCGTCGGCGAACTTGTATTCCACCTCGCCTTCGGTGTCTTCAATGCGGTTGCTCTGGATTAACTGTTGCACCTGGGCCGCGATGGCCTTTTGCTCGGCCTCGGCCTTAATGCGGGCGTTGAGCTCGCGATCGCGCTCGGCCTTCTCCGCCATGGCTTGTTGCGCCAGGCGCTTGGCCTCATCGCCTTCGTCGGAGGTCTGCTTGCGCTGTTTGTCGTACTTGGATTTCTTGGCCTGCTTGACCTTCTTCTTGTCCACCAGGCCGGCCTTGAGAAATTGATCCTGAAATGAGTTTGCCATGCCCGATGTCCTGTGTTGTTTACTTATAGAGATTGACGATTTTAAAGGAAAGATATAGGCCAGAGAAGGGCAGGATGCTTATCGAAGATTGAGCTGCCAGGAGACGCCGTATCGATCATTGAGCCAGACATATTTTTTACTAAAGCCATAATGATCCAGCGGCATTAGGATCTCGCCGTCGGTGGACAGGGTTTCGTAGATCTTGATCAGCTCATCTTCCGACTCGCATTCCACGAAAATCGAGTAGGAGGGTGTGAAATCGAATTCATGCGGTATGTGTGAATTGAGGCACTTGAATTGTTGTCCGGCCAGTGTGAGCGTGGCCATCATCATTTGGCCTTCAAGCTCGGGTTGTTCCTGGCCGAAGGGAACGACATCCGTGATATCAGAATCATTGAACAACGAGGCATAGAGCTCGATCGCCTCCTCGGCATTGCCTTTGAACATAAGAAACGGGGTGACGGATTGTGCCATCAGAAGTCCTTGATTGTAATAGAAGCTGATGAATAGGGCTGTTTTTCAGTTACGCATATATAATACTGTGTTGTAGGCCTGTCAGCGAAATCCTATCAGTAAACTATAACCAGCCACTGTTGTGTTGATATCTGGGAACTGCATGACGGTGAAGCCCGGACTGATTGTAATCCTTTTGCTCATGGCAATTTCCGTACCCAGGGTCATACTGTTGCCCATACCCGTATAGCCGTAGAACTGGTCCTGAAAAAAGGATAAAGAATTTCGGCCCAGGGAAATAAAAGGGCCGCTCATAAAACGTTTAAAGTAATATTTAACGTTGTAATTGTAGCCGTATGTCGAGGGCAGGTTAGTGCCCACACCATTATAAATCAGGATGCCAAATTCAATTGCGAAGTTCCTAGAGATTTGTCGCTGGCTGGAAAAAAAGTAGGCGTTGTCCTTTAGGGCAATTGGATCGATATATACTGATCCATCAAGCTCATTTGCGTCAAGGCTGGAAGAAAGTAATAGAACCAAAGCAGGCAATAGCTTTTTCATGTGGTCACATCCCTGTATTCATTTATTCTTGGTTTCAGTATACCGAAAATATATCACACTGGAACGTGTCATGATGTGGTGTGATTTTCCGTTACCCTACCATCGATCAAAAAGACCTCTCGCTGGGCCATGGCCGCATACTCCGCTTCATGGGTAACCAGGACAAGAGTTGTTCCCCATTCGCTATTGCAGCGTTTGAGGATATCCATCACGATTTGACCGTTCTTGGAATCGAGGCTACCGGTAGGCTCGTCGGCGAAGAGGTACTTGGGACGCATGATGAGGGCCCGAGCGATGGCAACGCGCTGTTGCTCACCACCAGACAATTGCGAGGGGAGCTTGTGTATCTTGTCCACAATGCCGAAGGTTTTGAATAATTCTCTTGCTTCGTCTTCCTTGTCGTAGTGTCGATTATCGCGCCGTGCGGGAAGTAATACATTTTCCAGTGCCGTAAGCTCCGGTAGCAGGAAATGAAACTGGAAAACAAATCCGAGGTGTTGATTTCTAAAGCGGTGTAATTCGTCCACACTCATCTTCTGAGGTTCAATGCCATCGATGGTGATGTGGCCGTAGCTGGGGTCGTCCAGAGTACTCAAGAGGTAGAGCAGGGTGGATTTGCCCGAACCCGAACGTCCGGAAATGGAGACAAACTCGCCGTCGTGGATGCTCAGATCAATTCCCTGTATCACGCGGGTAGGTGGCTCGCCGAATTCCTTGATCACATTTTTGGCAATGATGGTCATAGCTTTATCCCGCCCTACACATCCGAACGAATGATATCAAGTGGCGTCAGTTTGCTGGCGGCACGGGCCGGTAGGAAGCTGGCGAGGATGGCGGAGATAAAGGCCAGCAGGAATCCTTCGATGTATATGGACGGTGCATAGGATATGGTCATGGTGTTATCGCCGCCCATACCGATGCCGAGTGAGACCGTTGACAGGTACATATTGATCAGGTGACCGATACCGAGCCCGATAATAGCGCCCGTCACACCAAGCATGATGCCCTGGATCAGGAACAGCTCCATGATCATCTTGGGCGGATAGCCAATGGAACGGAGGATGGCGATCTCCTTGCGCTTCTGGCTGATCATGATACTGAGTACGTTGTAGATACCAAAGCCGGCGACGATGAGAATCGCCGCGGTCACGGCGAGACGGGTGTAGTCCTGAAAGTCGAAGATTTGCAGGAATTGTGCATTGGCCTGTTCCCAGCTCTGTACCTTGTCGCGACTGGTGAGTTGCCATTGCGAGGCAAGTTCATGGGCACGTTCCATGTTCACCAGGGAGACCGATATACCGTTAATCTGTCCTGGCGTCTTGTTGAGTGTCTGGACATCCTTGAGCGAGGCGAACATAAGACTGTCGTCGATCTGTTCCATCCCCATACTAAAGGTACCGACGATCTTGAAGGGCCTCAGTTCGCCCAGGCCGGAAGAGATCAGTATGTTGTCACCGATCTGGGAACCCAGTTTCTTCAACATCGATACGCCGATGATGACCTTGTTGCCGCCCTCACTGAGATCAGTGATTCGACCCTCGCTCACATACTTCTGTAAATCCATGACCTGTTGGTACATGGTGGGAATGATACCGATGAGGCTGGAGGGATACTTGCTCTCACGGTGGCTGATAATGACGTTCATGGTGAAGCTGGGCGAGTAACCCGTGACATTGGGATCATTGCTCAGGCGGTCGAACCAGCCCTGCGGATACATGATATGGGCCTCTTCGCGCTTCCCCGCCGGTGGCACCAGCCAGTCCACCGGTTGGTTGCCGTAAAAGCGCTCGGTCATCTCGTCGCGGTCGATGATATTGTCTCGGGCCGAAATCTGGATATGCGAAGTGTTGCTCAGCAGGCGTGCCTCGATGAACTCGCGCATGCCCAGTTGCATACCGGAGATCACGGTAAACATCAGGGTTCCCAGGCTGATGCCAAGAAAGATGAGAACGGTTTGCTTCTTGCGTGACAGCAAATGTCGTATGGCGAGGAACAGCACTATTTCATCCTTTGCACGATGATCTGATCGCCTGCCTGGATATCGCCCTCTACGACTTCGGCCCAGTTGCCGTCGACACCTCCTATCTTGAGCGGGACGACGACAGTGCGGTCGTCCCGGCGGACGCGGACGCGTCCACTACTGATTCCCGACAGCGGCACCAGCAGCACATTCTCCTTGTGACCCACCTCGATGGAAACGTCGGCCGTCATGCCGGGCAGGACGTTGTCTCCCAGACCCTTGACCCGGACATGGACAAGGAATTCATCGTTGCGCGGGAATATGGAATCGACCTGGCCGTTGAGAACGTTACCGCGAACGCTCTCGAAGACGACGCGCACCGGCTGACCCTTCTGGACGCGTAGTGCGCCTTGCTGCTCCAGTGAGACCTCGATGTATTTGTTGGTAAGGTCTTCCAGGCGCAGGATGGTCTGTTGCGGGAACACCGATTGCGACTCGCGGAAGGCGATGAGGGTGACGGTGCCGTCGAAGGGGGCGCGAAAGACAGTATTGCTTTCCATGCGCACCAGTTTGTCGCCCTGGCTGACCTTGTCGCCTTCGCGCACGTAGAGTTCCTGCACGGTATTGATGACGCCTAGCTTGATCTCGTAGAAGTTGTCGGTCTTGACCTTGCCAAGGCCGTAGATGGCTTCGACCATTTCTCCGCGCTTGGGATCGATATAGACGACATTGCTTCATCTCAGATTGTAGATGGCCGTCCCAGAGAGGATAAGAATGACGGTGACGATGGAAAACCAGATCTTGTGGTGCTTGATAAATTCGAACATACGACAGTAGTCCAGAGTATTTCTTAACAGTGTAATCCCTGGCGCCAGCCTGCGACACTGATTTGAGTCAATTGCCCGTATCGGTTACGAAGGTATCAGCTGTGACAAGGCGGTGCGCTGGTTGCCATGTTTGTCGAAATTCGAATCCGATAACCATTGTTCCAGGGCCTGTTTGATTCCGGGCCAGTCGCTGTCGATGATGGCATACCACGCAGTATCACGATTGCGACCCTTGTTCACAAGGTGCTGACGGAAAATCCCTTCGAATTGAAAACCGAGACGTTCGGCGGCGCGTCGCGAAGGGGCATTGAGGGCATCACACTTCCATTCGTAGCGCCGATAGCCCAGTTCAAAGGCTTGTCTCATCATCAGATACATGGCCTCGGTGGCGGCGGTTGTGCGTTTTAGTCCGGGGGAATAGTGGATGTGACCGACTTCGATGAAGCCGTAATCCGGGGTGATTCGAAGATAACTGGCCAGGCCGCTGGCCTGCTCACTGACGCTGTCGACAATGGTATAGAAAAGCGGGTCTTTGCGGTCACACACAGTCTCGAGCCAGTCGCGATAACTCACCTCGGACTCGAAGGGGCCGTAGGGGAGATAGGTCCAGCTGGCTCCCGTTGTGTCGGCCTGGTTGGCGGCATATAGCTCACAACCATGTCGTTCCGGGTCCAGGGGTTCAAGACGACAGTGGCGCCCCTGTAGGATGCCCGGCTCGGGATAGGGTGGCGCCTGCCAGTTCTCCAGCCGCTGACCGATGGGTTGTCCCAGTTCATTCAATTCCTGTTCCATGGATTCAATCTTTCCTTGTGAGTTTTTGTGGCCCTTTTCCTGGGCTGCGTTGGATTTCTCCGGCCACCTCCATGTCGAGTTTGACCGTGGTGGTGTACCAGGCGATCGAACCGAGTCTGGCTCGTTCATCTGCGCTCAGGTGATTAGCGACTCGATCCGGAAGCTCCTTGAATAAGAGGCCGGCATCGGATTCATCGATGCTTTTGAGGATACAACGTCGAACGGCATCGTACTTCCATCGCGCGATCCGGGTTGGCTTCTTGTTCGGGCTTGGTGTTTTGCAGAGGACCTTGTCTTCCATGCTCTCTCCCTCGCTGGAAGGATATTATCCATCGATCACATGATAATGACCATAATCCCTGTTCGAAGGAATGTTTAGCATCTTGCGCACGATGCGGAGGTGAAGGTGTCGGAGAGTGTGCTAGGAGTAGAGTTTTTGCATGTGAGTAAAGGATTGTTTGACCAGACGCTTGAGGACGGAAAGATCGATGTCCTCAAGCTTGTTGATATAGAGACAGGACTTGGCCGTCTTGTGCTTGCCGAGTTTTGCCAGCAGATCGCCGTAGTGCTCGAAGCCGTCCATGATGTAGACACTCAGGTTTTGCTTACGCGGTGAGAAACCTGTGAGCATCCAGTCTCCCTCGCGGCCGCTGGCATAGGTATAGTGATAGCTGCCGAAACCGACGATGCTATCGCCCCACATCCTGGCATCCTCACCGGTGATGTCCTTCATGAGGTCAAGCAGGACGAGGGCGTCTTCGCGGCGCTTGTCATGTTCCACGGCATTGAGGAACTTCACGACGCTTTGGTCGTTCTGTTTGGTCTTCAATTCCGCCATGACCAAGTCTCTCCTGTTTTATAAGGCCTTTACCTTTTCCAGTACCTTTTGCGCATGGCCATCCGCTGAGACACCGTATTCGGCATCCACGATCATGCCATTCTTATCGATGATGAAGGTGGAGCGGACGATGCCCATCTGTACCTCGCCGTTTTTCTCTTTCTCCTGCCACACGCCGTAGGCATCGCAGACTTCGCCGCTGGTATCGGCCAGCAGGTCGACCTTGAGTCCGTACTTGTCGACAAAGGCCTTGTGGCTGGCACAACCGTCCTTACTGACGCCGATGACGACGGTATCGTACTGTGCAAATTCGCTGGCTAGCTGGGTAAAATCATTGGCCTCGATGGTGCAACCTGGGGTGTCGTCCTTGGGATAGAAGTACAGGACGACGTTCTTCTCGCCCTTGAAATCGTCCAGGCGGACCATGTTCTTGTCCTGGTTGGGGCTGTAAAAACCGGGTGCGGGCTGATTTGCTGAAAGCACTGGGACTCCTCCTGTGTTCTTGTTGATCCGCTAAGATTACATAAAGAATCAAACTGGCGCGACTATTTCAACGCCTACAAATACAAGGTTATAGACACTATTCGTCGGCAAACTCCTTCACCAGTACCACACTGTCTGCATAATCCAGTTCCTCCGGGCGAAGATAGCGCATAGGCGGTTGAGTCAGGAGTTGAAATCCCGCTTTCTGATAGGCGGCGATGGCGCGTGTATTGCGCGCGGAAGGCCGTATGAAGAAATGATCGATATGATGCTCCCGATGCAGTTGCTGCATCAGCAGTCGAAGCGCATGGGGGCCGTATCCCTGCCCGCATAGCGATTGTGACTTGAGCCAGATATCCAGCTCGGTTTCGCGTCGCTGCCGATCCAGCTCGCTATGACAGACCACCCCGATGGCCTCTGCATCGAGTTCGATGATGAAGCATTTTCCCCCGCTGGCATCGCCGGGACCGAATAACTCCTCGGTATAGTCAGCATCGAACTCATCCCAGGTGGGGATGGGATGATCGGCATAATCGGGGGGCCCCATCATCGAGCTTGTGACATCCGATTGCGCCAGCCATTGATAGATCTCGGGTTTATCCGAACGCTCTGCAAGCCGTAGCGATATCGAAACATGCCTATACGAGGAGGAGGGAGTCGTCACGGTCTCATACCCTCAGTCGTGTCGGGACACGAGGCGAAGTCGGATCTGTTTTTCCAGCTCGATAATGACAAACAGCAAGACGCCGAGTCCGATAATGATCAGGCCGTCAATCAAGCCAATGGCCTCGGTGCCGAATACGCTCTGCAACCAGGGCAGGTAGGTGATGGCGAACTGGCCCAGGGTGACAACGGCGACGGCCAGCCACACGGCGCGGGTGCCGCGAACCGCTTTCCAGTTCAATGCGGTGCCGTACATGTTACGTATATAGAAGAGATGAAAGATCTCAAGTACGGCCAGGGTGTTGACCGCCAGGCTTTGTGCCAGGGCCTCGCTGTAGCCACGATATATGGCGTACTCGAAGATGCCGAACACCGCGGCCAGGAACAGTGCGGCGACCAGCACGATGTGCCAGCTCAGGCTCTTGTCCAGTAGCGGGGCCTTACGCGGTCTCGGCGGGCGGCGCATGATATTGGCTTCACTGGGTTCGAAGGCCAGGGCAATGCCCAGGGACACGGCCGTAATCATGTTGATCCAGAGGATCTGTATGGGCGTAATGGGCAGGCTTAGACCGAGCAGCAGGGCGATGATGATGGTCATGGCCTCACCGGTATTGGTCGGCAGGGTCCAGCTGATGACCTTTTTGATATTGTCGTAGACCGTACGGCCCTCGCGAACGGCGGCGACGATGGAGGCAAAGTTGTCATCCGCCAGTACGATCTCTGCCGCTTCCTTGGCCGCCTCGCTGCCGTTTCGGCCCATGGCGATGCCGGCACCGGCGCGTTTCAGGGCCGGGGCGTCGTTGACCCCATCGCCGGTCATGGCCACGGTCATGCCCTGGGCCTGCAGGGCCATGACGAGGCGAAGTTTATGCTCCGGACTGGTACGGGCGAAGATATCCGTCTCCTTCACCGCATGGGCCAATGCGTCATCGTCCAGACCATCCAGTTCGGCGCCGGTGAGTGCTCGACTGGTGCGCTTGAGTCCGAGCTGTCGACCGATGGCCAGGGCGGTGGCTGCGTGGTCACCGGTAATCATCTTCACGGCAATGCCTGCACTGTGACACTCGGACACCGCATCGATGGCCTCTTCGCGCGGTGGATCGATGAGTCCCACAAGTCCAAGGAATGTCAGCGAGCCTTCGATGTCGGCGCGTTCCAGGACGGTGTGTTCAGGCGGGACTTCACGCATCGCAAGCGCCAGCACCCGCTGACCGGAGGCGGCGATTGCCTCGGCCTGCTGCTGCCAGTAGCTTTCATCCAGTGGCAACTCCTGTCCGTCTTGCTGACGTTGTCGCCGGCACATGCCGAGCACCGCCTCCGGCGCACCCTTGAGAAAAATGCCGGCCTCTCCCTCGTGGTTGTGATTGAGAGTGGCCATATAACGGGTCTGGGTATCGAAGGGAATGATGTCGGTACGGCTCCACTGATCGCGGGTCTCGTCACCGTCCATGCCCGCTTTACCGGCGAAGGCCAGCAGCGCGGCTTCCATGGGGTCGCCTGCCGATTCCCAGTTGGTCCCGGTATGCTGAAGCCGGGCATCGTTGCATAAGGCGGCGGTCCGTCCCATCAGGTGCAGTAAGGGATGACGTGTCGGATCCACCGTCTCGTCCTGGCGATGGATATCGCCATTGGGCTCGTAACCGGCCCCGCTAATGTCGTAGCGATGCTCAGCCGTGACTACCGTGGTGACGTTCATTTCATTGCGGGTGAGTGTGCCGGTCTTGTCCGAGCAGATCACGGATACCGAGCCCAGTGTCTCGATCGCGGGCAGGCGACGGACGATGGCATTGCGTCGCGCCATGGCCTGCACGCCCACGGCCAGGGTGATGGTGAGGACCGCGGGCAAGCCTTCTGGAATGGCGGCGACGGCGATTCCGACCACCGCCATGAAGACCTCATTGAAGGCTTGATTCAGATAATAGTGGCCGTAAATCAGGATCAGCGTGGAAAGGACCAATATGATGGCGGTCAACCACTTGGCGAACACCGCCATTTGCGTTAACAAGGGGGTCTGTAGCATCTCCACCTGGGAGAGCATGTCACTGATCCGTCCGAGTTCAGTGGCACCGCCTGTCGCCACGACGATACCTCTACCCTGGCCGTTGGTCACGGTGGTACCGCTATAGGCCATGCAGCTACGATCACCAAGTGGTGACGCATCCGCTACCGGTGAGGTCTGTTTATCCACCGCCACCGATTCCCCTGTTAACACGGACTCCTGGATCTGAAGTCCATGGCTCTTGAGCAGTCGCAGATCGGCCGGGACCTTGTCTCCCGCCTCCAGCAGAACGATATCACCGGGTACCAGATCTTCACCGGGCAGACTGTGACGGTTACCTTCACGTAATACAGAGGCGTGTAGCGCCAGCATCTGGCGTATCGAGTCCATAGCCTTCTCGGCCCTGCCTTCCTGCAGAAAGCCGATGAAGGCATTGATCAAGACGACTGCGAGAATAACGCCGGTGTCTGCGTAGTGGCCGAGCGTTGCCGTGATGAAGGCGGCACCTATCAGGACATAGATGAGGACATTGTGAAAATGGCGCAGGAAACGGAGGATCGGATTAAGGCGCGGTGGTGACGGCAAACGGTTGGGGCCGTAGCGTTCTAGTCTGTGCTCCGCCTCGTCCTGGCTGAGCCCCGCGCCATCGCTCTGCAAGGCATCCAGCACCTCTTGCGTGTCGTCGCTATGCCAGCTTTGTCTCTCGGGATTGGATTCCGTATTCATGTTAACTGTCGCCGCAAGCTAATTCGTATATAGCTCCAATATACTGAGACTTAGATGCGGCATGCAATGAAGCGGGATGCCTGATCGGCGTAGAAAAAGTTGCGCTCATAGCCTTGTCGGTGTCTTTAGACCTGCTTGAAGGCGGGCGCATAGTGAATGGTTCCGGACTTACCCTCCAGTACATGCGGCTTGAGTTCCTGCAGCATGAAGGCATCGTCCGGCACCTCAAACTCCGAGTGGATCCCATACTTGAGGGAGGACTCGAATCCGAAGTGGGGATAGTACTGCGGGTGGCCGAGCACGACGACCACCTCGTAGGATTGGAGTTCGCAGGCCTTGAGTCCTTCCAGTATAAGGCGTGCGCCGATGCCCTGTTTCTGTAACTGCGGCAGGACAGCCATGGGGGCGAGGCCGGCAATTTTGATGGATTCATCGCTGTCGAGGGTGACCGGGCTGAACAGGATATGACCGACCACAAGACCGTCTTCCACCGCCACTAGAGAGATGAGTTCGAGGCCAGATTGCCGCAGCGCCTCCACCAGCCGTGCCTCGGCATCTGATTCGAAGGCGGCCTGTAACAGGCCGCGAATGGACTCTTGATCATCGGATGTTTCGGGACGTATATGCATGGTCACTACCTTATTGCGTATAGGGGGGAAGCTCAAGCAGCTTGTTCAATAGGGACTTCCGTCCTTGTGGTTAATGATTATCCTGGTATGCGTGAATGGCGAGGGGGTTGCGCTGTTCTGACAGCTTTTTGTCTCCCTTGAGTTGCGATGTGGGCTTTGTCGATGCGTTTTAAGAGGCCTTTGTTACCTGCGCACTGGTTCCGTGATCTCCACGAACGGCCTGTCGCCAAGTTGCTGCTGCAATTGCTTGAGCAGGCGATTCTCCATCTCCTGCCAATCGTAACTTTCGACATGGTCCTTGAGCTGTGTCACCGCCAGGCCGGCATAGCCGCAGGGGTTGATGCGAGAGAAGGGGGTCATATCCATGTCGATGTTGAAGCTGAGGCCGTGGTAGCACCTGCCCTGCTTGACCCTGAGACCGAGGGCGGCAATCTTGGCGCCGTCCACGTAGACGCCGGGGGCGTCGGCACGGGCCTCGGCCTGGATACCGTAGCTGGATAATACATTGATAACCGCGTGTTCCATGGCGGAGACGATCTGACGAACCCCCATCTTCAGACGCCGTATATCCAGCAGCAGGTAGGCCATCAACTGGCCGGGGCCGTGGTAGGTGACCTGACCGCCGCGATCGATATCGACCACCGGGATGTCGCCTGTCTCCAGCAGGTGCTCGCGCTTGGCATTGCGCCCCATGGTGAAGACCGGTTCGTGCTGTAACAGCCAGATCTCGTCGGCACTGCTCTCGTCGCGCCCCTCGGTATAGGCCTGCATGGCTCGCCACACCGGCTGGTAGGGCTGCAGACCGGAAAGGCGGCGAATATTGACGACGTTCCGGGGCATTAAAGGGTCATGACCACATCGTCGTGGTCGTTGAGTTCCAGGTAGATGGCATCGAGCTGGGCCTTGCTTTGGGCGGTGATGGTGACGGTCACCGACAACCACTTGTCGCCCTTGCTGGGGCGACTCGTTACCGCGCCTTCGCTGAGCTCAGGGGCGTGTTTGCGCACAATTCCCACCACCAGTGCCTCGAAGCCGGGCTGGTTATGGCCCATGGCCTTGATGGGAAATTCACAGGGAAACTCGAAATTGGTCTCGGTGTTATGCAGATCGCTCATATGCCTTGCCCGCTTGAGTATTAGTCGGATTATACCCGATCAGCTGGCCCGGCCGCTGCGCAGGTCCTGTTTCAGACCCTGATAGAGTTCGTAGACAGTCTGCCAGAAGGGACCCGGTGTGCCCGTTCCCACGGGCTCGCCGTCGAGCCGGAGCACCGGCATCACCTCCTTGGTCGATGAGGTGATCCAGATCTCGTCGGCCCCACGCAGCTCCGCCTCATCGATGTCGCGTTCCTGCAGCGGAAGCCCGTGTTGATGGGCCATTTCCACCATCAGGTCGCGGGTGATGCCGGGCAGCAGCTTGCTGCTCTTGGGCGGGGTGATGATAACGCCGTCCTTGACCAGGAACAGGTTACTGGCCGCGCCCTCGGTGGCCTGGCCCTCGCGCAGCAGGATGGCCTCGTTGGCGCCGGCATCGATGGCGGCCTGGCGGAAGAGGACATTGGGCAGCAGGGAGATGGCCTTGATATGACAGTTGAGCCAGCGGATATCCTGCAGGGTAATGGCCTCGATGCCCTGTTCCACCTGGTCTCGGCTCGGCGCCACCAGTTCCGAACTCATGACGAAGACCGTGGGCGGCGTGTTATCGGGAAAGCTGTGGTCCCGTCTTGCGACACCGCGCGTGACCTGCACGTAGACCGATTGATCGCCGTCGCCATTGGTTTTTGTAATGTGCTGGATCACCTTGTCCCATTCCGGCTCGCTCAGGGGATTGTCGATGCGAATGGCGTCGAGACTGTTTTGCAGGCGTGCCAGGTGGTGGGGCAGACGAAAGGGCCTGCCGGCATAGACCGGGATCACTTCGTAGACCCCGTCGCCGAAGATAAACCCCCGATCCAGTACCGAGATCTTGGCCTGGCTGAGTGGGCCGTATTCGCCGTTGAGATAGCAGAGGGGATCGTTTTGCATGGATGTCATCAAAGAAACGGGGAGGCCATGCCTCCCCTGATAAGGATTACTGGAACATTTGCAGTACGCTGTCCTTGACCACCGTCCACATGCTGCCCTCGCCGATATCCTCGAGGGCGACCAGCGGTCGATTCAACAGCTCATTACCGCCCAGTGTCACGTTGACGGTCCCGTACTGGCCGCCCTTGGTAACCGGTGCCTCGATGTCCTGGTCGACGTTGAGCTTGGCCTTAAGCTTCTTGTATTGACCACGGGGAATGGTGACGTAAAGAGGCTGATCGATACCCAGCGGGACCTCCTCCTTTTCACCCTTCCAGACACGCATCTTGTAGAGCTCGGTACTGGAGTCATAGATGTGGTAGGTGGAGAAGAATCGGTAGCCGTACCGCAGCAGCTTCTGGCTCTCCACGGCGCGGGCATTTTCATTGTCGGTGCCGGTGACGACCGAGATCAGGCGCATGTTGTTGCGCTCTGCCGAGGCCACCAGGCAATAGCCTGCCGATTCGGTGTGACCGGTCTTGATGCCGTCAACAAAACGGTCACGCCACAACAGGCGATTACGATTGTATTGATCGATACCGTTAAAGGAGAACTTCTTTTCCGCGTGCAGGTGGTAGAACTCGGGATAGTCATGGATCAGGGCCTTGGCCAGGATCGCCAGGTCGCGTGCGGTGGTGTAGTGCTCGGGGTCGGGCAGGCCGGTGGAGTTGACGAAGTGGGTGCCGGTCATACCCAGGTTGCGGGCGTGTTCGTTCATCAAAGAGGCAAAGGCCTCCTCGGAGCCGGCGATGTGTTCGGCCAGGACTACGCTGGCGTCATTGCCTGACTGGATGATCAAACCACTTAGCAGGTCCTCAATGCTTACCTCCTGGCGTTCGCGCAGGAACATGGTGGAGGTCCCCTGTGCGGTGCGCCAGGCCTTGGTGCTGACCTTGGCCATGTCTTCGAGTTTGACGGTGCCGTTTTTCAATTCATAGAACACGGCATAGGAGGTCATCATCTTGGTCAGACTGGCCGGTTCGATGCGCATGTCGGCATTCTCTTCCGCCAGCACCTGGTTGCTATGGTAGTCGATCAGCAGGTAGGCCTCGGCATTGAGTTTGGGTGGGGCCGGTACCAGGCTGAAGGCGTTGGGATTGGCGAAGGCTTGTGTACTGAAAAAAGCAGTGAGGAGGAATGGTATAAGTCGTTTCATGGCGGTTTACGTTATTTTCCCTGAGCTTAGCGATACGTTCACGACAAGGCGTCATTCTACCCGTTCATATGGCGCAATGACAGGTCTCTCTTATTGGACTCAATCGATGATGACATGCGACTGAGGATAGCCGCGTTCCCCCAGCATTGCCGAGACCCGATCCGCATCTTCAACCGTCTCCAGTGGTCCGACCCAGAGTTTGAAGATATCGCCATCGGGCTGACGGATGGTGATGTTTTCATCCAGCATCATGATCAGTTCGGCACGGGCCTTCTCGGCGTTATCCTTCTGTGCGTAGGCAGCCACCTGTAGGTACAGATTGGTATTTTTCACCGACGACGCTTCGACCGCTTCGGGGAATTGTGAGGGCTCCGGATCGACGCGGTGCTTCACCGCCACCTGTTGCACTTCGGGCTCCGCCTTGGGAGCGGAGGGATCAATCACTTCGACCTCGACTCGGGCCGTCCCCTTTTTCAGCATGTCGAGCTTGGCGGCGGCGACGTAGGAGAGATCGATTATGCGGTTGGGGTGGAAGGGACCGCGGTCGTTGACGCGCACGATGATCTGCTTGCCGGTGTCGAGGTTGGTAACGCGCGCGTAGCAGGGTATGGGCAGGGTCTTGTGCGCCGCGGTCATGGCGAACATATCATAGGGTTCGCCACTTGACGTCCTGCGGCCGTGGAACTTGGTGCCGTACCAGGAGGCAATGCCACGCTTGCGATAACCGCGATGGGTATCGAGCAGGGTATAACGCTTGCCGAAGACCTCGTAACTGCGGGGATTGCCGTACTTGCTGCGGGGTTCGTCCCGCGGCACCGCGTTGGGCACCGATTGCGGGTCAACCGGGACATGCTCGGGGGCACTGTCGCGTATCCCGGTTGTGCCGCAGCCACCTAGCCAGAGTCCGGCCAACAGGGGCATTGAGACGAGTGTGCGAGGGTGCATAGAGGTATTCCCCTAGTTTCCCGAGTCCTTTGCGGCGGTGCTGCGTGACTGGTATCGCTCAAGTATGGCTTCGCTGAGCTGGTAGACCGCCATGGCATAGAGGGCACTGTGATTATAGCGGGTGATGACGTAGAAGTTTTTCATGCCGGCCCAGTACTCCTGGCTGTCCTGGGTTTCCAGCTCGATGAGGGCGGCTTCCATCTCGTCGGGGTATTGTTTCGGTACTTCGATTCCGTGGCGACGGAACTGTTTGAGTTCGGTATCGGGCTTAATGCCTTTTTCCAGGATCTCGCGATAGCCCTTGCCGGTGACGCTGACCTGGGCGGTGACGGGGGCGCCGCGCTCCCAGCCATGACGCTTGAAGTAATTGGCCACCGAGCCGATGACGTCCTCTTCATTTTCCCACAGGTCGCGATGGCCGTCGCCATTGAAGTCCACGGCATAGCTACGGAAGGAGGAGGCAATGAACTGCGGCTGGCCCATGGCGCCGGCGTAGGAGCCCTTCATCTTCAGTGGGTCGATCTGTTCCTCACGCGTCATCAGCAGGTAGTGCTCCAGCTCACTGCGGAAAAAGCGGCTGCGTGGGGGGTAATCAAAGGCCAGGGTGGAAAGGGCATCGATGACACGATAGTTGCCGGTATAGCGGCCGTATCGGGTTTCCACGCCAATGATGGCGACAATGATCTGGGGCGGCACGCCATACTTCTCTTCGGCCCGGCGCAGGGTGTCGGCGTGGCGCTCCCAGAATTTTACGCCGCCGCGTATCCGCGCCTGCTTCATGAAGATGGGGCGATACTGGTACCAGGGTTTGGCCTCGGCGGGACGTGTGATGGCCTCGATGATGGAGGGCTGCAGGTTGACCTTGCGGAATATACGATCCAGCAGGTCGCCGTTGAACTGGTGTCGGGACACCATCTCATCGACGAAGGATTTGTAATCGTCTCGTTGGGTCAGGTTGCCGGCGGCAGCCGGTGACAGGCTGAGCAGCAACAGGGCGACGAGCGCAGAACGACAGGACTTCTTTACCATATGCATAACGCTACGTTGCGACCAACTTCCTATTCGTTTGTATAGACATCAGGATACCGAAAGATGCCAGCAAGGTCACCATGGATGTGCCCCCATAACTGACCAACGGCAGCGGCAGTCCCACCACGGGCAAGAGCCCGCTTACCATGGCAATATTGACGAAAAAGTAGACGAAAAAGGTCATGGTCAGGCTGCCGGCCAGCAGGCGGGAGAAAGAGTCCTGGGCCTGGATGGCAATGTAGATCCCGCGCAGGACGATAAACAGGTAGGCGGTAAGCAGCAACAGTACACCGAGCAGGCCGAATTCTTCGCTGGCCACGGCGAAGATAAAGTCGGTGGTACGCTCGGGCAGGAAATCGAGGTGTGACTGGGTGCCATTGAGCCAGCCTTTGCCATAGAGGCCGCCCGAGCCGATGGCGATCTTGGACTGGATAATGTGGTAACCGGTCCCCAGTGGGTCGCGCTCGGGATCGAGGAAGGTGAGGACGCGGTTTTTCTGGTAGGTGTGCAGCAGGTTCCAGATGAAGGGCGCCGCCACCACCACGGCACCCAGCACAGCCGTGACATAGCGCCAGCGCAGGCCGGCGAAGAGCAACACAAACAGGCCGGAAGAGGCGATGAGCAGGGAGGTGCCCAGGTCCGGCTGCTTCATGATCAGGAAGGTGGGAATACCGATGAGTATGGCACCGACGATGACGGTCTTGAAGCTTGGCGGCATGGGCGAGGTCGCCATGAATCGGGCCAGCATCAGGGGCACTGCGAGCTTCATGATCTCCGAGGGCTGGAAGCGGACCAGCCCTAAGTCCAGCCAGCGCTGTGCGCCCTTGCCAACCTCGCCGGTGAGCAGGACCAGGATCAATAACAGGGTACCGACGCCGAAGATCCAGATAGACCAGCGGCTGAGCTGTTGTGGCGTGATCTGGGCCACGGCGAACATGGCCGCGAATCCCACGCCAAGGCGCAGGACCTGTCTCAGGATCAGATCCCCATTCTGGCTACCGGCGCTGTAGAGGATCACCAGCCCCATGAGCGCGAGGCTGAACAGGCCGATGAGCAGGGGCAGGTCGAGATGATAGCGCTGCCAGGTACGGGACTGGTTATTGCTGCCACCATCGATCATGGATCAATTACCGGGGTTTTAAGCATGAAGTGGTCGATCACCTTGCGCGCGATGGGGGCGGCCACGCTGCCGCCGCCACCGCCGTTTTCGACGATCACGGCCAGCGCGATGCGTGGCGCCTCGACCGGTGCATAGGCGATAAAGAGGGCATGGTCACGCAAGCGCTTTTCCAGTTCCTCGGCATTGTACTCCTCGTCTTCCTTGATGCCGAAGACCTGCGCGGTACCGGTCTTGCCCGCCATTTTGTATTTCAAGCCCCAGGAGGCACCGCGCGCGCTGCCGTGAGTGGTGTGCACCACCTCCATCATGGCGTTCTGGATGTAGTCCCAGTGGGAAGGGTCGCTGAGCTCGACCTGGTCCACCAACTCGGCCTCTTGCAACTGCTGCTCGCCATTGGCGGGGTCTTCCACGATCCCAACCAGTTGAGGTTTGAGGCGCATGCCATCGGTGGCCATGGTGGCGGTCGCGGAGGCCAGTTGCAGCGGGGTGGATAGGGTATACCCCTGCCCGATGCCTGTCAGCATGGTCTCGCCAGGAAACCAGCGGAT
>JABURT010000227.1 GCA_014762495.1 Gammaproteobacteria bacterium | reverse complement strand
CCTCCAGCTCCACATCGATGGCGAACCTGGCACTGCCATCGACCTTGGCCGGTGTGTCGAGTCTTGCCACCGGCTTGCCGATGAGACGAAACTGCTGCGGCATCTTGAGTGGTAACTTGTCTGGCAATTCCTGTTCGGCAGCGGTGTCGATCAGGGCGCCATAACTGATGCTGCGATCACTGTCACCGTGATGGATACGGCCTGACTCGGCATAGCACTCACCGGCGGGTACGTTCCAGTGGCTGGCGGCGGCCTTGATAAACAAGGTGCGTGCCGCCGCGCCCATGCTGCGCAGATTGTCCCAGGAGCTGGGTATGCTGGTACTGCCTCCCGTGATTTGTACACCGAACAGAGTATTGGCATAGACCGGCTCGGCGGGGGCAAATTCAGTATGAATGGCGTCCAGGTCAACTTCCATTTCCTCAGCGATGAGCATGGCCAGTGAGGTCATGACGCCTTGACCCATTTCTGACTTATCGATCATGAATGTAATAGTGTTGTTGCGATCGACACGAATCCAGGCATTGGGTACGAAGGTGTCCGGGGTGTCAGTGTCGTCATTGGCCGTGGCGACGATATGGCGCCCACCAATAAACAGGGCCGAGGCGCTGAGTGACAGCTTGAGGAAACTACGTCGCGTGAGTGTTGCATTCTCCATGATCTAGCCCCCTTCCTGACTCAGCTTGGCAGCACGGTGTACGGCCTTTCGTATACGTTGATAGGTACCGCAGCGGCAGAGATTCCCGTTCATTGCAGAGTCGATATCGTCATCGCTGGGAGAGGGGTTTTGTTCGAGCAGTGCGACGGCAGAGAGGATTTGACCCGACTGGCAGTAACCACATTGTGGCACTTCGAGTTCGATCCATGCCTGTTGCACGGGATGATATTTGAGACTGGAGATCCCTTCGATGGTGGTGATTTCGCGGCCGAGCGCCGAGGCGAGAGGCATGATGCAACTGCGTACCGGTTTACCATCGAGCAACACGGTGCAGGCACCGCAAGAGGCGATTCCACAGCCGAACTTGGTGCCGGTGAGTCCCACCTGTTCACGAATGGTCCAGAGCAGGGGAGTGTCCTGTTCGGCCTCGAAGGAATAAAGCTTGCCGTTAATCTTGAGCTCAGGCATGGGGCCTCCCGCTTAATGGATTCACACATAAAAGTATTATGGATGAATCACAATTACCAGCCTGGCATCACCAACCGAAGATAACCCCTTCAATATAACGGTTATGGCCCGTGTATTCGGATTCGCTGGCGGGCAGTAGCGAGTGGGTATTTTTTGCAAAACGTTGTAACAAGGGACGTGTTGCTTCGATACCGGCATCACTCAAGAGGGATTGCATGATGTCTCGTTGCATTGCAGCGGGCAACTTGTTCGCATCAACCGTGAACCCCTGGTTGGGGAGCGGGTTACTCGTAAAAATAATCTTCACAGCCTTTTTATCCGGCTCGCTAATCTTGCCCTTATAGAAACTGTCGCGGAACACCGCCGCATCGCATTGACCTTCCTGGAAGGCTCGATAGACCTGGCCGAAACCACCTCGTATACCAACGAAAATGGGTTGTCTCACCGGGTTTTGAAATTCCGCGAACATGGTCAAGGTGGCGAGGTTGGGAGGGGGCAGGCCGCAGATCTTTCTGCCCACGAGGTCGCCAATGTCATTAATATCGGTCTGGTCGGTTTTACTAATCAGGATGAAGCGAAGTTGACCCTCAAGCTTGGCCAGGGGGCTATGATTTAGATTGGCCATACGCCATGACATGAAATGTGGGCCATCGAATACGATGTCGTACTTACCTTTACGCATTTGTTGCTGGTAATTGAGCCAGTTGTCGGGATGGACATAGCTCACGTTCTGGCCGGTGACTCTCGAAAAGTGTTTGGCGATGGGTCCGTATATTGCCTCGCCCTGCGACAGGCTTTCTCTCGGCGGTGCGGTGAGTATCAATTCTGCCAGTGCCGAGGATTGAAGCAACATCAGCATGCAGGCCAGCGCAGGCCTGGCCCATGTATATAGGTGTCTACTCATGGACTCCCCCCGGGTGTGTTCTAATTATGTTCTTGTTTTCGGGCAGTCTACACCGCCTTATATCAGCTGTGTAGCTTGGTTATTTAATATATTTGTAGCTACTAAACTAGCTTCGGGCAAGCGACGCTAGTAAGAATATATCGATGTTTTAAGATTAAACGGTCTGCGGATTTGTGATGAGATTCGCCGGCCTTAGCGGTCGTTCCTGCTTGTTGATGATGTGCTGGACATCGGGTCGATTCACATAACGCGCCAAGGTGATACCGTCTAGAAAGTGATATAGCTGATGACTGAGTTCATCCCACAGTTCATGGGTGAGACAACGAACACCGCCCTGGCAATCCTCGTTACCCTTGCAGCGAGTCACATCGACGCTTTCATCCACAGCAGTGATGATTTCAGCGATGGTGATCTCATCGGCCGGTCTGGAGAGCATATAGCCGCCACCGGGTCCTCGCATGCCCTTGACCAGTTTCTGTTGACGCAAGAGGCTCATCAACTGTTCCAGGTATGAGAGGGAAATGTCCTGGCACACCGAGATATCGGAGAGCGTAACGGGGCCGGTTTTGGCATTAATGGCCAGGTCCAGCATAGCAGTAACGGCATATCGACCTTTGGTGGAGAGTTTCATATCTACATCCTGATTTAATGGCATTTTTATTAACTAGACACGATAGACCAGTGCAAGGTAAAAACCACGTATTTCTCTCAGGAATTTACACTTTTGTGACAATCGACGTCAAGCTGTCAGGATGAGGCGGAGGATCGAGTTATGTTCAGCGATTATAGTTGCGCAATTGATTGAGTAACATCGGGAACTCAGTATTGAATTGTTGCTGTAGTAACTTGGCTCGCGACATCAAATCCGGGTGCATCAAATCAGTTGGAGTTTGACCGGCCAGTACAATGACATTGCCCTTATTGGGAACCGGCAGGTTGAGCAGATAGGGAAAGTGCTGTTGAATATTGGCACTGACTTGTTTGAAGGCCGCACTGTGAGATGACCAGAGATTCACACTGATCATTCCATGTTCGTTCACATGCCGGAGCAATTGTGTGAAGAAACGCTGTTCGAGTAAGGTTTGATCGGCCCCCTTGTCGTTATAGATGTCCACAAACACAAGGTCGAAGGGGGCATGCTCCTGTTCGAGGTATTCCATCGCGGGCATGACATTTATTTCGAGATCCTGCTCATACTCTTGAAGGTGGAAGTAATCCCGGGCGACGTCAATAACCGCCTGTCTTAACTCCACCGTGACAATGTCAAGTTCGGGCTTGAAATGATAGTTCATATATTGAAATAGAGAGCCAGCTCCAAACCCCAGGATTAGCACTCTTCGCACCCTGGGTATGAATAACAAAGGGGCCAGCATGTATCGGCTGTAGGAGAGTGGAAGCAGGTAGGGTTTGTTGGGGTACATTGCGCTCTGGCGCGCCCGTGTGCCAAAATGCAAAGAGCGAAGTACCTGATTTTCATACACCTGAACAGGGCCAAGGTCATCGGTGATTGAGTAGATCAGGCGGTTATTTTTTATCATGAGTAAGGGTTCAGGTGGCACAATGAAACGGCGTGATTTCCTGGGGTTGTTATCGGCCACGGCGGCTACGGCTTACATTCTGGCCGAGTATGGTAAAAAAGATTCAATCCCGGTCGAACCAGTAAATCGTACGACACCAGATGTTGGCACTGAATCGGAAAATTTGCAATTACAGAAGGTCACACACTTTGATGATGACTTCGGTGACGACGTTATACTCCCGGTTGAGAAGTTCGATGTGCTCATTTCGCTTAGAGATAAGTTGAACTACATTCAGTCCTACGTCGGCTATGCAAATTATTCGGTCCTCAATTTCAACGAATTGATGAAATATGCCAGATACAACGGACAAATTGGTGAATTTAATTCAGCTCAGCTCGCGTTGATTGATGAGTTGTTCAATGAAAACGCCCAGGTGTATGGATTTTATGGTGAGCGTATAAACGATCACATCGATGACCGCGTTGATAGAAACAATATGGTCAAAGTAGCGGGGACTGGACAGTTTATGTTCAAAGGGCAACCCTTGCAGACCCTGAAAAATCTGGAGCGTGACGTAGGCAGACAGATGATCCTGACCTCCGGGGTTAGAAGTGTGGTGAAGCAATTGCTGCTGTTCACTAATAAGGCGGTATCGGTTAATGGCAATCTGTCGCGTGCCTCTCGTTCATTGGCTCCACCTGGACATTCTTTTCATGCCATTGGCGATTTCGATGTTGGTATGAAAGGTCTTGGTAAACGAAATTTCACCGCAGAATTTTCCAACACGCCTGTATATCAGCAAATACGCGAGCTTGATTATATTAAGATTCGTTACCATGAAACCAACAGGTTTGGTGTGCGCTATGAGCCCTGGCATATTAAAGTTGTATAAATACGTGTTTTGTTTGTTCGGCTTGCTGGCTACATTGCCAGTCACAGCCGATGGCCTTAAACATGAAGTCTACAAACTACAGGGTTCAGAGACTGGCAAAACAGTACTTATTGTTGGCGGTATACAGGGTGATGAACCCGGGGGCTTCACTGCCGCTTCCATACTTGTTACCAATTACAAAATTACAAAGGGAAATGTCTGGGTCATTCCCAATTTGAATTTTAATAGTATTGTGCAAAGTTCGCGTGGAATAAACGGTGACATGAACCGTAAATTCAGAGCCATCAATCATAGCGATCCGGATTATGACGCGGTTGAAGAAGTCAAACGCCTGATTCGTAATGACCAGGTGGACCTGGTGCTTAATTTGCATGATGGAAGTGGTTTTTATCGTAAAACGTACATAGACAAGTATCGTAACCCCTATCGCTGGGGACAGTCTATTGTAATCGATCAATCCTACCTGGAAGGGTCTGCATTCCCCGGACTTGAGGCAATGGGTAAAACCGTTGCTGACAAATTAAATCGGAGGCTGACGGCGAGCGATCATCAATATAATGTAAAAAACACGCGTACTCGAGCGGGCAATCGTGAGATGCAAAAAACATTGACATATTATGCTGTCAAACATAAGAAGGCAGCATTTGGACTCGAAGCAAGTAAGTCATTTGCAACTCATGAACGAGTTTTCTTTCACCTGAATTTGATTGAAGAGTTTTTTGCACTCGCACAAATAGAATATGTGCGTGATTTTGAGCTGGCGATGCCCACGCTTAAACATCTGATTGGCAGTAATCTCGCGTTGTCGCTTTATGAAAAGAGAATCGCTTTGCATCTCGACGATGTACAGAGTGTAATACGATACTTTCCCATCACGCGCGATGGTCGGGTTGAATTTGAGGCGAACAACCCACTGCTCGCCGTTGTGAAATCGAAAGGCCACTATAAGGTTAAATACGGCAATCGTAGTATCGCGCGACTATATCCTCAATTCTTTGATTACGACAAGAGCCTGGAAACAGTCTCTATGATTGTCGATGGCCAATATCAATCTATTCCTATAGGTTCAACTGTTAATATCGATAGGGATTTTCTTGTTAAAAAAATAGATGGGTATCGAGTCAATGTGATAGGTTTTGTCGCCAGAAAAAAAAGTGAGGATGAACTGAGAGTATCAAGAAAGTCGATGTTGAAGCGTTTCTCTCTTGACAAAGGCCACAATGTATATCGTGTGGAATTTTACAAGGACAATAAATTTTCCGGCATGGTATTAGTCCAGTTCCGTGGTTAATAATTTTTTGGAAGACTTAGAATTTTATGTTTGAAACTGTACGCGAAGCTATTTATAAGTGGAAACTAAATAGAAAACTGAATTGTCTTTTTACTGATATTTATGTCGACAATTATGATGATGAATTTCACCACATCGATTATTTTATGGTGTCTGGTAAAAAACTTGTGGTTGTGAAGTATTTTGATTATATCGGCAATATTTATGGTTCAGAAAATATAACCGAGTGGACTCAGACTATTGGGCATAGCGGTTTTAAATTTAAAAACCCGTTGCGAGATCTTCGTGAGTTAGTCAATCAGATTCGAGATAAGATACCGGAATTTGATATTGTCCAATATTGCATGTTTTCAGATAAGTGTAACTTTCCAAAGCAAATGCCAGAAGCGGTTATAACGAGATCTCAATTATTGGATATGCTTGAGACAAAAATAGATAAACATGCGGATATAGACTGTGAGGCATTAAAGCAGAAGTTGGGTGCGGTGATCAGTAATTAGGCTTTGAAATAATATCAGGCATGCGGTCAGTCATTTTTCTATCTTTAATACCCAGCTTTTTTTCATATATGGATGTATAGGTAAGCACACGCTGAACGTAGTCGCGTGTTTCGTTAAACGGAATTGTTTCAATCCATATATCGGCATCAAGACGATTATCTGGTAACCACTTCTTTACATTATAAGGGCCTGCGTTATACGCCGCTGTTGCCAAAACCGGGTTGTCATTGAACATTTCCATGTTTCTGGACAGATAATGTGATCCCAGTAATACATTGTTTTCCTTGTTCAGGAGCTCTTGCTTGCTGATCCGATAACGCGAGTTGCCTATTTTTAATTTCGAAAGACGGGCAATATAGTTTGCTGTTTTGGGCATGATCTGCATGAGGCCTAATGCACCTCTGTGGGACATGGCGTCATGCATGAAAATGCTTTCCTGACGTATGAGCGCTAATAACCATGCTTTGTCGACAACAATACTGTCTTCATTTTCGAATTCAATGACCGGGAATCGTATCTTTAAGTCATCATAATTCTGGCCCTTGGCCATAGTTAGTATTGCAACATCATGCCAGCCGTTATGGTGAGCAACAAACGCCGCTTTATTTAGCTCTTCATCATCAAAATGACTAATCATGTAGAGAAATTCTCGGCGTGAATCAGCCGGTCTGCCGAGTTTGTATAATTCGTACGCGCGCAGGTAATAGGGGTTTTTCTCTATGATTTGTAACTCTTTCGGCTCGTACTCAACGGTTTCGAGGTTCATTTTGTAGGGCTTGTGTAGTTTGTCGGCCGATAAAAAACCATAAAATGAACGGTTGGATGAAATGTCATCGTATATTCGGTAGGCCTGAATATAATTGCCCAGCCTCTCCATACTTCTGGCTCGCCAATATAGCCACTCTTCTGCACTGGCATCTTCGTGGTCGAACTGGTCAATATTCTTCAGAACTTGTGACCAGTTTTTATGCGATAGATTCAGGCGAAAGAGAGATGCGAGAGTCGAACGGTCACTATGTTCTGTAGAAAAGGCAACCATACGTTTTGGGGGTTCACTGCGTTGACGATAGGCTTCGTAACTTAAACGTCGTTCGACGCTGATGACATCATTTTTCACTAGAAGATTTTTATTTGTATCGCCCCAGTAGTTTAGGGCAAGTTCCAAGTCTTTTCTTGCAAGTTGAATCATTGCGTGAGAATAGAGGAATTTTTCCAGATCGGTTGCCGTCTGTAGTGTGGTTGCATCAAGGAACTTAATAGGAAAGTGATGAGAATTACGTATTCTCGATTTAAGTTCTTCACTATTGGTTAATTTCCCCGAGAGGTAATAGGCAAGTCGTATATTTCTCTTATCAACGGCAAGCTTTAATCTTTCGATCAAAAGCTCACTACTGATAACCTCCTCGTTCATGGCTGTTTTGAGAATAAAGTCGCAGGCGCTCGGCAATGATTTGCCGGTGAGCCAGATATCTTCAACGTTATAAATGGCCTGAGAGTGGTTGCCTACCTTGTACAGAGCTTTTCGATACAGACATTCCAACTTGGTATCTGATGAGTCTTTGTAGAAGTGAACAAAATCCTGCCATTTTTGCCGGCGCGCAAGCACGTGCAAATATTTGCGACGAAGTTTGTCGGCTACGGGTGTCTCTCCATATTTATAAAAGAACAATCTCACGGCGTCGTGATCGACGTGATAGATATTCTTGCGTAATTCAAGGTATACAAGATAGGGATAGAGAGGATAATCGATGAGCTGATTCTTATTACTGCTGAATCGGCTCATATTGCCATTTTTGATATATTTTTCAGCATCCAGATATAGCAGGCGCTGGTGTTGAATGTCGGATGCGAGTGCATTTGCGCTCACAAGAAGGAAGAAAATGATGAAGGTAAGACTGATAAATCGCATACCTTATTAGACTAGACGATTATTATTAAGCCTGTTGGAAATATAGTGGATATTAGTGCTGCTCTTATCCTTGATTTCATCCACCCAGTCAAAAAGCTCTTTCCAGCTACTCATGTCATCTTTGCAATCGGTATCCTCTAAGTCAAAGATACCCATGCCGTTTTCGGCCGCTTTTACGTAGTTCATACTGTCCCACAACATGGTGATGAAAGGGATCTCCAGTCGGCTTAGGAATTTAATCAATGGCAGGTAAACCGGTGACTCTTTCTTGACTCTGTTTGCCACCACACCAATGCGGATTGGGTAGGAACGTACCTTTCCAACCAGGATCAACTCCTTGATGAAATCGGAGGTGGCATGGATATCGATAGGCGAGGGTGTTACCGGGATCAGGATGGTGTCGACCTTCTTGATGATATCCTGCAATTCGAACCCGGACATCCCAGCTGGGACATCGATAATCAGTCTCTGGGTATCCAGCGGGATGCGAAGCTTCCAGGAGCGTGTCACGGTTGAGAAACGCTCGTAGGCGGTGATGAGGTTTATGGGCGGCAGGTTATTGGGACGCAGGCTGTGCCACATACTGCTGGAGGCCTGGGGATCATAATCCATCAGAGTGGTATTTAACCCTTTGCTGGCATAGTAGCTGGCGACATTGGTGCTCAGCGTTGTCTTGCCACATCCACCCTTGCCATTCATGACCAGAATTGTGTGTTGAAGGTGATTCATTATGCATGTCCCGGTGCCTTGAATTCCCTTATACACTATCGCGACCACTACAAGGAAATCTTCCAAACAGTCGTAACTATCCGATTGACGACAGTCACATTTCTACATTCTATATAACAATTCTCGGTCAACTCACTGAAAGATTTAGGCTTTTATAATAGTTTTAACGATTCCCGCTCTTGACTTGGTTAAATATTCATCAATTTCAGTGACTTAGTAACCTCGCTCGGAGAACTCATTTTTCAACTGTGTCAGGATTTTCAGCCAGTTAGGCTCGAAGATGGCGCGTTGGCTGAGCTGCTGGCGCCAATGGCGAGCACCGGGCAGGCCCTGGAAGAGGCCTAGAATATGGCGTGTGATGGCGTAGACGGGGGTGGGGGGACTGGTGACTTGAATGTAGTCGATGAGTTGCGCGAGGACATCGGTACGTGATTTCACCGCGGCATTTGGGTCGTAAAACAGGCGGTCCGCCTGGGACAGCAGGTAGGGGTTATGGTAGGCCTCACGACCGATCATGGCGCCATCCAGCTTGGTATGCGTGCCACTGATAAGCTGCCGGGCCTGCTCCAGGGTCTTTATACCGCCATTGATGATAAAGGCCAGTTTGGGGAAATCCTGCTTGAGCCGGTAGACCTTGTCGTAATCGAGAGGGGGGATCTCGCGGTTCTCCTTGGGGCTCAGGCCCTTGAGCCAGGCCTTGCGGGCATGCACGATGAAGGTGTTGCAGCCTGCGTTGGATACGCTATCGACAAAGCGATGCAGGTGTTCGTAGCTTTCCTGATGGTCGATGCCGATCCGGTGCTTAACCGTGATGGGGGTCGACTTCGCCGCCTCGCGCATGGCGGCAACACACTCGGCCACGACGTCGGGGGTGGCCATTAGGCAGGCACCGAAGCTGCCTGAACTGACCCGCTCACTGGGGCAGCCCACATTGAGATTGATCTCATCATAACCATAGTCTTCGCCGATGCGGGCGCATAGGGCCAGCTCCACCGGGTCGCTGCCACCCAGTTGCAGGGCCAGGGGGTGTTCGGCTTCGTGATAGTTCAGGAAGCGATTTCGGTCGCCTCGCAAGATGGCGGAGCTGGTGACCATCTCCGTATAAAGCCGAGTGTGACGGCTGATGAGTCGGAGAAAATATCGGTCATGGCGATCGGTGTAGTCCAGCATGGGAGCAACACACAGGGTATGGCTCGTCATTACCGAACTCACTCCCAGCGGAAGAAGCGCGATCCCAGTAACAGGAACACCACGGTCAGGACCGCGAGGATGATGAGGTGATGGCCCACCTGTATCAGTCCATGACCGTCGATCATGATGGCCCGGGTGGCATCAATAACGTGGGTCAGGGGCAGCATCTGGGCGAAATTTCGCAGGATCTCGGGCGAGCCCTCCAGTGAGAACCAGACCCCGGAGAGAAACATCATGGGCCAGGTCAGCAGATTCAGGATCCCGCCCGCCAACTCTTCGCTGGCGATGCGCGAGGCGGAGAGCAGGGCCAAAGAGATCATGCACATGGAGCCGAGGGTAAACACCAACAACAGGTTCAGGTAGGACCCGTTCATGGTGAAGTCGAGGAAGATGTCGGTACCTATATAGACAATGGCACTGACAAACAGGATCAACCACAGGCGAGAGATCACCTGGGCGGTCAGAAACTCGAACGCGGTCAGAGGCGTGGCCTTAAGTCGTTTGAGCATGCCGTTCTTGCGATAGCGTACGATGACATAGCCGACACCGAAGAGTGCGGAGAACATCATATTCATGCCCAGGATACCGGGGAGCAGCCAGTCTACGTAGCGTACGGCGTCACCGCTTACGGTTCCTTTCTCATAAGGACCCTCGATGCCGTTTGATTGCAACAGTCGCTCGAGGATATAGCCCTTGGGGGAGCTGTCGTTGATCCAGAAGCGTTGGCCGCGGGTATCCAGCAGCAGGTCAATCTGGTGGCGCTCTACCTTGATCATGGCCGAATCAAGATCATCCATGGCGACAAACTCGATGTGTCGAGTGTCGAAGAATTCACTGTCGGCACTGGTCTGGCCTACGTAACCGACGGTAAACAATGCCTGGTCCTCGTTGGAAAAGGCAAAGGCGAGACCGGCAATGAGCAGCATGGGCATGACGATGTTCCAGCTCAGAGAGGCCTTGTCGCGAACAAACTCCTTGTTTCTAGCTCTGAGTACGGCTGCAAAACGCTTGAATTTCAAGGACATCGATTGTCTACCCTGTTGCCGACGCAGTATGATGGAGGCACTTATTATAGCGATATCGCCAAGTGACCGATATCAATTATCGAATGCACAGCCACAACGGGTTTTCTATGCGCAGTCTTATATGGCTAGTGGGGTTTTGCCTGATTGTCTCCACCCGAGTCTGGGCTGCGGATGCCGCCGGGCTCGACAAGGCACGGGAATTACTGGCCAGGGGCGAGGCCGCTGCCGCCTATGCCTTGCTTGAGTCCATGGAAGCCGCGCAGGCGGGGCAGGTGGCTTATGACCTGTTGCTGGCACAGTCGGCATTGCTTTCGGATAAGGCCAATCTTGCGTTGTTTGCCCTCGATAGGGTGGTGATACGATATCCGTCTCTGGCCGAGGCCAGGTTGTTGCGGGCCAATGCCTATCTTCACCTCAAGGCCTATGACGAGGCCCACGGCGAGCTCATGACCCTGCTAGGCCTTAAACAGGTCAAGGCAAACGTGCGCCGCCAGGCCGAGCAGTTGCTCGAAGCGGTCGTCAAGCGCGATAAACGGCACATCTATCGGTATTACCTGCGTTTTGGCATGGGGCGTGATTCCAACGCCAATGCCGCCACCGATTTGACCTCCTTTCTCGGCTATGACCTGACCGCCAATAGCATCGCGACCGCATCCCCCACCCTGGAGGCCGGTCTGGGTGCACGCAGCTACCATCGGATTCAGCATGGCAACACCCTGTTTACGGCCCTGGACTGGCAGGGCCGTCAGTACCCCTCAGCCAGCTTTGTTGATAATGACTCCCTGGCCGTGCAGCTGGGCTGGCGCTGGCAGAGACACCTGACACTGGCCTGGCAGCATCAGGCCGCGAACGTCGACGGCGCATTCAATAATCGCGGCAACTTCCTGTTTATGATGTATCAGTTCGATGGCAGCATGAAATGGCGTCCCTTTGTCCGTGTCGGCGAGTTGCGTTTCACGCAGACCGTGAAGGATGTACAACAGTACATATTTGGGACGCAGTTCACACTATCCGAATGGATTCGTGGGATGGAGATGTCGATATTACTGGCAGAGGACCTGGAAATTGAAACCGGATCGCCCTATGGAAGGGTATTTGGTGGCCTGCAATGGCAGAAAAAGTCTGAGCTGAACCGAAGGCTCGACCTCTATCTCAAGGCGGGCCTGCTATATTCGCAGTACAAGGGCCTGTTTTACGGCGACTCCAGGCGCGAGCAACAGTCGAACCTGGGCATGGAGCTGCGCTTTACACCCATGCGGGCATGGGAGTTTTCCCTCGCCGCGGCCTATACCGACTCGGCCTCGACCATTGCCCTGTACGACCATGACCGCTTGATTGTCGGCCTGGACATTAAACGCAATATTTGAAGGGGGCGCTTGCTATGATGAAGCGTGAGAACCAGACACATAGGACAATGTTCCCAGCATGGAACCGATACCTGTTCCTTGCGATTGCCGTGATCGGTTTTTCCCTGCCTCTTCAAGCCACTGCCTCCAGCCAACAGGCGGCAGGCAAGATTATCTTCGTCTTCGGTGATGCCTGGCGTCACAGCGTTGACGGCGGCAAGCACGAACTCAAGCGCGGCATGCTTGTTCACGTCGGCGAGACCGTAGAGACATCACCTACCGGCCAGGTTCAGATGCGCATGAACGATAATGGCCTCATTTCGATCCGACCGAGCAGCCAGTTCAAGATAAAGGCCTTTAAGTTCAGCGGCCAGCATGGTGCGGGTAGCGAAGACGACAAAACTTATTTCCAGCTTTTGCAGGGCGGCTTTCGCTCCATTACCGGTGCGGTCGGCGAGAACAATAAAAAGGCCTACAAGGTTGTAACTCCCGTGGCCACCATCGGCATACGCGGTACCGATTATAGTGCACGCCTGTGCGAATCCGATTGCGATGGCAAAAGTGGGCTTTATGTCGGTGTCTGGCAGGGCGGGATCCGCCTGAACAACGACGGTGGTACGCTTGACGTGGATGCAGGTGGCTACGGATATGTCGCCGGTGTCGGCACGGCGGGTGTCAGCATCGAGTCACTGCCTGCGGAGTTATTGCTGGCTAACGCGTCGACTGAGGACGAAAATAGCAAGCGTGACGGAGAGACTGTCATCGAGTCAGGGACCCTGCTGGCCGGTGTCGAAACGGAGATGGATATCGAGCCGGTGGCCCTGACCGACATCGGATCACCCATTGTCTCGCTGCCCTCAACCGGGACCGCGAACTACACCCTCGACTCCATCAGTGGCAGCAACAGCACCACCGGTGCCACCGTGGGCGCGGGTTCGAGCGCCAGCCTGAGTGCCGATTTCGGCGCAATGACCGTCGATGCCTCGGTCAACCTCAACCTGACTGATGGCTCCAACTGGCAGGGCAGCGCCAGTGCCATGTCATTGCAGGATACAGGTGACTTCCAGGGTGGGATGGTCATGGGGACCTCCACCAACGCGCTTTCCGAAACCAGCCTGTCCGGGAGCGGTAGCATGAACGGCAGCCTCACCGGACAGGGTAACGGTACAGTACCGACGGGGGCATCACTCAACTTTGACATGACTTCAGATTTTCCCAGTACGGGTACCGAATCTTTATCCGGTAGCGCAAGCTTTATTCAATAATCGTGTAAAAGTACTTTAAACACGTCAAATCTGCTCAAGAACCGGTTCCGCCTGACCGACACAGATACCCATGAGGGTATTTATTTTCATAAGTCTGTTTTTCCTTGTATCGGCCCATGCCCAGGCCAGTACCGAGTTCATGCTCGAACACGAGTTGATAGGGCTGGAACAGGGTGAGGGTGAAACCCGTATCACCTATAAACTGACACTCAGCAACTCGTCGGTACACGCCTATCATTCACTGGGCCTGATGTTGGAACACGTCGCGCTCAGTCTGTCACCAGAGCTTCAAAGGGTGAGCTTCAATACCCTGCCTGCGGGTGCCAACAAGCATCGCTTCATCACCCTTGTCTCATCCTCACCTCTTATCGATCTACAACAGCCCTATCTCTTGCTGTTTCATCTGGAGGCGCGTGATGCATCAGGCAACGCTATTGCGCAATTGATTCGCAGTCGGGAGCGTGTCCAATGATCGCTCGCCAGTGCCAAAACTGTATGAAGAGTTTCGTTATTGTCGGGCTCACACTGTTCGTGAATCTACAGGCAATCGCGCTGGAACGTGTCTCGGTCAATGACTCGGGCGCACAGGCCAACAACAATAGCTTTATGCATATGTTAAGTGCCGATGGACGCTTCGTCGTATTTGATTCGATGGCATCCAATCTGGTGGCCGGGGATACCAACTCAAGCCGAGATGTATTCGTCTACGATACCGTGAATGCGAGCGTTGAACGAGTCAGCGTGGACAGCAACGGTAACGAAATGACCGGCTTGAGTCGCGCGCCTTCGATAAGTGCCGATGGACGTTTCATCGTCTTTGAGAGTCAGGCGGTGCTGGCGACGGGAGGGACTGCCGGGACCTTTCAAATCTATCTGCATGATCGACAGGACAGAACAACCCGTCTTATCAGTGCCAACTCCAGCGGCACCGCAGGCAATGGGCACAGTAACCGTGCACGCATTACAGAAGATGGCAGTCAGGTCCTGTTTCATTCATCGGCCTCAAACCTCAGTGTAGCCGATGGCAACCCTTTCAATGATGTCTTCATCAAGCATCTGTCCAATGGCAACGTGGAACTCGTCAGTCGCACCTACTCGGGTGCACAGGCCGACAATCACTCCCTGGACGCCGATTTCAGTCGTGATGGTCGATATGTTGTATTCATCTCCCAGGCCACTAACATGACCAGTGACTCGGTGAGTGGTCTGCGACATCTTTATTTGCGCGATCGCCAGTTGGGAACGACTCGTCTTCTATCCGGCGCGGCCAATGGTTCCTCCTACGCCCCCGATATGAGCGGTGATGGCGCTCATATTGTTTTCTATACCAGCGCATCCAACCTGGCCTCCGGGATGAACGGTTCCGGCCTTCAGGTTATGAACTACGATATCGCCGGGGATAGCTTTCGGCTTGTCAGCCAAAGTGCAGGTGGCGTCGAAGGCAACGATCACAGTTACAGCCCCGCCATCAGCGATGATGGATCCGTCATCGTCTATACCTCTTTTGCCAGCAATCTGGTGACTGCGGATACCAATTCCAATTCGGACGTCTTTCTCTATGAAAGAGAGGCCGCCACCAACCAACTGATTAGCCGTAGCGAGGCAAGCCTGGGCAACGGAAACACGGTCGGTGGCCCATCCATTAGCGCCAATGGCATACACATCGCGTTTAGTTCCTACGCCAATAATCTGGTGGCCAACGACACCAATGCATATGCCGATACCTTTCTGTACAGTCGACAGGTGAATAGGCCGCCACAGGCCGATGCCGGTGCTGACCGGACACTGGAGTGCGCCGGCGTAACGACGCCGGTTACCCTGGATGGTCGCGGTTCCAGCGATGCGGACGGTGACACACTGAGCTATCTATGGCAGGGACCATTCGGCTCCGATGAGGGCGCCGTCGTCACGGTACCGATGGCACTGGGGACCAATCACTCCACGCTTGTGGTGGAAGACAACCAGGGCGGTAGCGATGAGGACCAGGTCATCGTGACCCTTGAAGACAACGTTGCGCCGGTACTGGACGAAATCAGTCCGGTCACGCTGGAGGCAAGTTCCCCGGCAGGTGCAGAGTATTCACTTTCGCCGGATGCCCGCGACCTGTGTGGTGCGGTGACGATCAACGTCGCGCCGGAGTTAGCCGTCTATCCCCTGGGTGAGACCCGGGTGACTGTGGTGGCGACGGATAACAGCGGTAACAGCGATCAGACCGAGGTTAGGGTCACGGTAGAGGACACCACCGCGCCCGTGCTGACACTGCCTGCGGATATCGTCGGCTACGAGGCCACGGCCCGCGAAACGCCTGTGGATATCGGGCAGGCCGAGGCCACGGATATCTTCGATGTAGTACTGGCTAATGATGCACCGATGGCCTATGCGCTGGGTCAAACGGCGGTGACCTGGAGTGCCACCGACAGTAACGGTAACCGCAGTGAGGCGGTGCAGAGTATCGGCGTAGTCGATACTACGGCGCCGTCATTGAGCGCACCTGCCGATATTACACGAGAAGCCAGCGCGATCCTGACCCCTGTGGCCATCGGTGAGGCGGAAACGAGCGATATTTTCGATGTTAGCGTGAGCCATGATGGCCCCACGGCCTATCCGTTGGGGAGCACTGCGGTGACCTGGACGGCAACGGACAGTAATGGAAATGAGAGCCGAGCACAGCAGCAGATCATTATCGAGGACACCACGGCACCAAAACTGATCCAGCCAGCGGACATCACCGCAGAGGCCCAGGGCGAGTCCACGGTGGTGGAGCTGAGTGAGCCGCAGGCGAGTGATATTTTCGAGGTGAATCTGGAGCACAACGGGCCCACGGCCTATCCGTTGGGGAGCACTGAGGTGACCTGGACCGCCACTGACAGCAGTGGCAACCGCACGTCTGTCAGCCATAGGGTCACCGTGCAGGACACCATACCACCTGTTTTGAATGTGCCCGGAGACATCACACGAGAAGCCAGCGCGATCCTGACCCCTGTGGCCATCGGTGAGGCGGAAACGAGCGATATTTTCGATGTTAGCGTGAGCCATGATGGCCCCACGGCCTATCCGTTGGGGAGCACTGCGGTGACCTGGACGGCAACGGACAGTAATGGAAATGAGAGCCGAGCACAGCAGCAGATCATTATCGAGGACACCACGGCACCAAAACTGATCCAGCCAGCGGACATCACCGCAGAGGCCCAGGGCGAGTCCACGGTGGTGGAGCTGAGTGAGCCGCAGGCGAGTGATATTTTCGAGGTGAATCTGGAGCACAACGGGCCCACGGCCTATCCGTTGGGGAGCACTGAGGTGACCTGGACCGCCACTGACAGCAGTGGCAACCGCACGTCTGTCAGCCATAGGGTCACCGTGCAGGACACCATACCACCTGTTTTGAATGTGCCCGGAGACATCACACAAGAAGCCAGCGCGATCCTGACCCCGGTCCAACTCGGCACCGCAGAGGCCACTGATATCTTCGATGTGTCGCTCAGCAACGATGCCCCAGCGGCCTATCCATTGGGTACCACGCAGGTGACCTGGAGCGCACTCGACAGCAACGGCAATCAGGCCACGGCGGTGCAGGGGATCACCATTGTAGACACGACACCGCCGCAACTGGCGCAACCTGCGGACATCGAGGCTGAGGCCCTGGCGAAGACCACTACGGTCTCTCTCGAACCGCCACAGGCGAGCGATATCTTTGAGCTGACACTGGAAAATGATGCGCCGGCGGCCTTCCCGCTGGGCAGTACCCGGGTTACCTGGCAGGCAACTGACCTCAGTGGCAACGTGACGACGGTGAGCCACCTCATTACAGTGCGCGATACCGTTTCACCTAGCTTGACCCCACCCGCAGATATGGTGGTCGAGGCCGAGGGAGTCTTGACGGCGGTGGTTCTGGGCGAGGCGCATGCCGAGGACCGCTTCGCGGTGACTCTCAGTAATGATGCGCCACCTCTGTTCCCACTAGGAACGACCATAGTCACCTGGCGTGCCGAGGACAGTAATGGAAACGTCACGCAGGCACAGCAGAGGGTCACGGTCGTCGATACGACGGCCCCGACCATGGAGTTTACGCAATACCATGACAGCATCTGGCCGCCTAATCACCGACTCATCAAGGTTGCACGAATCGCCAACCTCAGTGACCAGGTGGATAGTCAACCACAGCTCGATGTCGAGGTGGATGTGGAAGAGTCTTCCCGCTTCAAGCGGCATAGGGGTGAGCACCATGGTGAGGAGAGATGGTCCGCCGATGGGCACGAACGTAATCACCGTAAGGGTCGGCTCCATCGTGCTCATGACAAGCATGAACACAAGCGCAAACATCGCCATGCGCGTCATGCCAGACACCACCATGAACACAAGCAGTGGAAACTCGTAGAGAAGGACGGTGCCTGGTATGTCTATGTACGTGCCAGTCTCAAGGGCTATATTCGCCAACGTATCTATCACATCGAGATCCGTGTCACCGATGCCAGCGGCAATACCACACTCCAGTCCGCACAGGTTGTTGTAGGTAAGGATAAATGGGAACGGCGCGAGGACTAATCTCACGTTATACTTGAGCGCATGGACGTTGCCCGTTTCCATAGTCTGATTCGCCTGAGCGTCGCGCTGATGATCACACTGGTGATCCTCCTGCACAGCTCCGGCAAGCTCACACTTCCTCTTCTGGATCGTATCGAGGCGCAGGCCTACGATGCGCGCGTCCGGCTCAACCTTGGGGACCAGGTCGATCCGCGTATCGTCATCATCGACATCGATGAGCGCAGTCTGCAGCAACACGGTCGCTGGCCATGGCACCGAGACCTGCTGGCGACCCTGGTCGATCGATTGATACGCGAGTACGGTGTTTCCTTAATTGGGTTTGACATGGTCTTTGCCGAGCCCGATGAGCCCAGTGGACTGAAGGTCTTGCAGCAACTTGAGAATCAGGGCCTTTCCGCTCACCCCGAACTCAGCCAGAGCGCAGGGCGCTTACGCCAACAACTGCAATATGATGAGCATTTCGCGCAAAGCCTGAGTTCACGTCCGGTGGTACTGGGTTTCTTTTTCCAGTCAGGTCCCACGGTGACAAATGATGCATCGCGTAAGGGACAGTTGCCTAGCCCGCTACAACTGGCCCACCAGGATGTGGCACAACTGCCGATCATCGAGGCAGTGGGATACGGGGCCAACATCCCTGTGTTACAGCAGGCGGCCAGTGGGGCCGGCTTTATCGACATACCGCGTCAGGATGAGGATGGCGTGATACGCAAGGCGGTTATGTTGCAGGAGTACGCGGGTAAGTATTACCCCTCTCTGGCGCTATCGATGATCCTCAATCTGTTTGACAATCCCCCGCTTGAACTGGTGGTGGCGGACCAGTATCGAGACAGCTTCAACTATGGCCTCGAACAACTCAAACTGGCCGAAGGCTTCCATATTCCCGTGGACGAACACGGCGCGGCGCTGGTGCCCTATCGCAATCACTATCCCGCTTTTCCCTATATTTCGGCCACCGATGTCATTCACGGCAGGGTAGACAGCTCGCAATTGGAGAACACCATCGTCCTGATCGGCACAACGGCGGCGGGTCTACTGGATAATCGAAGTACGCCGGTGCAGTCGGTCCATCCCGGGGTAGAGGTGCATGCCAGCCTGGTGGCGGGGATACTGGAT
The DNA here is from genome assembly GCA_014762495.1 of Gammaproteobacteria bacterium. GTDB lineage: Bacteria > Pseudomonadota > Gammaproteobacteria > Thiohalospirales > Thiohalospiraceae > JABURT01. The sequence goes on along the minus strand of JABURT010000227.1, from coordinate 2,169 downwards.
CAGGCCCTGTTGCATCAACCCGCCTACATGCGTGGTATCGACCTGGTCATATTGTTGATACTGGCCTCTATCATGATTTGGTGGTTGCCGCGTCTTGCGGCCATGGGTACCGTCATACTCAGTACGGCGCTTGCCGTCGGGGTCGTATTCATTAATTACCTGTTGTGGAAATACGGGCTCTTGGTGTTGCCCATTACTTATCAACTTGCATTAATCCTCGCGCTGTTCGTGTTCTACAGCAGCTTTGGCTTTTTCGTCGAGAACCGGGCCAAGCGGATCCTGACGCGGCGATTTGGACAATATGTTCCGCCGGAGATTGTGGAGGAGATGGGACGGGCCAAGGACGACTATGGCCTGCAGGGTCAGACTCGTCACATGACGGTGATGTTCACCGATATTCGGGGCTTTACCGAGATCGCCGATGGCCTGCCGCCCAAGCAATTGACCCAGTTGATGGATATCTATCTTACCGCCATGACCCGCGTGATCCATCAACATCGGGGCACCATCGATAAGTACATCGGCGATGCCATCATGGCCTTTTGGGGGGCCCCGTTGTATGACCCGATGCATCCACGTCATGCCGTGGATGCCGCCTTTGAAATGTTGGCGGAACTGGAAAAGGTCAATGAGCAATTGCAACGCAAAGGCATGCCTGTCTTGCAAATTGGTATCGGCATCAACAGTGGTGAAATGAACGTTGGCAATATGGGTTCCCGCTTTAGGATGGCCTATACCGTCATGGGTGATGCCGTGAACCTCGCCAGTCGCTATGAAGAACTGACCAAGCACTACCAGGTACCGGTTATTGTTGGCGAAGCCACTATGCAACATATGGCCGATTGCGAGTTTCGTTTGCTGGACAAGGTTAGATTCAAGGGTAAGTCTGAGGTGACTTCGCTCTATCAGCCTATTGGCAAAAAATCATTACTTGCCGAGGAACATGTACTTGAGTTGCAGCAATATCATCTGGCACTACAGGCCTACTACAGCCAGTCATGGGGCGAGGCGAGGGATCGCTTCGAGGCACTTTGTCAACGCAACCCACACGAATCACTTTACCGCGTCTATGCCACCCGCGTGTCGCAACTCGAACGCCATCCACCGGGACAGGAATGGGATAAGGTCTGGTTACACGATACGGTCAAAGAGATACTGGAATAGGGTGCGTATCAGGCGCGTAGCTCACGCCCGGTAAGTTCCAGGAACAGGTCCTCAAGGGTTCGTTCCCGTATGCGCAGGTTATCCAGACGAATGCCGCGTTGAATCAGTTCATTCACCGATGCGTTGACATCACTGCTATGGAAGATGACGTTGTCATGTGATTCACGAGCATTCTCCGGCAACGATTGATTTTCAGGGATGTCATGGCGAGGGATCTGCAGTATCACGTCATTGAAGTGTTGCTTGAGCAAGGCATCGGGGGTGTCCTGGGCGATGACACGGCCGTGATCAACAATGGCGATCTCGTCACACAATACATAGGCCTCTTCCATGTAATGCGTGGTGAGAATAATCGTCTTGCCTCGCTCCTTGACCAGCTCGATGAGTTCCCAGAAGTTGCGTCGGGCCTGAGGATCCAGACCAGTGGTGGGTTCATCTAGAAAAACGATTTCTGGATCATTGATAAGCGCAATGGCCAGTAGCAGCCGTTGTCTCTGTCCACCAGATAGTTTGCGGTTGTCTCTGTCCAGGTAGTCTTCGAGATTACACAGGCGTATCAGTTCGTCGATGTCCATGTGGGTGGGATAGAAACTCTGGAACTGCTCCAGTACCTCGCGCACGGTGAGAAAGTCCTGTAGCACCGTGGATTGAAACTGTATCCCTGCCTCGTCGCGAAAGCGTTCGCCCAGCGGCTCACCCTTGTATAACACATCACCCGATGTGGGCTTTTGCACACCCTCCATGATCTCAACCGTGGTCGTCTTGCCCGCTCCGTTGGGACCAAGCAGGCCGAAACACCGACCGCGCGGTATCCGAAAGCTGATCCCGTTGACCGCCTTTACGCCGGGATAATGCTTGGTGAGGTCTTTGATCTCGATAATGGGTTGCTTGTCGGTCATGGAGTGGATGCTGAATTTTGACGATGATGCCGGTAGAATACCCGCTTCCCGCAATCTAGGCCAGAACCGTTCATATGATCACCACCGTTATCCACGCCTCACAACT
>JABURT010000211.1 GCA_014762495.1 Gammaproteobacteria bacterium | reverse complement strand
GCCCGGCTCCAGCAGGGCCATGTAGACGGCGGCGTTGGCCTGCGAACCGGAGTGGGGCTGGACATTGGCGTAATCGGCGCCGAACAACTCCTTGACGCGATCGATGGCCAGTTGCTCGGCCACGTCGACGTATTCACAACCACCGTAGTAGCGCTTGCCGGGATAGCCCTCGGCATACTTATTGGTCAGGGCCGAGCCCTGGGCCTCCATGACGCGGGGACTGGTGTAGTTTTCGGAGGCGATGAGCTCAATGTGTTCTTCCTGGCGCACGCGCTCTTTTTCCATGGCATTCCACAACTCGTCATCGTACCCGGCGATATGCATGTCTTTGGTAAACATGTATTAACCACTCCCATTATCTATTTGCTAATGTCCAGGGGCCACATGAGGGCCCGGTGGACTGAAAAAATCGAGCCCAACATGATAGCCGATCTGGACTGTAAATGCATGAATTGAAATGCTTAATCGGCTCGGAAATCGCCCTGGTGCCAGCGCTGAAGGTGGCGTCGCATTCGTTCTACATGCGATCCTTCCCAGTAGAGCTTGTCGCAGTGGGGGCAATAGAGCGTCAGCCCATTCCCGTGCATAACTTGTGGGATTCGTCTCCGTTGTCGCTCCGTCGCCTCTTCGAGTGGACTGTTGCAGAGCATGCAGCGGGAAAAGGGCCGATATTGCCAGTCGATGTGGAGTTTGGTGGTTAATTCTTGCGCACAGTCGTGCAAACCGTTGCCGTGCAAGAGCAAGATGTGCCGGCGCGCGTCACGGTGCTGCAACATGGGTCGATCACGGGTTAGCAGGATACGATCCTCCTCTACCGCTCGTGCTATCAGACGCGCATCGTCCTCGCCGTCTTGCAGGATCAGGGTGTCATAACCCGCAGCTCGCAGCCAACGGGCCAGACCTTTGAGCATTTCATCACATAGCAGTCGTGGTGCGGTATTCATGATGGCTACAGTGTATTACACCCGCCGCACTGACAACCAAATCATAGGGTATCAAGATTAAAAAAGCCGGATGAGCTAAGCGATCATCCGGCTCAGTTTTGTGGCGCGATTGACCCGAATGCTCAGTTCACAGCTGGCATCGAATCCTGGGGCAATTGCTCAGCACTTGCGTCTTCTACGCAATCGGCGATGAATTCAAGCGCCTCTTTGCCCTGAAGGCCGTCTTCCCGAGCCCAGGCCTCGCATTGGGCCTTACGCTCTGATTCACTGGCAAAAACAGGGCTTGCCATGAATAAGGCGAATAAGAACAGGCAACACACTCTCATTTGATTGACTCCGTATGTGGTCAACAGGCTCCACCAGACTGTGGAGAGACATTGATTAAACGGACATACAGATTCGTTTTACAGCGAAAAAAATCAGTGCTGACCATAGATAAAGACGATGAATGGGTGGCTACTCGCCAAATCGTGATACAGGATTGTTCGAGCCAGCGTAGTGCAGCGTTTGCTGGGGAATGGGATACGGTATTCCATGTTCCTTGAAGGCCTCTAGGACTTCCTTGTAGATGCAATTTTTCAATTCGATGTAGTTATCCTGCAAGGTCCATACGCCATAAATCAACTCAATCCAGGACTCGCCAAAGCCTCTGACCATGCAAAAAACTTCCGGCTCCTGCAGACATAACGGATTATGATCGGCCACTTCGCTCAGGATTTGTTGGATTTGTTCGAGATCGAAATCAAGCGGTACGCGCAACTCCATATCGAGGCGACGAATGGAAAAGCGTGAGTAGTTAATGACATCCTTTTTGATAAGCGCTTCATTGGGAATACGGGCAAACAGGTTATCAAAAGTACGCAACTTGACTGAGAGCAGGTCAATCGACAGAACTTCACCAATGACCGAGCCAACACGGATAATATCTCCAACCATGAAAGGTCTCTCCCCCAGCAAGAACAGACCACTTATTAAGTTTGACATGGAGGTCTGTGATGCAAAACCGATGGCTACGGTTAAAATACCCGCGGCACCCAGCAATACACCTATATCAAAACCCAGCTCCTTGATGATCATCACCACAGCCAGGCCCATGATCAGGTACTTGCTGAAGGTTCGAATCAACATTACTCCCTGAGCGTCAGTGTGCTTGCGGAATAAACGCACTAATGCACCGCTCACTATGCGAGCGATCAACCAGGCAATAACGAGCACCATCACTGCACGAATGACCAATTGTAAATGCTCGATCGAGAGGTATTCAGTCAGATTGTTGAGTACCGACTCCATAAAATTTCCTAATTTTGGAACAGGCGACTAAAGGCACGAATGACCACGTTCTTGTCCGCGGGTCGCCGTGATTTGGACACGACGGTTGTTACACCTTCCTCGAGTGGTGCCCCTTTACCCAGTTTTAGTAGAGCCAACTCCTGGGAGTCTTCCTCTTCCCGCTCCAGCACCATGGTTTGGGTCCAGAAGGTTCCATTGCGTGCCTGGTACAAAGTGAGGTATGGCGCGGGCAGGTTAATTTGCTCTATATAGAGATTATTCTTGGCACGATTGTGTATCATCACCGGTGTAATGGCATGGAACGGGCTATAGGGGAAGCTATCCAGCGAGGTCATGGCCATGGTACGCGTGGCATAGCCCAGCCCGCCACGACGGGTCGGCGGACCGAACCAAGTATCGGACATTCGATAGATGGGTCGATCCAGTATTGGCTTCATGGTATCGCCCAATAGAATGTTCACCCAGAGCGGTGAGCTGACATAGAAGGTAACCGACTCGCCTGCCGGGAGGTAAAGCGGTATATCCGGCTTCGATATCACCGGGCGATCGGCAAGCATGGGTTGTATGTAAAGATCCGAGGCATGCGAGAGAAAGCTGTAACGCGTCTGTTCTATACCAGATTGCGTGGGAGCCTGATCCTTACTGAGGATCTCCATGCTGACATCTGTCAAGTAAGCTATATTTCTGGTTCGGTAGGAAATGAGCCAGTCGTTACAATCTCGGTGTAACCAAAGATCCATGGGTCCGACTTGCCAGTGCCCAATGTCCTCGTGCTCCAGACTGACAGGCCCCCACCATGTATCGAACAGAATGTCCTGCATGTTTTGTATGTTGCTAGACATGACATCAATTATACAGGACTGATATTTAAACGTCACATCGAATAAGGTAATTATTGCATAGCAATAAGACGCAACTGGATAAAGTAATTCAGAATAAACTTAACCAAGGCGAAACATAATGATTGACCTGGTTCTGCTAAGAACTTTTCTCGAACTCAATCGTACCCGTCATTTCGGCAAGGCGGCTGATCTGCTTTATATCACTCAGTCCACCATGAGTGCACGCATACGTCAGCTGGAGGAATTGCTTGGTGTAAGCCTGTTTATACGCGAACGCAATAATATACGACTCACGCCTTCCGGTGAGAAACTGGTGCGGCATGCAGAAGGATTGTTGGCGGCATGGGATCGCGCGCGTTCCGATGTTGCACTATCACAGGATCAGTCAGAAACCATTGCAATTGGCGGTGTGTACAGTCTATGGGATATTTTTCTACAGGACTGGCTACATCAACTGTACAGTAATATGCCTGAATTGGGCATACGCGCCGATACTATGAAAGCCGATGACATTCATAGGGCCGTACTTGAAAACAGACTTGATATAGGTTTCGTCTTCGAACCCGCACATCATGATGAACTAATTTTTCATGAATTGGTAAGTGTGGAACTAATCTTAACCAGTAGCCATAAAGACCGCGGGATCGAACAAGCCTTAAGTGATGGTTATATCATGGTCGACTGGGGCACAAGTTTTGCCATTCAGCACGCACACGCCTATCCAGAGGCCCCGCCGCCCAGGCTACACATCTCAATGGGCCGCAACGCCCTGGCCTGTCTATTAAATTGTGGCGGCTCGGCCTATCTGGCCAGGGGTATGGTTAAACATCATCTTGCGAAGGGTGAACTGTTCCAGGTCCAGGGGGCAACAGTTTTCAAACGGCCATGCTATGCGATATATCGAACTGCCTCGGACCGGGCTGAGCTGTTTGAGAAAATACTCACATACATGAACTCAGGCATTCCTCATTAGTCCATTCGATAATCATGTTAGTATTGCAATCTAATAGATTAATAAACCAGATGTATCTAACATGAACCTCAACGCAAAAAGCTTGTTGGAGTGTGACCGTTCACATATATGGCATCCCTATAGCGCAATCGGATCGGGCCACTCTCCCTACCTCGTAGAATCGGCAAGCGGAGTCCGTCTAAAACTGGATAATGGTCAGGAATTAATCGATGGCATGGCCTCATGGTGGTGTGTTATTCATGGCTATAATCATCCTGAGTTGAACCAGGCAGTAACAACACAGCTCAACTCAATGGCCCATGTCATGTTCGGAGGACTGACTCACGCCCCTGCCATTGAACTGGCATCGAAACTCGTTGACATCACCCCTGAGCCACTTCAATCGGTTTTCTTTTCGGATAGCGGCTCTGTATCGGTAGAAGTCGCCATGAAAATGGCTATCCAGTATTGGCACGACAAGGGACACCCGACACGACAGCACTTTGTTACGCTTCGCTCCGGATATCATGGAGATACCTTTGGTGCAATGTCTGTGTGTGATCCGATCACCGGTATGCACACCCTGTTTGCAGACACATTGAGTAAACAGTTTTTCGTTGAGGCACCACAACGCGGCTACGGCGAGCAATGTTCCGATGAGGATATGCGTCCCTTGCGCGAAATCCTGCAACATCACGGTGATCACATCGCCGGTCTGATTCTAGAACCCATCGTTCAAGGCGCTGGAGGTATGCGCTTTTATTCACCGGACTACCTGCGACGCGCGCATGAGTTGTGTAAGCAGTATGATGTGTTGCTCATCGCCGATGAAGTCGCCACCGGATTTGGGCGCACCGGCAAGTTATTTGCTTGCGAGCATTCAGGGATAAGCCCGGATATTATGTGCGTGGGTAAGGCCCTCACGGGTGGGTATCTGAGTCTCGCTGCCACTCTTACTACCGAGGCTATCAGTCACACGATTAGCCAGGGCAATCCCGGTGTATTCATGCACGGACCCACCTTCATGGCCAATCCATTGGCGTGCAGTGTCGCCAACCGAAGCATTGATCTGTTACTTGAGTCTGACTGGCAGAACAATATCAACCGACTCCAACAGGGACTCGAGCGTGGTCTGGCACCCTGCAGAGAATTATCTCAGGTCAAAGAAGTGCGAGTTCTCGGTGCCATAGGCGTAGTGGAAATGAAACAGGCTGTAGATATGAAAAAGATCACGCAAGAATTTGTCGAGTCGGGCGTATGGGTCCGTCCCTTCGGTCGCCTGGTCTATCTCATGCCGCCATATATTATTGATGATAAAGATTTGACCCAGCTCACGTCCGCAGTGGTCAATGTCGTGAAACGTCAAGTTGAATCGAAACTGTGAAAAATTTACCTGGGGCTGTCTTCTGACAGGCTCTTGGCAAGACTGTAGATCAGCATAATTAAAATGATCGCAAACGGCAGTCCCGTGGCAATTGCTGCGGTTTGTAACGCGGTCAGTCCCCCACTCATTAACAGTGCCGCCGCGACAACCCCCTCCGTCAGGGCCCAGAAGATACGTTGCGCAACTGGGGGATTGGCCTTGCCACCTGCAGTAATGATGTCGATCACCAGAGAACCAGAATCTGAAGAAGTGACAAAAAAGGTCACGATCACGACGGTTGCCAACAGTCCAGCCGCCATCATCAACCAGGCGGGAAAATCGACCCAACCAACCGACTCGGGCAATATCTCAAGGAAGACAAACAACGACTGTGCAAGATTTTGCTCTACCTGGACAGCCAATTCGGCATTGCCAAATAGTTCAATAAACATGGCGCTATCACCGAAAATACTCAACCAGATAAAGGTCAACAAGGTCGGAACAAGCAAGACACCGGAGACAAATTCTCGAATCGTGCGTCCACGTGAAATGCGCGCAATAAACATACCGACGAATGGTGACCAGGCGATCCACCAGCCCCAGTAGAATACGGTCCAGCCATTCTGCCAGCTTCCACCGGTATAGGTTTCAGTCCAGAAAGCGAGGTAGAAGAAATCATTTAAATACTGGCCGATATTCTCCACCATACCATTGAGGATAAAGAGTGTAGGCCCAACCAGTAATACAAATAACAATAATACCAATGCCGCTGCCATGTTGAATTCTGACAGGCGTTTAATTCCCTTATCCAGTCCAGCCACAACGGAGAGCGTTGCCATCGCCGTTATTCCCAGAATGATTAGGATCTGCATCAAGCTGGACTGCGGGATATCAAACAGGTGATTGAGTCCGGCATTGACTTGACTGGCACCAAGACCGAGTGATGTGGCGACACCGAAAAGAGTGGCAACGGTGGCGAGGATATCGATGGCATGACCCCATGGACCATGAATTCGCTCACCAAGCAGCGGATAGAAAATAGCTCGAATGCTTAATGGTTGCTTGCGATTAAAGGCAAAGTACGCAAGCGCCAGACCAACCAGGGCATAGATTGCCCAGGCATGCAGTCCCCAGTGCAGGAAGGTGGTCTTGACGGCATCCTGTGCCGCTTCAACGCTGCCAGGTTCGGCACCGTGAGGTGGTCGTAGCAAGTGATACATGGGTTCGGCCACGCTGTAAAACAGCAGGCCAATGCCCATCCCTGCGCTGAACAACATGGCGAACCACGCCGGGTAGGAAAAATCCGGTCGCGCACCCGTGCCACCGAGGCGGATACCGGCATAACGACTGAATATAAGGTAAAACATGAATGCCAGAATGACATTCGTGGTAAGCACGAAGAACCAGCCAGCCGAATTGGCTATCCAGCTCTGAATCTCGTTAAAGGCCTCTTCAAGCTGGGCAAGATAAACCAGGCTGGCTACCACGAAGAACAGGATAACCAGACTGGATATACCAAACACCCAGGGATTAAAGTCCAGTAAGGTGCGATTATTCTTTTTATAGACCCAGTTTTTCATGCTACTGCCACTGGCGGCCGGTTAATTAGTCCTTCTTAAAAACGAAGACACCCCAGGTGAGATACCCGTTTTTACCACCGTCTATCCAGTGGCCCAGACCTTTTTTCATGCGCTCGATGTATTCAGGACTGACGTGCTGTGTTAACTCGTGTTCACGGCTGCTGGTTTCGCGCAAGACCGTGGAATAGTGATTAACCAGCTGCTGAGTCTGATCATCAAACACAATTTCCTGCATACCATGTTTTGCAGTTTCCGCACGATAGAAAGCAGGTGAGCCCAGTGAAGAGAGGTGTATACGATCGAAGATGGGCTGCAATACACCTTCCGGACAATCATCGGCCTGCATCGGATCAGTGAAGATAAACTGTCCACCCGGCTTCAGAACCCTGGCCACTTCACGAATGACCTGTTCACGATTTCCACTGTGAAGTATCGCGTCTTGTGACCAAACCACATCGAAGTGTGCGTCATCAAATGGAATTTCTTCAAAACTCGCATCGACAACGTCAATCTTATCGTCCAGGCCCTGTTGCTTGTTCAACTCACGGTCACGCTCATTCTCTTTTTCACTCAAATTCAGAGCGACCACGGAACAACCAAAGCGTGAGGCGAGGTAACGAGCAGAACCACCATAACCCGCGCCGATGTCGAGCACTTTGGCGTTCGCGTCAACACCGGTCAAGTGCGAGGCCATATGCTCAACGGTAAGACGACTGGCTTCAGCGATGGATTGATCTTCGGACTGATACATACCGATATGAATATCTTCACCACCCCAGATATGGGCATAGAAGTTATCGGCGTCTTCGCTGTTGTAGTACTCACGTGCCGTATTGACGGCACTTGAATAGTTGTCCGTCATTATGACTCGTCCTCTTCACGATAGGCCTTCTCTGCGACGTGTATGTAGAAGTCAGGCGTATCGGCCTTGAATGTTTCCTGGAAGTCACCGAAGGTTTCGATGTGCTGGAAACCAACTTCATGCATCAGACGACGGGTATAGTCTTTGCGAAGCGGGTACATGTTGAGGAAGTACTCTGAACCGTCGGGGAAGGAGTACTTGAATCGGGCCAGACCATCATCAACATGATCGGGCTCAGCTACAACGTTTTCACCACAGTAGTAGTACTTATGCTTGGTGGAGAAACCGTTATCCAGAATGTTGTCATAGTTACGCTGGTCCAGAATCAGCACACCATCATGATTAAGCGTGGCATAGAATTCGGCGAGCGTCTTGCGGCGGTCGTGTTCCTTGAACAGGTGAGTAAAAGAATTACCCAGACACATGACAGCATCGAACTGCTCATGAATGTTGCGATTCAACCAGCGCCAATCTGCCTGTACGGTGCGCAGGATATGTCCGTGTCTTTTTCCGTTTTCAAAGGCACGTGCCAGCATTTCGGGGCTGCCGTCGGCACTGACCACATCAAAGCCGGCTTCGAGCAGGCGAACCGAGTGAAAACCTGTTCCTGTCGCGACATCCAGCACTCGCTCGACACCACGGGACTTGAGTTGTTCAACAAAGAAATCACCTTCGCTTTTCCAGCGCTGCTCCCAGTCAATGAGTTCATCCCACTTCCCAACGAAGCCCTTGATGTATTCATCTTGGTAGTGATCGGTGTCTCGTACCTCGGTTGGGTTCTTTCCAAAAGATTGAGTTGTTACCTCGGCCATGAGAATTCCTTGGAGACATCTGTCTCGATTTAATATTTTAAAAGATTGTCATACGAATATCCGCGCAGGGGGTTGTTGCACGCAATAATATTCATATGTAAATGACATGCTACTGACAGCACGTTTGATGCGGCATTCGGGCCACCGCATAGAAGCAATTACCTGTTACGTTAAGATAATTGCTTGTAGATGTACGTATATCTACGTATCACCAGCGATTGATGCTGATGCAAAAGCCATTCCGTGGTAAGCAAGTTCCTGTAAAGTCTTACCATTATTCAAATCTGGAGAAAAAAATCAAGTCGGCACTTCTGGAATACGCCCCATATTCGTGGCTTAGTGCTTGATTCATATACTGTTGAACCGATCTATCGGCTTTTAACTTATTTTCACCAAATTTCACAAAAATCGCCCCATATACTCTCTGTGCAGTGGAAACAGCGCAAAAGCCCCATTGCATAATCTCGTCGAAAATACGAAACGGGTTATGCGTAGCGGCAACTACACTTAACGCTCTTCTGTGACAGAACTTCAAACAATACGAGGGAGTGAAAGCTGCGCAAATCAGGCCGTGAGCGGAAACAGTTTGAGCACGTCGACGTTTCCCAGTTGATCAACCACAATCCTGACTTCTGTACGGGGTAATTAAGTAATATTTTCGTAAAAATTCCTCAGCAGACAGTAAAGTAAGCAGTAATTGACGAGTTTTCGGGATTAAATATTCCCTTGTGTGCGAACTGCAATTATATTCATAGAGTTAAGTATCATAAATTAGGACGAGCATGTGACTCTAAACATCAGCAAATTGTCACTCACCGGAACACTGGTACTGATCGCATCCCTTCTACTTACTGCCTGCAGCGAAACGCCAAGAGATCCTCTGCGACTAGCCAGCAGTCCCTGGCCTGGCTATGAGCCTTTATACCTGGCCCGTGATCTGGGTTATCTGGGAGAGGATCGCGTCAGGTTATTCGAACTTCCCTCCTCCGACATCACCATGGAATCATTCCGAAATAACTCCACGGACCTGGCCACCCTGACACTGGATGAAACCCTGGAACTGATCCACGACGGGACCGCCATGCGAATCCTGCTTATTCTGGATATCTCAAATGGTGGTGATGCGGTTCTTGCGAAACCGGGGATAAAAGATGTTCAAGATATCAAGGGAAAGAGGATCTCAATCGTTAATATTCCACTTGGTATATACATGCTAAGTCGCCTGCTGGACAGTGCAGGTCTGGAACGCAGTGATGTCGAGGTCTTTCCCATGCCGGAGTCCAAGCAACTCGCCTTCTATGAAAAAGGCAAGGCCGATGTCGTCATCACATTTGAACCGGTCAAGACAAAGCTTTTGGAAAAAGGCGCTCATGTCATATTCGACAGTAGCGACATACCGAATGAAATCTTTGATTTGCTGGTCGTACACGAAGACGTTTATCAACGTCGTCGAGATGAGATCTGTCATGTGGTCAATCAGTGGTACCGGACCCTTGACTATATGCAACAGAACCCCGAACAGGCCGCCGACGCGATCAGTAAGCGCCTTGGAGTAACACCACAGGATTTTATCGAGATGCTGGATGGCATCAAACTGCCAAGCCGGAAAGAAAACATTAACATGCTAGGCACGACTTCGCCTGGAATTCTCGAGCCTGCGAAAAAGCTAAATGATATTATGGTCCATGAAAAGCAGCTAATGCGCCATGTCGATATTTCATCAACATTGGATATGAGTTTCGCCGAATGCCACGAAGGTTAAAGTACAGGTTTTCTGCTCTCATACCTGCGCTACTATTAGTTTCCTCGCTACTAAGCGGCATTATTCAGTTCAATGTATCTGTGAGTCAGGCCCATAATGAAATAAGAAAACAGGCAACAGAACGACTCCAGCTTGACATTACCAGGTTGCAAAACATCCTCTACAACCTCATCACCGAAGGCGGTCTTGTCGATGCGCGCCTGAATCTCTCGGTCACAGCCATGGACCCGTCTATTCAGACTCTTCTGCTTACCAATGACAATGACATCGTTATCCTCTCTAACCACTATATATGGGAGAACAGCAAGGCGGAGAGCATTTCAAATTACAGCAATCAACTTGCCCATAGTGTGCGTGAACACAACCGCGCATCAGTGGGATTTAGCGACAGCAATCCAATGATGTTGACCGGAACATATCCAGTAATCCTTCAACTTGAAAACGAACAGGGTGTGCCCAGGAAGAACATGGGAACGCTCTATGCGGAAGTGAGCATTGAAAATGAGTTCGCAGCGGAACGAAATGAGGCCATTTCTCGCTCTCTTATTTTGTCCGCCATTATGCTTGGCGTAGCAGCAATAGTTGCCTTACTGCTTCACCTTCTACTATCCCGGCGATTGAGCCACCTCACGTCCGCTGCCGAAGAGCTTGCCGCGGGTAATCTTAATGTTAACGTCGATTTAAAAGGCAATGACGAACTCACAACACTCGGTGATAGCTTTAATGACATGGTCGAGCGCATACGCCAGGATATCTCGCGCCGCCGAAAAGCGGAACAGGACCTGCGTGATTTTAATGAATCACTTGAAGAAGCGGTAAACGAACGCACGGAACAACTCGAGGAAGCACAACAAATCGCACACCTTGGCAACTGGCACTGGGACATCATGACCAGTGAAGTGCTATGGTCCAACGAAGTCTATCGACTACTGGGATATGAGCCAAGAAGTGTGACTGCATCCTACGATTTGTTTATAGAGCATGTACATCCCGATGATATAGCGATCGTCAAGGAATCCATCCAAAAAAGTCTTGATACAGGCGTGTTATACGCTCTTGACCATCGTATCAGGTCAGCCGATAACATCGAAAAATGGGTACACTCCGAGGGAAAGGCTCAGTATGACAAGCATGACCAGCCAATCGCTGTCTCTGGTACTATCCAGGATATCACGGCACGTAAACAAGCTGAGCAGGGATTAATCGCAGCGAAGGAAGAGGCAGAAAACGCCAACCTGGCAAAATCATTATTCCTGTCACGAATGAGCCACGAGTTACGTACCCCACTGAATGCCATTCTCGGATTCGGACAGGTCATGCAGTTTGATATCAAGGATGAAAATCAGAAAAATTATGTCACTGAAATTTTAAAGGCTGGCGATCACCTGTTAAGCCTTATTGAAGACCTTCTGGATCTCAGTCGCATAGAATCTGGACGACTCACACTCTCCGTGCGTCCCCTGTATATTAATCAGATAATCAATGAGTCTGTACGCATCGTAAAGCCGAGCTCAATGGAATATGACATACAAATCATAAACGATTGCGATACGCAGGCATGTATTATCGCCGACAGTACACGAGTCAAACAAATTCTGCTGAACCTGTTGAATAATGCAATTAAGTACAACCGTGAATCAGGTTCGATTTATATCGAATGTAAACAACAGGACACTGAATTTTTGAGGATTTGCGTTACCGACACGGGCAAGGGTATCGATCCGGAAAACATCCAACACCTATTTGTGCCATTCGAGCGTTTGGGCGTTGAACATGAGGGCATTGATGGTACGGGCATCGGACTGGCATTATGCAAACAACTGATAGAGCTCATGGCGGGCCGAATAGGCGTCGAGTCAATACCCGATAAGGGTTCGACTTTCTGGTTTGAATTGCCATTAGCACCAGTGGACGAACTTCCCGACAGCCTTGGCGTCACCCCAGAAGTAGCAAAGGCCAAGGGAATGCGCGTACTCTATATCGAAGACAACCTAGCCAATCTGCGCGTGGTCGAGGCGATCTTCTCAAAATTCCCCGAGTTGACACTCATCTCGGCCACCAATGGGACCCATGGTATTCAACTGGCACAGGATTACCGTCCCGATAAAATCCTGCTGGATATTAACCTGCCCGATATCAATGGCTTTGAAGTGTTGAAACAGTTCAAAGAGGACGAGCGTACCCGTGACATACCCGTCATCGCCATTTCAGCCGATGCCATGCCACTCGAGATACAAAAGGGGTTGGATGCAGGCCTGCAGGACTACCTGACCAAGCCCATCAAGCTCGGCGCACTCATCGACGCCCTCAAATCCTGATATTCGGTCACGATGCCGACCTGTCGTGCGTCTCGATGTTTAAGCGCATCAATCTTGAATTTCGCTTCATGGGACCTATCCAGTTTCGCTATTTTTGGCGATAATATGCGCAACTTATTCAATTCGATCAGCAATCGCATATAAAGGCATATGGCACAATACATCTACACAATGAACAAAGTGGGCAAGATTGTCCCGCCCAAGAAACACATTCTCAAAGACATCTCCCTCTCATTTTTTCCTGGTGCCAAGATTGGTGTACTGGGCCTGAACGGTGCCGGTAAATCTACCCTGCTGCGCATCATGGCCGGTGTCGATACCGAGATCGAGGGCGAGGCCCGCCCTCAGCCGGGTATCAATATCGGCTACCTGCCGCAGGAACCCGATCTCAATCCGGAGAAGGATGTTCGCGGCAATGTCGAAGAGGGGCTCAGCGAGATTGTGGATGCGCAGAAGCGTCTTGAAGAGGTCTATGCCGCCTATGCCGAGCCGGATGCCGATTTCGATGCCCTCGCCGCGGAACAGGCCAAGCTGGAAAACCTGTTGCAGGCTTCAGACGGACACAATATCGAGCGAACCCTCGAGGTTGCCGCCGAGGCCCTGCGCCTGCCCGCCTGGGACGCCGATGTGACCAAACTCTCGGGGGGGGAAAGGCGCCGTGTTGCGCTGTGCAAGCTGTTGCTCTCCAAACCCGATATGCTGCTGCTGGACGAACCCACCAACCACCTGGACGCCGAGTCGGTGGCCTGGTTGGAACGCTTTCTGCACGACTACCCCGGTACTGTGGTCGCCGTCACGCATGACCGTTACTTCCTCGACAACGTCGCCGGTTGGATCCTGGAACTGGACCGCGGCACGGGCATCCCCTGGGAGGGCAATTACTCCTCCTGGCTGGAGCAAAAGGAGAAGCGCCTGGAGATGGAAGAGAAACAGGAGGCCGCCCGTGCCAAGGCCATGAAAGAGGAACTGGAGTGGGTACGCTCCAACGCCAAGGGGCGCCAGGCCAAGAGCAAGGCCCGTATGGCACGCTACGAAGAGATGGCCTCGAAGGAATACCAGAAACGTAACGAAACCAATGAGTTGTTCATACCGCCGGGACCACGCCTGGGAAATCTGGTGATCGAGGCCAATGATCTGAAAAAGGGCTTTGGTGATCGACTGCTGATCGACGATCTGAGCTTTAAATTGCCCCCCGGCGGTATTGTCGGCGTCATTGGCCCCAATGGGGCGGGTAAGACCACCTTCTTCCGCATGCTGGTGGGACAGGAACAGCCCGATTCCGGTGAATTACGCCTGGGCGAGACCGTGGAACTGGCCTACGTCGACCAGAGCCGTGACGCCCTGGAAGGCGACAAGACCGTGTGGGAAGAGATCTCAGACGGCCACGACATCATGCAGGTTGGGGAATTCGAGGTCGGCTCCCGCGCCTACGTCGGACGCTTCAATTTCAAGGGCTCGGACCAGCAGAAAAAGGTGGGTAATCTCTCCGGCGGGGAACGCAATCGCGTACACCTGGCCAAACTGCTCAAGAGCGGCGGCAATGTCCTGCTGCTGGACGAACCCACCAACGACCTCGACGTAGAGACCCTGCGCGCCCTCGAAGAGGCCTTGCTGGAGTTCCCCGGCTGTGCCGTGGTCATCTCGCATGACCGCTGGTTTCTCGACCGCATCGCCACCCACATCCTAGCCTTCGAAGGCGACTCCCACGTGGAATGGTTTGAGGGTAATTACGCCGACTACGAGGCCGACCGCAAGCGTCGTCTCGGCGATGAGGCGGACCAACCCCACCGCATCAAGTACAAGCGTATCGATGCCTGATCCAGTCGTGGCCCACCTCCTGGGTGGGCCCGCTTTACCATCCAGTTGAATATATAATCATCATTCAAAACAACGAGATAAGACAAATATCTCTAGTAATCTCAAAAAACTGTGCTAGACTGGTTAAAAATCAGCCAGGAGGTGTGGCAGATGGCCTTTCTCGATATCAACGATGTCCGACCCAACATGGTCCTCGCCGGCGATATACTCAGCCAGGACCGTCGCATCCTGCTGCGAGCGGGTGTCCGCCTCAATGCGCGCCACCTCAAGGCCCTCAAGGCGATGGGCTATCAGCGCCTCGAGATCACCACCGCCCGCCATGCCTACCGAGACAGCCACCCGGAACAAAATGAACCTCACGTGAACAAGACTCAGAAGCCGGACATTCCCCCGGCCAAGATCGAGGCCGTGGTCAAGACCCTCTCTGTCAGCAAGCCCTCATCCAAGCCCCTGGAACCCGATCCCGTGCTACGCCAGCAGACCGATGCCATCCTCAAGGAGCTGTTCGCCAGCAGCAAGAGTTCAGCCCCCGCCGCCTCCATAGCCGAGGTATTGCGCCGCGCCACCATGCGCATCATCCAGGAGAGTGAACAGGACCTGGAGGCCCGTCGCGAAAAGGCCAAACAGAGCGGTCTATCGGACGACATGAAGGCCCTGATCGCGGACCACATCACCAGCTAAAGCGAAAACCTCCAAAACGTCGGTAAAAAATGACCGGCATTAAAAAAGGCGGTCAATGACCGCCTTTTTCTTTAGCTGGAGTCGAGGACTAGCCCTTGACGTAATCGTCGATGCCGGGGTTACCTTCGACATTCTTGATGACAGGCGTGTTGAGCTTGTCGATCTTGACGGTCTTCTGCACACGCAGGTAGTCGGCTACGATCTCCCAGATGGGACGACCCGGTGCCTTGGAACCTACGGTAGCCCAGCCGGCGACCTTGTACTTCTTGTTGGCCTCGATCTTGGTGCCATTGTCCAGGGTCATGTCGCTGATACGCTTGTTAAAGCCAGCAGTCGGGTCGATGGTATAGTCCATGCCACCGACACGCACCATGTCACCACCCTGCTGATAGTAGGGGTCTTCATTGAAGAGGTTATCGGCAACGTCTTCCAGGATTAGCTTAATATCGGCACCGCTCATCTCACGGACATAGGTCTCGGGATAGGTGGTACAGGTCTGGTCCATGACGTGGTCCATGGTGATGCTCTGACCGGGCAGAACAGAGGTACCCCAGCGGAAACCGGGCGAGAGTGAAATCTGGGCATCACCCACTTCACGCTGTGCATCACAGATAACCTGGTCGAAGGTACCGTTGAAATTACCGCGGCGATAGAGCAGTTCCTCGGCCACGGCCAGTTCTTCGGTCAACTCGTCGATGTAGGGCTTGCGAACCCCTTCGATGTACTCGGCCATCTCCTTGTCGGGCTCAATGTAGTTGGAGAAGATCGGTACCAGGCGGTAATCATAGCCGCGAACCTTGCCACCGCGAACGTCGAACTGCATCACGCCAACGAATTTTCCGTTGGAACCGGCGTTGGTGACCAGGGTCTCACCGCCCTTGTTCTTAACGATGCTGGGTGCGGGCATACCGTCGTGGGTGTGGCCACCGAAGATGCAGTCGATGCCGCTCACGCGAGAGGCCATCTTCAGGTCAACGTCCATACCGTTATGCGAGATGACCACGACCACGTCGGGCTTCTCGTTCTCACGTACCTCGTCTACAACGCTCTGCATGGCTTCGTCGTTAATACCGAAGGTCCAGTCGGGAATGAAGCGCGAGGGGTTCGCGATAGGTGTATAAGGGAAGGCCTGTCCGATGACCGCCACGCGGATGCCATCACCCATTTCCTTAATGGTATAAGGCTTGAAGGCGCGCAGAGAGTCGGGGTTATAGCCAACAAAGTCTTCGAATTTGTAATCGAAGGAAGCAACGTCCTTGACGAAGACGTTCTGAGCCACGAAGTCACCCTTGAAGTCTTTGACGTTCTTGATGACTTCATGATCAAGATAAGTGTACTCCCAGTGACCGGTCATGACATCGACGCCGAGCAGGTTGGTGGCACCGACCATGTCCTGGCCGCGGGTATAGTAGGCCGTGGCGGAACCCTGCCAGGTATCGCCGCCGTCCACCAGCAGGGTGTTGTTGTCGCCGTGGCTGGCGCGCATCTGCTTGATGAAGGTCTGCAAATGAGAAAAACCGCCGACCTTGCCGTATTTTTCCGCGGCTTCAACGAAGTTGAGATAGGTAAAGGCATGGGCCTCGATGCTGCCCTTGGGAATACCGTAGTAGTCCAGCAGCTTGTCACCGACGATGTGGGGCGGGCGGCCATAGGCATCGCCCAGGCCCAGGTTGACATTGGGCTCACGGAAATACACAGGGTTCAACTGCGCATGGGTATCGGTAATGTGCATGAAAGTGACATTACCGGTCTTGGGGATTTCATACAGATCGGACGGTTTTTTGGCGGCCTGCTTGCCCCCACCGCAACCGGGCAGCATGCCGGCGGCACCTGCAATCCCCATAAGCTGAATAAACTGGCGACGACTGATTGACATCGTTGACCTCTCCTCAGGATTTTACTTGTATTATTGGGAGACTAGGCGGCATAGGCACCCAGTGAGTTTCTTATTCCGACAAAGACCCTTCTCCCGGACTATCGGCTACTCTACCAGCCCGCCGACTTTTGAAACAAGTGTTACATTGTCAGAATGTGGCGTTTTAGCCAAATTCTATGCAGACCGCCGATTATTTCCACTTTTTGTTGCGATTTGCAGCCTGCTCAAACTGTATTTTGCAATTTATCGCCCTAGGCTCGAAACGGCCGCCAGCGCTTGATCGCGGGCAGCCTGAACATCAGTAACACCGCCAGGATTAGCCCATATATGACCGGCTCGGTGACGTCGGCCTTTACCAACATATAGAAGTGCACGACACCGGCGACGGCGATCACATAAACGAGCTTGTGCAATTTGACCCAGTTTCGCCCCAGGCGACGCATCATGGCATCGGTTGAGGTGATGGCCAGTGGCACCAGCAAGACAAAGGCCAGCATGCCGATAGTGATAAAGGGGCGATCGAGGATATCGTTCAGAATCTCGTCCCAGTACAAAAACTTATCCAGACCGATATAGAGCGACAGGTGCAATAAGGCATAGAAAAAGGCAAACAGCCCCAGCATACGTCGCAGACGCAGCAACTGGGACTGGCCCGTCAGCTGGCGCAGGGGCGATATCAGCAGTGTGATGAGCAGGAAACGCAGAGTCCACTGGCCGGTATCCCGCACCAGGGTCTCCACCGGGTTGGTGCCGAGGGCATCACTGAGCGCCCCCTCAAGCAACAACAGTGCGGGGGTCAGGGAAAGGACGAACAGGATGAGTTTGAGATAGCGTACACCACGTGGATTCATGGGAAGACTGCATTTTTCCTATGGAGAGGACCAACCCCCGCCCGAGACGGGGGGACGACCTGGACAATATCGACCGCGAGCTAGAAGAACTTGCGCAGGTCCATACCCGAGTAGAGATGCGCGACCTCATCGCCGTAGCCATTGAACATCAGGGTCTTGCGTCGACCCCATTCGCCGATGCGGCGTTCACTTTGCTGGCTCCAGCGCGGGTGGTCAACCCTCGGATTGACGTTGGAATAGAAACCGTATTCACGCGAATTGGCACGCATCCAGGTCGAGGTAGGCATCTCCTCGACGAAGCGGATCTTGGCAATGGACTTGATGCTCTTGAAGCCGTACTTCCACGGCACCATCAGGCGCATGGGGGCGCCATTCTGGTTGGGCAGCACCTCGCCATACAGGCCCACCACCATCAAGCTCAGGGGGTGCATGGCCTCATCCATGCGCAGGCCCTCAAGATAGGGCCAGTCCAGCACACGGCCGCGCTGGTTGGGGAACTGCTCGGGATCGTAGAGGGTTTCGAAGACCACGTATTTGGCCGCCGCGGTAGGCTCGAAGCGCTTTAGCATATCGCCGAGGGGAAAGCCCACCCAGGGGATCACCATGGACCAGCCCTCGACACAGCGAAAGCGGTAGATACGCTCTTCAAGCGGGTGTGGTTTGAGAATCTCTTCCAGGTCGTAGCGGCCCGGCTTGGCACAGGCCCCCTCCACCACCACACTCCAGGGCCTGGGTTCCAGGGTGTGTGCACGACGGGCGGGTGAGGCCTTGTCGGTGCCAAATTCGTAGAAATTGTTGTAGGTGGTGACGTCCTCGTAGGGGGTCGGCTTTTCATCGACCCGGTATTTTGTCGACGGCGTAAAATTGAGCGGTTTCCCGCCATAGCCGGCGACTGCGGTACCGGTCGCGCCCATCAACACCCCACCCAGACCCAGGCCGGCCATCTGTTGCATGAAGCGTCGGCGATCACGGTAGGTTTCCCGGGGCGTAATTTCGGAGGGGGAGATGTCCGAGGGCTTCTTGATTAACATGATGATTTCCTTTGGCTTAGCTTTCGCGGCTCTCTAGCTATAAAATACGCCACTCTAGCCCTTTTGGATTCACAACCTGCGAGAAGTTCCTCCGTCATGTCGCCCTACTTACTCATTCGTAGCCTGTTGTTTCGCCTCGATGCCGAACGCTCGCATACACTGGTCCTGCGTCTACTTAAGCTACTGCACCGGCTCTCGCTCTTACGCCTGCTACCGGCAGCGCCCGCCGGACGCCCGCTGGAGCTTATGGGGGTTCACTTTCCCAACGCCCTCGGACTGGCCGCCGGGCTGGACAAGAACGGTGATTATATCGATGCCCTGGGGGCACTGGGCTTCGGCTTTATTGAAATTGGCACCGTCACCCCACGACCACAGCCCGGCAATGCCAGGCCGCGGCTGTTTCGATTGCCGGCGGCCGGTGCCATCATTAATCGTATGGGCTTTAACAACAAGGGTGTAGATCACCTGGTGAAGCAGGTCCAGCGTCGCCGTTATCGTGGGGTGCTTGGGATCAACATCGGTAAGAACTTCGATACGCCTATTGAACGCGCGGCGGAGGACTACCTGATTTGTCTGCGCAAGGTCTACGCCCATGCCGACTACATCACGGTGAATATCTCCTCTCCCAACACCGCCAATCTGCGTCAGTTGCAACAGGGCGAGGAGCTGGCGCAACTCATGCGGGAACTGGCTGCTGAACGCGAGCAACTGAAGCGGCAGTATCAACGCTACGTCCCCATTGCCATCAAGATCGCCCCGGACCTGGAAGGCGAACAGGTCGAGGCCATCGCCACGGCGGTTCGCACCAGTGGTATGGACGCGGTCATCGCCACCAACACCACCATCAGCCGCGAATCGGTACAGGGATTGCCCCACGCCGAGGAGGCCGGTGGCTTGAGTGGACAACCGGTACGCGATATGTCGACAGAAATCATTCGTCAACTCAAGGCCCAGCTGGACGAGATCCCCATCATTGGCGTGGGTGGAATCTTCAATGCCGGGGATGCGAGGGAAAAACTCGACGCCGGTGCCTCGTTGGTCCAGATCTATACCGGCTTTATCTACCGTGGACCGGCCCTGGTCCGTGAGATCCTCAACAGACTGTCCTAATGAAGCACCAACGCAAGCGACTCTATCTGAGAGTCACCGTCAAACTGATGTTTCTGGGACTGGTGCTCGCCCTTGGCATCACCCTGCTACGTTCGATCCCCGCCACCCGCGACAACGCAGGTTTAATGCGCTATGACCTGACCTCATTGCGCACAGGGGAAATGGTCAAGCTGGAGTGGGGCAAGCGAAGGGTACTGCTGTTGAGACGGGAAACGTCCGATGTGGATCTGACAAAGATCGATGATCACCTGCTCGATCCCAATTCGCGCCATGCCACGCAACCGGAGTTTGCCGAGACACCGTGGCGTTCCCTCAGTCGAGAGTATTTTATCGCGCTGGATTACGGCACCGATCTGAATTGCGAACTCGAATACGTGGCTACCCATGAGCAGTCCAAGGCCCCCGCCCCCTGGCTGGGCGGGTTCCGGGATCGCTGCCGAGGTTCCTGGTATGACTTGGCTGGAAGGGTGTATCGCGAGCAACACGCCCTGCGCAACCTGTCGGTCCCGCAATACCGCATCGAGGACGGGCAACTGCTCCTGGGTGAATGAATCTGTCCTAGGCGATCAGGTCTAGCACCCGGTCCAGTCCACCGTGTTCAAGGACACAGGAGGCCTCGGCCTGCACACGTGGCTTGGCATGATAGGCGACGCTCAAACCCGACTCTTTCATCATCAACAGGTCGTTGGCACCATCGCCCATGGCAATCACCTGTTCGGGGCTGATCTTGAGTTGCCGGCACAATTCGAACAGAAACTCGCGTTTAGCCTCGGCCCCCACGATATTGCCCATGACTCGACCGGTCAGCGTGTCGCCCTCCATCTCCAGGGTATTGGAACGCGTGAAGTCGAGCTTATAACGCTGCTTGAGTCGATCGGTAAAAAAGGTGAAACCGCCGGAGACGAGGGCGAAGGGGATGGAGCGTCCACGCAAGCCCTGCAGCAGGTTCTCGGCCCCGGGATTGAGCGTGAGGCGTTCCTCATAGACCCGTTGCAGGGCGTCGCCGGTCAGGCCCTCAAGCAATGACACGCGTTGGGTCAGGGATTGCTCAAAATCGAGTTCGCCGCGCATGGCCGCCTCGGTGATTTCGGCGACTCTGGGCTTGATGCCGGCAAAATCGGCAATTTCGTCGATACACTCGATACCGATGAAGGTCGAATCCATATCGCTGATCACCAGAGCGACCTTTTCCGCCTCAAAGCCCTCGGGCAAAGAGTTGATATCCAGTTGCACGCGCTGGCGCAATTCGGCCATGTGTTCGTAATCCACTGCCTGCGGATGAAGGATACGATAGTGCCCGGCATGGGCAATGGGATCGCCGGGGATAACCTGCTGTATTTCGTGGATTTGTTGAGGGCTGAGTTGTGAGGCGTGGATAACGGTGGTGATCATATGAACGGTTCTGGCCTAGATTCCGGTAAGCGGGTGTTCTACAGG
>JABURT010000063.1 GCA_014762495.1 Gammaproteobacteria bacterium | reverse complement strand
TCGTCGGCAGCGTCAGATGTGTAGAAGAGCCAGGCCAAGGCCGGTGAGTCACTCCAGTCCATTATCTCTGCCGTGAGCACTATTGCCGATATGAATACCCAGATCGCCTCAGCCGCTGGACAACAGAACGCGACTGCCGAAGAGATGAACCGAAACCTGGCCCACATCAGCGAGATGGCACAGCAGACCTCCGACGGTGCCATGCAGACAGCGGTTGCCAGTGAGAAGACCGTACGCCAGGTGGAAGGGCTGCGCCTGATTACCGCGGAATTTAAGGCCGGGGAAAGCGTTCTCGATCTTTCCTCCTACAAGGCCGGTCACCTGGCCTGGAAGCCTCGTCTTCGCGACTTCATGGAGGGCAAATACGATGTCCAGGAGGATCAATTACTGGACGTCCATAATTGCGCATTGGGGGTCTGGTTGGCCAACGAAGGTCAGCAACGCTGCGCGCACTACCAGGGTATTGATGAATTGAACCAGGTTCATGCCGATATGCACGATCAAATCGCCCAGGTGGTCAGTGCCCGACACGCCGGCAACCTCGAGTCGGCCGAGGCCGCCTATGCGCAAATGTCGCAAGACGCGGACAAGTTGGGTCAATTAATTGATTCCATGGAAATCCAGGCCGATCGCGAAGCCACCAATACATAGCGAAGGCGGAACTAACTATGGCACGAACACCCTCTACCATGCTCGATCTGGGCGTGACTGCGCCTGACTTTACTCTCCCGGAACCTTTGGGCGGTGAGACACGCAGTCTGACTCAATTGAAAGGGGAGAAGGGGACACTGGTAATCTTCATATGCAACCATTGCCCCTTTGTCCTTCACATTCTGGATAGTTTTGTTGAGTTTGCGGCCGAGTATCAGTCCCGGGGACTGAACGTGGTCGCCATCAGCGCCAATGATGTCTCGAATTATCCCGATGACAGTCCGGAAAAGATGGCACAACTTGCGCAAGATAAGGAATTCACTTTCCCCTACCTCTATGATGCCACGCAGGAGGTTGCCAAGGCCTACCAGGCTGCCTGTACGCCTGATCTATACCTGTTTGATGACAGTCTCAAGCTTGTTTATCGCGGTCAGTATGACGCTGCCCGTCCCGGCAATGATATCCCGGTCACCGGTGAAGACCTGCGACGAGCCTCAGATGCCTTACTTGACGGAGCGCCCCTACCGGCGGATCAAATCCCCAGTCTCGGCTGCAACATCAAATGGAAGGCGGGCAATGAGCCTGAGTATTTCGGTTAACATTTGTCTGCATCCCGTTCAATCAGGGGACAAAACAAAGCAACGGGCCACGATGATACATCGCTGGCCCGTTGCTCGTTTGGTTGAATGAATATGGTTGCGGCAGCCTATATTGGCGTCATCATCATTTGGAGTACGACACCCCTGGCCATCAAGTGGAGTGGAGAAGGCGTCGGATTTTTATTTGGCGTCGCCAGCCGGATGAGCATTGGCGCCCTCATATGCCTTTGTTTGCTGCTTGTTCTGAAACGCCGCTTGCCCCTGGATCGCAAGGCCATTCAATTGTACCTGGCGGGAGCCATTGCCGCCTATGGCGCTATGCTTTCGGTTTATTGGGGAGCGGTCTATATCCCCTCGGGTTGGATCTCGGTGTTGTTCGGAACCACCCCGGTCATGACTTCATTGATTGCTCATCTCTGGCTCAAGGAAGAATCCCTGTCGCTGCATCACCTGGCTGGGATGCTGCTTGCCATTGCCGGTCTATGGGTCATATTTGCTCAAGCCGGGTCACAGCCCGGTGACATGGCCAAGTTTGGAGTTGGATTGGTCTTATTGGCGGCCTTCCTACACTCTCTCAGCACGGTTCTGGTCAAGCGCATGGACCAACAACGTAGTATTCCTGCGCTCACTCAGACTACAGGAATCCTGTTGATTATCGTCCCATTTTTCTGGATAAGCTGGGCGTTATTCGGCCAGGATTGGCCGCAACAAATTCAGGCACATAGCCTCTACAGCATCCTATATCTCGGCATCATGGGATCAGTTGTAGGATTTATGCTCTATTATTATGTCTTGCAGCATGTGATGGCCTCTCGCATTGCACTGATTACCCTGCTGACTCCTGTCACAGCATTACTGCTCGGTGGGTGGTTGAATAGTGAAATCTTGACTGCCAGGATTTGGTGGGGCACGTCCTTGATCCTGCTGGGATTAAGCCTGTATCAATGGGGTGCCTCGCTGATGCGCCTGCTGGTCGTCAGTAAAACGAGGTGATCTGACCCAGGTCAATATAAATTGAGAACTGCTGCTCTAATCTAAAGACATGGAGTATTAAAACGAGGATACAGATTATGACTACTGTGGGTGCACGTCTGGACCGTCTCGTTCAGGAGAGAGAACACGATACCTATAAGAGCAGAGAGAAATTATCTGAACCAACGGTATGTCCAAGCTGCGGGGCTGTCTTTCAAAAAGGTCGTTGGCAATGGCTCGAACGCCCTGCCGGGGCGGAGGAACATACCTGTCCGGCATGTCGGCGTATCGAAGACAGGGTTCCAGCCGGCTATGTCAGCATAAGTGGTGATTTTTTTACCCAGCACAAGGATGAAATCATGGGCTTGGTACACAATCAGGAAGACCGTGAGAAGTCGGGTCATCCCTTAAACCGACTTATAGATATTGTTGAGACCGATGGGGGTGTCGAAATCACCACCACGGATATGCATTTGCCGCGCGATATCGGTGTCGCTCTGGAAAAAGCGTATGAGGGTGATCTTGATTTCCACTATGAGGAGGAAAGCAACATTCTGAGAGTTAAATGGTCGCGTTGATCACGCATGAAAATCAGGTTGCTAAAAGGGCGCTTACAGCGCCCTTTTGAGTTTGTGCGAGTTGTTCCTATTGGTCGTGTTCCTTGAGCAATTCGAGACAAGTATCGATGATCTTGCCGCGACTGAACAGGAGCTGCCATCGACGTCCACCGGTTTGATACCACAGGACAGCGGATCGGATCCCGCCCAGAAGCAGTGCCCTGATGCGGTTGGCATTATTGGTGTTGGCCAGTTGTGAGGGTTCGCCCGAGACCATGATGCGAAACGAAAGCGTACTCAGTGTATCGCCATAGATGCCGGCAAGGTTGGCAATGATATTCTCATGGTCGATGGAGTAGTGCTCCAGTTGACGGCGCACCTGCTCCAGGCCCTCACTCAAGGATTCCTGCATCTGCGGAGATTTGGACAGTTTGCGTTCGAGGAACAGCATGCCCATGACATAGCGAGTGACCTCGACATCCTTTTTCTCCTGCATGCCCAGCTGTTCATGCAGGGTAATCAGTCCGCTGCGTACGTTGTCGATATGGCCGCCGTAGACATCGAGTACGGATTCCGGGTTCTCGACCAGCAAGGAACGGTAGCAGATCTCGCTATCGCTGGCATCGGCATGACCGTGGCGGGCCGCCTCCTGAACCAGCTTGGCGGCCTGGAACACACCGGCCAATGCGATGACACGCTCTTCGAATGTATAACTCAATTCAATACCCTGGTGCTAAAGCGATTTTGAATGTTCGGTGGCCTCGATGATGCCGCCGCCCAGGCACACATCCCCATCGTAAAAGACCACGGACTGACCCGGGGTGACGGCCCACTGCGGTTCGTCAAAGGTCACCGAGGCGACACCATTTTCAATGCCGGTAATGGTACATGGATTGTCCGGCTGTCGATAGCGGGTCTTGGCACTGCAGCGTCGCGGCAGTTCAGGCGGGGCGTCCAGGGTCCAGTGAAGCTGGCAGGCCTCCAGTGAGGTGCTGTAGAGCAGGGGATGGTCGCTGCCCTGGGCGACGAGCAGGACATTGTCCGATATGCGCTTGCCGACGACAAACCAGGGGCGCTCGTCGGCGTCCTTGCGCCCGCCGATCCCCAGCCCCTTACGCTGACCCAGGGTGTAATACATCAGGCCCTGGTGAGGGCCGATGTACTCGCCCTCGGGGGTGCGCATCTCACCCGGCTGGGCCGGCAGATAGCGGCGCAGAAACTCCGTGAAATTGCGCTCACCGATAAAGCAGATCCCGGTGGAATCCTTCTTGTCCTGGGTGGCCAGTTGATACTCTGCCGCCAGCCTGCGTACCTCGGGCTTTTCCATCTCTCCCAGCGGAAACAGCGAGCGCGAGAGCTGGTCCTGGCCCAGGGTATAGAGGAAATAGGACTGGTCCTTGTTGTGATCCTTGCCCTTGAGTAGGTAATAGTGGTCACCACGTTGTTCGATGCGGGCATAGTGACCGGTGGCGATACGCGAGGCACCGCGTGAGAGTGCATAGTCGAGAAAGACCTTGAACTTGATCTCCTTGTTGCAGAGCACATCGGGATTGGGGGTTCGGCCCGCCTTGTATTCGCTGAGAAAGTAACTGAACACCGTGTCCCAGTACTCGCTGGAGAAATTGACGGCGCGAAGCTCCATGCCGAGCCGGTCGCAGACCTTGCGTGCGTCCTTGAGGTCCTCGGCGGCACTGCAGAACTCATCGTCGTCATCCTCTTCCCAGTTCTTCATGAACACGGCCTCGACGTGATAGCCCTGCTGCTGAAGCAGGGCGGCGGTCACGGACGAGTCCACGCCACCGGAGAGGCCAACAATGATGTGTTCGGGTGACTGGGTCATTGAATCAAGGGTGCTCAAGCATCGTGGCCGGGTATTGTACCAAATCCGGGCTCATTCGACGTCCTGCAGAAGTGCAAGGGGATAACGGAACCCTTGCCGGTAGTCCTCTATACAACGCATCACCAAGGGGCTGCGAAAGACATCGTCGGAAGCGGTCTGAAGCTCGTCCTGAGCGACCCAGCGCGCTGATTCTATGTCGGGGTCCAATGCCTGATCGGGATCATGCTCGAAGACTCCACCTGAGATGGCGACACGTAGAAAGGTGTCGCCGCCGGGGTGCACCCAGCGATAGATCCCAATCAATGAATCGGGACGAAACCGCCACGCGGTCTCCTCCCATGTTTCGCGCTCGACGGCGCTGAGGATGGACTCGCCATCCTCGACGTGACCGGCGGGCTGGTTGAGAGTGAGGCGCCCCTCGATACGTTCCTCAACCATCAGGAACCGAGCGTCACGCTCCACGACCGCAGCCACCGTCAGGCGGGGTTTCCAGACCATAACAGACTCCCATACATAAGGTTTGATATCATACGCTGTATCAAACTATCACTGACAGATACAGGACACTATGAGCAAACAAGTCAAGGTACTTTTTGTCTGCATGGGCAATATCTGCCGTTCACCCACCGCGCATGGGGTGTTTGAAAAATTGTTGAGCGAGCACGGAATCGATCACCAGGTCAGCGTGGATTCGGCCGGTACCCATGCCTACCACGTCGGCGAACCGCCGGACCGTCGCTCCCAGCAGGAGGCCCGGCAGCGCGGCTATGACTTGAGTCATTTACGTGCGCGCAAGGTGACGCCCGGTGACTTCGACGAATACGACTACGTACTGGCCATGGACGATGACAACTATCGGAACCTCGCTGCGCTGTGTCCTTCACACGCGCGTGAGAAATTACAGATGTTCCTCGATTATGGGCACAACTTTGCTGAGACCGAGGTGCCCGATCCCTACTATGGCGGCGCGCAGGGTTTTATGCATGTGCTCGATCTGGTGGAGGATGCCGCCAACGGTCTGATCCGGGATATCCAGCAACGTCATCTCTAGTCTCTCCGTCTTACAAACGAGACCCACAAAAAAGGGGAGCCGTATGGCTCCCCTTATTCATATGCGATCAGACTGGCAAATCAGGACTCACTAGGCCCTTGTTTGTTGTCGTCTGACTTACGCGTCTCCACCATTTGCAAGGAAGAGGATTGAGACTCAGGCGCCTTGGGCTTCGGGGTCTCCGTCGCCACCGGAGCTTTCTGCGGTGGCGCATCGGCGGGCGAGGCCGCCTGCGCAGCGGGCTTTTGGGTTACCTCGTTGGATTTGGCCCGGGTCTCGCCAGAATCGTTACGCGGCTTGTTCTGGGTTTCAACCATCACCAGTTTACCATCGTCCTTCTTCGTCTCCTGACTGGAGGAAGCCGAAGCGGCGGTATTCTGGCGTGTTTCATTTCCGCCACGGGATTTATCCGTATTAGACGAATTTTCCTGCTTCGGTGCAGAGTCGTTTGACTTGTCCTGACCGGAGGTACGCGAGCGAGAACTGTCCGAGGACTCGGGTTTGCCGGCACCACCTGACTGTTGTTGAGTCTCGTTCTGAGCTCCAGCGGACTTGTCGCTGGCATTACCTGAGTCGTCGCGACGGCGACGACGTCCGCCGCGACGACCGCGACGGCTGCTACCGCTACGCTGTTGCGGTTTGCCGGAGTCGTCACGAGATGACGGTGTCTGGGACTTGCCATCGCCACCCTTGGGCGCTTGTTGCTGGCCCTGGCTATCATCGCGTGTCTTCTGCTGCTGGCGCCCCTGGCTCTGGGCGCCGTTACCACGACGTTGCTGAGAGCCACGCTGACTGCCGCGGTTGCCTCCACTACTACTGCGTTGGCCGCTACGATTGCCGGCGCCGCGGCGTCCGCGAGCCTGGCTGGAGTCATTGCTGCGGGCGGGCTTTTTCTTTTTTGTGCCGCCGCTACCAAACAGCAGGCGGAACAGGCGTACAAAGAGTCCGGGCTGACTTGGTTGTGGTCGAGAAGCGGGAGAGGGCGGTACCACGGTCTTGACCGCGGGGGCCTCGGTGCTGGTCTTCTGCGGCTCGCTGATCTCCGGGACTTCGACTTCCTGCTTGAGGGCCATTTCATAGCTGGCCTGGTCCTCGGTCTTTTCCGGGATCTCATCCTCGCGCACGCGGATCACCTCGTAATGCGGGGTCTCCATGTGGGGGTTGGGGATGACGATGACCTGCACACCCTGGCGCGCCTCGATGGCATGGATCATCTGGCGTTTTTCGTTGAGCAGGAAGGTGGCGACAACAATGGGGAGTTGGGCCTGTATGCGGCCTGTCTTCTCCTTCATCGCCTCTTCCTCGATGATGCGCAGCACCGACAGGGCCAACGATTCGACGCCGCGAATCATGCCCTGGCCATTACAGCGCGGGCAGACGATCTGGCTTGATTCCCCCAGCGAGGGGCGCAGGCGCTGGCGTGACATCTCCAGCAGGCCGAAGCGCGAGATGCGGCCCACCTGGACGCGGGCGCGGTCGACCTTGAGGGCATCACGCAGGCGGTTTTCCACCTCGCGCTGGTTGCGCACCGGGCTCATGTCGATGAAGTCGATGACGATGAGGCCGCCCAGGTCGCGCAGGCGCAGCTGGCGGGCGATCTCATCGGCCGCCTCGACGTTGGTGTTGAGTGCGGTCTCCTCGATGTCGCCGCCCTTGGTGGCGCGGGCCGAGTTGATGTCGATGGAGATCAGGGCCTCGGTGTGATCGATGACGATGGAGCCGCCGGAGGGGAGGGAGACCTCGCGCTGGAAGGCGGACTCGATCTGGGATTCGATCTGGTAGCGGGTGAACAGCGGGACCGGGTCCTGGTAGAGCTTGATCTTGTTCAGGTTGTTGGGCATCACCTGCTGCACGAACTCGCGTGCCTTCTGGTAGATCTCCTCCTCGTCGATCAGTACCTCGTTGATGTCATTGCCCATGTAGTCGCGAATGGCGCGGATAATGACATTGGATTCCTGATAGATAAGGAAGGGGGCCTTGCGCTCCTCGGCGGCTTGCTGGATGGAGTCCCACAGCTTGAGCAGATAGTCGAGATCCCACTGCAGCTCCTCGACGCCACGGCCGACGCCGGCGGTGCGTACGATCATCCCCATGTCCTCGGGGATCTCGAGCTGGCTCATGGCGTCGCGGATCTCGGAGCGGTCATCGCCCTCGATACGGCGCGAGACGCCTCCGGCGCGGGGATTATTGGGCATGAGGACGAGATAGCGTCCGGCCAGGCTGATGAAGGTGGTCAGGGCTGCGCCCTTGTTGCCACGCTCCTCCTTATCCACCTGGACCACCACTTCCTGGCCCTCCTTGAGGACCTCCTTGATGTTCACGCGGCCGCCACCCAGATTGACACTGGGATCGAAGTAGCTGCGGGAGATCTCTTTCAAGGGGAGAAAGCCGTGACGCTCGGCGCCATAATCGACGAAGGCGGCCTCAAGGCTGGGCTCGATGCGGGTGATCTTGCCCTTATAGATGTTGGACTTCTTCTGCTCGCGGGCAGAGGTCTCGATATCCAGATCATATAGCCGCTGGCCGTCGACCAGCGCGACACGCAACTCTTCCGGTTGAGTTGCGTTAAACAACATTCTCTTCATTGTGCTCGTCTCTTAAGGCGCTCAACCGCACACATCTGGGTGGGGGAGCGCACAGACCGATACCTGTTTCGCCTCTGTGCAAGCCATGATGGTCGGCTCCGGGCGGTACCGGTCCAGCTCACCATGCCAGGTTGGCACGGGAGCGCCTATTTGTACGTTTCGCTCACGATGGGTCGAGCGAAGAAACCCTGGAACATGCGCCCAAGATTCGCGAACTGGACGCTAAAAACTGATATCTACCGCAAGTCGCCGGCTCTGCCGGGTTTTTGAGACAATTACGGATGACCTAATATAACAGGCTTCGCATATAGCGGCAAACATCAGCTATCATAGCGCCCCATGACGTCATCCCCATCCACTGGCAGCAAGGTCCGTATGCTTGAGATACAGGCCGAGCAGGCGGGCCAGCGCATCGACAATTTTCTGGTCAAGGTCCTCAAGGGGGCCCCCAAGACCCTGGTTTATCGCATCCTGCGCAAGGGCGAGGTGCGCGTCAATAAGGGCCGCATCAAGCCCAACTATCGCCTACAGGAGGGCGACGTGGTACGGATCCCGCCGGTGCGCCTGAGTGAGCGCGATCCGGCCACGCCCGGCCAGCAGAGCCTGGAACGCGTACAGCAGGCCATCCTCTACGAAGACGATGTGCTGCTCATTCTCAACAAGCCCTCGGGCATGGCGGTGCACGGCGGCAGCGGGGTGAGTTACGGCGTCATCGAGGCCCTGCGCGCGCTACGTCCCGACGCACCCTTTCTGGAACTGGTGCATCGACTGGATCGCGAGACCTCCGGATGCCTTATGATCGCCAAGCGCCGCAGCGCGCTTCGCAACCTGCACGAGCAGATACGTGGTGACAACATGGAGAAGCGCTACCTGGCCCTGCTCAAGGGTCAGTGGCAGGGCGGGGCGAAGCGGATCGATGCGCCGC
Source organism: Gammaproteobacteria bacterium (assembly GCA_014762495.1). Taxonomy (GTDB): domain Bacteria; phylum Pseudomonadota; class Gammaproteobacteria; order Thiohalospirales; family Thiohalospiraceae; genus JABURT01. Next base: position 12,362 of record JABURT010000063.1, on the reverse strand, counting down.
TGAAGAAAAATGTCCTCAAATCGGGCGAACGCATGGTGCAGGTAAGCGAGGAGGGCAAGCCGGCATTGAGCCTGTTCAACGCCGATACCGTATACCGGGATGCCACCCTGGTCTCGGTGAAGCTGATCACCGGTCGCACCCATCAGGTACGGGTTCATGCCCGCCACATCGGTATGCCCATCGCCGGCGACGACAAGTACGGCGACGAGGCCTTTAATGCCGAGATGAAACAACTGGGGCTCAAGCGGCTCTTCCTCCATGCCCAGCGACTCGGCTTCGAACACCCCAGGACGGGCGAGCGCTTCGATATCTCGGCACCGCTTCCAGTGGATCTGGAGAAGGTACTAAACCGTCTCCCACCCAGCTAGAACATACCGCCTTCGTAAAGCGCTTGCGGCGCTGGTAGAATGGCAAGCTGAGTCAGCAAACAACATTTACATGTCCAGGCCATACAAACTTATCATCTTCGACTGGGACGGGACCCTAATGGACTCGCAGGCGCGTATCGTCTCCTGTATCCAGGCCGCGTGTCGTGACCTTAAGTTACCGGTGCCGGATGAGGCCGCGGCGAAGAATGTTATCGGACTGGGTCTGCAAGAGGCCTGCCGACAATTGTTGCCTGAGTCCAGACCACCGGTTCATCAAGAGATGAGCGAACGCTACCGTTATCATTTCCTCAGCGCCAATGCCACGCCCTCCGAACTCTTCGGAGGCGTTGAGGCCATGCTCGATGAGCTGGAACAGCGCGGTCATTTTCTTGCCATTGCCACCGGCAAGGGGCGCCAGGGGCTTGATTCCGTGCTCAAAGAGACAGGTCTGCAGGGACGCTTTCATGCGACCCGCACCTCGGATGAGACCGCCTCCAAGCCCAATCCACTCATGCTGCATGAATTACTGGACTTCTTTGGTGTCGAGACCGATGAGGCCCTCATGATAGGTGATACCGAATACGACATGGAGATGGCCGTTCACGCTCGAATGGATGCCCTCGCGGTCAGTTACGGCGTGCACGAGGTCGAACGCCTGTTGCGACATGCACCGCTCGCCTGTGTGGATTCGATCCCGGCGATGCAGCGATGGCTTATCAATGAAACCGTTTAATCAATCAGGAAACTAGCAGATGTCACAGGATCAGGATCGGGCCTTGTATGAACTGGCCAGGGGTTATATCAAGGAACAACGTCGAGCCCGGCGTTGGGGGATGTTGTTTCAGACCGTAAAGTACCTTCTCATCATCCTGGTCGTTTTCAGTTTTATCGGCTCGATGGAAGAGCGCCAGGGTGCAATGGATTCGGTACGAACCGACCATACCGCGCTCATCGACATTGAAGGCGTCATCGCCAGCAGCGAGGCCGCCAGTGCCGATAAGATCGTTTCGGCCCTGCGCTCGGCTATGGAGGCCCGCCATTCTGCGGCGGTGATCCTGCGCATCAACAGCCCGGGTGGCAGCCCGGTGCAGTCAGACTATGTGTATAACGAAATCGTGCGCCTGCGCGAGGACTATCCGGATAAAAAGATCTATGCCGTGATTTCCGACGTCGCCGCCTCGGGCGGATATTACATCGCCTCTGCGGCCGATGAGATCTATGCCAATCCCGCCAGCCTGGTGGGCTCCATCGGTGTAACCACGGGCGGTGCCGGGCTGGCCTCCTTTGGCTATGTCGAGGCCATGGAAAAGCTGGGGATTGAACGCCGCGTGATCACCTCGGGCGACAGCAAGAACTATTTGGATCCCTTCTCTCCCCAAAAACCGGAACAAGTCGCCCACCATCGTAGTATCCTCAACCAGGTCCACGGACAGTTCATTCGCAAGGTGGAACAAGGCCGAGGGTCACGTATTAAACCCACCAAGGAACTCTATAGTGGTCTTATCTGGACCGGCGCAAAATCCGTGGAGCTGGGGCTGGTGGATGAACTGGCCAGTAGCAGTGAAGTGGCCCGCGATGTCATCGGCGTGGAAAAGATTGTCGATTACACCATTCGGCCGAGCTATTTTGAACAATTTGCCGAGCAGTTCGGTACGGCGGTCGCCAGGGTCCTGTTGCAGGCAGGTTTTGAAGAACGCCTGCAGTTACGCTAGGCGGTATTTAGAGGATTGAGACGCCTGCCCTTTCCAGCAGGTCGATGAGGCGAATCAGTGGCAGGCCGATGAGGGCATTGGGGTCCTCGCCAGCCATGCGTTCGAACAGGGCGATGCCCAGGCCCTCGGATTTGAAGCTGCCGGCACAGCCATAGGGCTGTTCGCGACGCAGGTAGTTCTCGATCTGATCTTCACTGATATTTCGAAACACAACGGTATATGGCACTCGTTCAACGAGTGCATTGTCATGCCTGGCGTCATACAGACAGAGCCCGGTCTGGAATACGACCTCCTTACCACTGGCCCGGTGTAATTGTTCGACTGCCTTCTCGTGGGTGCCGGGCTTGCCCAGGACTTCACCCTCCAGTACCGCCACCTGGTCCGAGCCGATGATGAGGGCATCGGGATGGCGATGCGCGACGGCCCGGGCCTTGGCCTCGGCCAGGCGTTGCACCAGCGCCTCGGGGGTTTCGCCCTCTAGCCGGCTTTCATCGATGTCGGGTGAATCACAGACATAGTCCAGCCCCAGCCGATCCAGCAATTGACGGCGGAAGGGGGAGCTGGAACCGAGGACCAGTTCACGCACTAGATATCCCTGGCCTGCTCGGCGGCGTTGCCGACATAGTTGCCCGGAGTCATCTCCATCAGACGTTGCTTGGCCTCGTCGGGGATATCAAGCTTGCTGACAAAGGCCTGCATTGCCTCGCGGTCTACCTTGTGGCCACGGGTCAGCTCCTTGAGCTTTTCATAGGGCTGTTCGATGCCGTAGCGACGCATCACGGTCTGGATGGGCTCGGCCAGCACTTCCCAGTTCTGGTCGAGATCCGCGTTCAATGCCGCAGGATTGACCTCGAGCTTGGAGATTCCTTTCAAACTGGCCTCGTAGGCGATCACCGAATGGCCGATGCCGACCCCCAGGTTGCGCAGCACGGTGGAGTCGGTAAGGTCACGCTGCCAGCGCGAGATGGGCAGCTTGGCGGCGAGGTGATCAAAAAAGGCGTTGGCGATGCCGAGGTTGCCCTCGGAATTTTCGAAGTCGATGGGGTTGACCTTGTGCGGCATGGTGGAGGAGCCCACCTCGCCGGCGACGGTCTTCTGCTTAAAGTAGTTGAGCGCGATGTAGCCCCAGATGTCGCGATCAAAATCCAGCAGCACGGTATTGAATCGGGCGATGGCATCGAACAGCTCGGCGACATAGTCGTGCGGCTCGATCTGGATGGTGTAGGGATTCCAGTCCAGCCCCAGCGAGGTGACGAACTGTTGCGCGGTGGCGGCCCAGTCGGTCTCGGGGTAGGCCGAGAGGTGGGCATTGTAGTTGCCCACGGCGCCGTTGATCTTGCCCAGTAGCGGCACCATCTTGACCTGCTCGCGTTGGCGCTTGAGGCGGTAGGCGACATTGGCCATCTCCTTGCCGACGGTGGAAGGGGAGGCGGGTTGGCCGTGGGTGCGGCAGAGCATGGGTTGATCGGCATGTTCGCGGGCCAGTGCCTCAATGGACTCGATGATGCGATCCATCAGTGGCAACAATACCTGGTTACGCCCTTCGCGCAGCATCAGACCGTAGGAGAGATTGTTGATGTCCTCGGAGGTGCAGGCGAAGTGGATGAACTCGCTGACCTTAATCAATTCGTCGTTGCCGGCGATACGCTCCTTGAGGAAGTATTCCACCGCCTTCACATCGTGGTTGGTGGTGCGCTCAATATTCTTGACCCGCTGCGCGTCCTCTTCGGAAAAGTTGTCGACAATATTGTCGAGCAGCTTGTGGGCGGAGGGGCTCAGTTTGGGTACTTCGATGATGTCCTGATGTTCGGAGAGCATCTGTAGCCAGCGTACCTCAACCAGGACGCGATGGCGGATCAGGCCGTACTCACTAAAGATGGGTCGAAGCTCCGCGGTCTTGCCGCCATAGCGGCCGTCGACGGGGGAGATGGCGGTGAGGGGGGAAAGCTCCATGTCTGCTCCGAATTCCGGGTCAAAAGTCGGGGCAAATGATACACCATCCCGGGGCAGGGATCACAAAGCGGGGTGTGTGGGTTTCCGGGTGCCGGCACAGGACCGGCACCCCGGGGGATCAGGCCGCCTGGGGCTGGCGGTAGATCAGGCCGTTTTTCAGCAGCATCTCGTTGCGCTGCAACTGGGTCAGGTGGTACCAGCCATCATCGTCGCACTCGGCGATGCGGTCGAACACATAGTCCACACCATCGCGTTGGACACTTTTGTAGATCGGACGTCCCAGGTGGGTGCCGATGATGGCGTTTGCCTCGAATTGCATGTTCCTTTCTCCACGGTAATTGGGTGTTTACATTAAAACTATCGTCATGGTCTTGCCGACGCTTGAGCGATAAAGTGTGCTTGTGACCACAGTTTCACGAATTGGTTGCGATGAAAGCGAATTTCAAGCCCGGCGCACAGGACTTGCCAACTATTGTATAATGCGAGCATAGACTGGAGACCCTCCAGAGCCGCGAACTGCAGACCTAAGGAATCCACTTCATGCTCCAAGATTACCGACAACACGTGGAAGAACGCGCCAACGAGGGGCTGCCGCCCCTGCCCCTGGACGCCGTGCAAACCGCAGCCCTTATTGAACTGGTCAAGAATCCCCCTGCCGGGGAAGAAGAGGCCCTGGTGGAATTACTGACCCATCGGGTGCCGCCGGGTGTGGACGAGGCCGCCTATGTGAAAGCCGCGTTCCTCGCCGATGTGGTAAAGGGCGATGCGAGCTCTCCACTGGTGGATCGCAAGCTGGCGGCAAAACTGCTTGGCACCATGCTTGGCGGTTACAACATCCAGCCCCTGATCGAAATGCTGGACGACGAGGAGCTTGCGTCCATCGCCGTCGAGGCCCTGTCGCGTACACTACTCATCTTCGATGCCTATCACGATGTGGTGGAAAAATCGAAGTCCAATGACCATGCCAAGCAGGTGGTCGATGCCTGGGCCGAGGCCAAGTGGTTTACCAGCAAGGACCCACTGCCCGAGTCCATGACCCTGACCGTGTTCAAGGCCGATGGTGAGACCAATACCGACGACCTATCTCCGGCCTCAGAGGCCTGGAGCCGTCCGGATATCCCCCTGCACGCCAAGGCCATGCTCATGAACCGCATGGACAATGCCCTGGAGACCCTGGAGAAACTGAAGGATAAGGGTCATCCACTGGCCTATGTTGGCGACGTGGTTGGCACCGGCTCCTCACGCAAGTCGGCCATCAACTCAGTGCTCTGGCACATGGGCCATGACTTCCCCTACGTACCCAATAAGCGCCAGGGTGGGGTAGTGCTGGGCAGCAAGATCGCGCCCATCTTCTTCAACACCGCCGAGGATGCAGGCTGCCTGCCCATCGAGTGCGATGTCTCCGGGCTCAACATGGGCGACGTCATCACCATCAAGCCCTACGAGGGCAAGATCGTCAACGAGTCCGGTGAGGTGATCTCAGAGTTCGAACTCAAGCCCTCCACCATCATTGACGAGATGCGCGTCGGCGGCCGTATACCGCTTATTATTGGTCGCTCGCTCACCGATAAGACTCGCGAGGCCCTCGGCCTCGAGCCCTCCGATGTGTTCCGCCGTCCGGTCGCGCCGGCCGATACCGGCAAGGGCTTTACCCTGGCACAGAAGATGGTGGGTAAGGCCTGCGGAGTCGAGGGCGTGCGCCCCGGGACCTATGTCGAACCGCGCATGACCACCGTCGGTTCCCAGGACACCACCGGTGCCATGACCCGCGACGAGTTGAAGGAACTGGCCTGCCTCGGCTTTTCCGCCGACCTGGTGATGCAGTCCTTCTGCCACACCGCGGCCTACCCCAAGCCGGTGGACATCAAGCTGCAGCACTCCCTGCCTGACTTCATGCACACCCGCGGTGGTGTCTCACTGCGCCCCGGCGACGGCGTCATCCATTCCTGGCTCAACCGCATGTTGATGCCCGACACCGTGGGTACCGGTGGCGACTCCCACACCCGTTTCCCCATCGGGATCTCGTTCCCGGCCGGCTCCGGCCTGGTGGCCTTCGCCGCCGCCCTCGGCGTGATGCCGCTGGACATGCCTGAGTCTGTGCTGGTGCGATTCAAGGGTGAGATGCAGCCAGGGATCACCCTGCGCGACCTGGTCAACGCCATCCCCTACGTCGCCATCCAGAAGGGCTTGCTGACGGTAGAGAAGGCGGGCAAGAAAAATGTCTTCTCCGGCCGCATCCTTGAGATCGAGGGGCTGGAACACCTCAAGGTGGAACAGGCCTTCGAGCTGTCCGACGCCTCGGCCGAGCGTTCGGCCGGTGGTTGCACGGTGAAGTTGGACAAGGAACCGATTATCGAATATCTGACCTCCAACATCACCTTGCTCAAGTGGATGATCGCCAACGATTACGAAGACAAGCGAACCTTGCAGCGTCGTATCGATGCCATGCAGGAATGGATAGACAATCCCGAACTGCTGCAGGCGGATAAGGATGCCGAGTACGCCGAGGTCATCGAAATCGATCTCAAAGAGATCACCGAACCATTGCTGGCCTGTCCCAATGACCCGGACGACATCAAGCCGCTGTCCGAAGTGGCCGGAGACCATGTTGACGAGGTCTTTATTGGATCGTGCATGACCAACATTGGCCACTATCGTGCCGCGGCCAAGGTCCTGGATGATGTCACAAGCGTCCCCACGCGCCTGTGGGTGGTACCGCCCACTCGCATGGATGAGCATCAGCTCACCGAGGAGGGTCATTACTATACCTTCGGCCGTGCCGGTGCCAGAACCGAGGTGCCGGGGTGTTCGCTTTGCATGGGCAACCAGGCCCGCGTCGCCGATGGCGCCACCGTGGTTTCCACCTCAACACGTAACTTCCCCAACCGCATGGGCAAGGACGCCAGGGTCTACCTGGGTTCGGCCGAATTGTCGGCGGTGGCCGCAAGACTCGGCAAGATCCCCAACATGGAGGAGTACCTGGAGGCCGTGAAGGGAATACAGCCCATGGCCGACGATATCTATCGTTATCTTAACTTCAACGAAATCGATGAATATCAGAAGGTGGCCGAGAAGGTGATTCCCATCGCCGCGGCCTAGAGCCGGACTGCTCAAACTGAAAAAGGCCCATACAGATGTATGGGCCTTTTTACGTTGAGTCCTGTAGACGAGTGACACGAACGAGTCGTTACGGTGACGGTGTTATCTCATCTATCAAATTCGGTTCGTCATTTCGCGGTGAATTGACCGCTCGCGACACGGGATAGATCCGTAGTGCCTCGGCATAGGGCAGGAGTAGGGAGCGCGCGAATTCGATATCGGTACCACTATTGTTCAGCCACGGTTCAAAGGCATCGTGCTGCAGTATCACCGGCATCCGATTATGCAACCAGCTCATCTCCTCATTGGCCTGCGTGGTAATTATCGTACAGCTCTCGATACGCTTGCCTTCGGGCGATTGCCAGTGTTCCCACAGTCCCGCCATGGCAAGCGGCCGCCCGGATTCATCGGTGATTCGATAGGGTTGCTTGCCGTTCTCCTGTCTCCATTCATAAAAGCCATCAGCAGGAATAATGCAGCGACGTTTCTTAAAAGCGGTGCGAAACGAAGGCTTCTCCGTAATGGTCTCGGCACGTGCATTGATGAGTTTATTGCCAATGGATTTTTCCCGGACCCAGGATGGGATCAGGCCCCAATGGGCACAATGAAGATAGCGCTCGCCGACAACGTTACGGCGTATGATGGCAATGTCCTGTCCCGGTGCGATGTTGTAATGCTTGCGATAGTGATCGCCGATGTGATCGAGGTGAAAATGATCGACAAGGACCTGTTGATCAATCTGTAAGGTGAATCGACCGCACATAGTTGACCTCGTGTGCCTGTGTATCAGTCAAATGCCCAGGAGAAATTCATGTAGAGACTGAGGGCAATGGTATCGCTGTATGGATATGTGAGAGGGTTGCCTGCCTGTCTGACCTGGCTTCTATGTATGTATGATGTTTCCAATCCCAGCATAAGTTGCATATCCCTGCGATGAAAGATGCTGGTCGCAGTGTTGATTGTTATGTCGAAGCCACCAAATGCTCCGATCAGTGTGTTTCCAGGATGAAAGGTGTTGTTGATGATATAAACAAGGGGCGTGGCAATCGATGACTGGAAGATAAAACGGTTGCCATCGAAACCATCGATGAAAAATGAGTCATAACGATACCCTAATGTAAACGAAAACGACGAGACCTGCTCCAGTATCGCCACACTGAGGCATTCCATTCCTTCAGATGGTGGCGTTATCTGGTTGGTGCAGCCTGGTATCTCAAAGGCGATACCGTCGCCAAAGGCGGCATAGATCGCTTGTTCTTCCGGTGTCAGACTGTTGTAAAAATCGACGAGGTCGGTATTCAGGCTGGAGGAGCCGCTACCTGCGTGGAAGTTATAACGCGTGAAATTGTGCTGGCTGTAGCGTATGCCAGCAAGAAGTTGATGGCCTGGTGACAAAAGTTTGCCGCCGGTTATATTGATATGGCTAAGACCCAACTCCGTCTGGTTGGTTTGCAGGGTACCATAGTCAACGTTATTCCAGCTTTTCGTATTGTTCCAAATTTCCGTCGATGAAATGGTGAACAAGGGCGACATGGTGGTGATATAAAATCCATAGGACTCATCGATCGGTGTATAACTGCCAGAGTATTGCACAAAGCTGGACGGTATGCTGGATGACTGAACGTTGAGCAATGAATTGCCAGTGGATGTCTCCTTATAATACGATGCCATAACTCCAAGCCCAAAATAACTGAAGGCCTGATTTTTTGTTCCATTGCCGTCATTGGCCAGGGCATTGGAGCTTAGCAATACTAGTATGGGTATTGATAAGAAAGCTCGCAATGATTGGATTCGCACCATCCACACACCTTATTTTATTTTGGGAACAGGCTTCGCCAGAGTACCCATGCTTTATCTCGTGTCCTCAACCTTGGTCGGCTGAAATAGCTGCCGTCCTGGTTGTGTAGTCGATAGAGGATACGAGTCCCTCCAAAAATTATCAATTTCAACTCAAAGCCGATGCGCCCACCCAGTTGTGTTGCAAGGGGTGCACCCGCCTTGAGCATTTTGCGTGCGCGCTCGATTTGAAAATCGAGAAGTCTCTTGACACTGTAATCGCTAAGCCGGTTGCGGATATGCATTTCTGTGACATGATACTTCTGCATTTCTTCAAGTGGAAGGTAAATGCGATTGTTTTCACGGTAGTCCTGTTCGATATCCTGCAGGAAATTGATCAGTTGCAAGGCACTGCATATGCCATCGGACAAGGCGATATTGCGTTCATTCGCTTCGCTATAAAGGTACAGTAATATTCTGCCTACGGGATTCGCGGAACGGCGGCAGTAAGACATCAACTCTCCGAAATCTCGATAGCGTGTCTTGGTGACATCCTGACGGAAGGCACTTAGAAGATCGTAGAAAGGTTCGATGGGGATTTCATACTTATTTATAACGTCCGCAAGTGCGATAAATACCGGATCGTCAGAAGACTCTTTGTTTTGTATTTTCTCCAGCTCCTCTCCCATCATGTCCAGAGCTGACAGGCGTTCCTCCTGTGATATGTCACCTTCATCCGCGAGGTCATCTGCGTTGCGGGCGAAGCAATATATCACCGTTACCGCCGGGCGTAAGCGTCGTGGCAGGAATATGGACGCAACAGGGAAGTTTTCGTAATGCTGTTTTGCGATTCGATGGCAATGCTGATAGGCTGTTTTGAGTTCAGACATCTATAGATAACCGGGGTGAAAGGACATGTGGGATAAATTTAAAAAGCGTTTTATTGTTATCTTGATATTAATACTGGTCGGCATCTGGTTTGGCTATAACATCGGACAGGACCGTCCTTTCTATAGTAACCCCTTTGTTGCTACGACACAGGAAAAGATCAAGAGCAAGGCAGGCGAAGTGGTCAAGGAGACCAAGAAGGTTTTGCGCGAGAGCCTGGAAGAAAAGCCCGAATCCTCTAATTAATCCTGCTCCGGTGGAGTCAGGTCACGGGGGATTTTATCCACCTGCTCGACCTGTTCCACCTCTTTTTTGGCACTGATGCCCATCTCACTAAACTTCCGCGCCGAAGGCAGCACGCGACTGTCGAACGATGCGACGGCCTTGTTATAGTGATCGACACCTGAATTCAGGCTCCTGCCCACCTTTTGCAGATGCTCGGCGAAGGTGGCCAGCCTACCGTATAATTCCTCGCCTACATTGCGTATTTGCTCGGCATTCTCCGCCAGTTGCTGTTGGCGCCAACCATAGGCCACCGCCCGTAACAGCGCGACAAAGCTGGTAGGCGTGGCGATGATTACCTTTTGCGTTAGAGCATCTTCCATCAATTGACGGTCCGCATCCATGGCGCTGCTGAGAAACTGCTCGCCGGGGATGAACATCACGACGAAGTCAGGCGCCTGCTTGAATTGTGTCCAGTAGGCCTTGCCGGCGAGCGTCTTGACGTGCTCACGGACATTGCGCGCATGACGTGTCAAAGCCGCCTGTTTACCGGCTTCGTCCTGTGCCTCGACGGCGGTGAGATAGGCATCCAGCGGGGTCTTGGCATCGACAATCACCTCGCGACCATCGGGCATACGTACGATCATATCGGGTCGAATGGCACCGGCCTCGGTGGCCTGGTGTTGCTGTTCAACAAAGTCGCAGTGTTCGACCATGCCGGCCAGTTCAGCCAGGCGCTTGAGTGTCATCTCACCCCATTGACCACGTACCTCAGGTCGGCGTAGTGCTTGTACCAGATTGCGGGTCTCTGATTGCAGCTGCTGCTGGGTCTGAGCCATGCTCTCAAGATGTCGAGACAATGAGCCATGAGTTTCGCGATTATGTTTTTCCAGTTCATGCAGTTGCTTTTCGGTCTTGTCTAGAGCCTCGCGTATAGGCTTGACGAGGTTTTCCACCGATTTTTCCTTCTCCTGAAGCAGGTCGTGAGAACGCTGTTGCAAGTGCTTGAAATTTTCCTCGGCCAGCTTGAAGAACTGTTCAGTGTTATGTTTCAGGGCATGCGATGATAGCGCGGCAAAGGTCTCGCCCAATTGTTCGCGCGCCGCTTCCATGGTCTTGAGCTTTTCCTCTGCATGGCGTTGCTGCAGGTCGAGCTCGGTCGTAAGCCCGATGTTTTCTTCCTTGAGGCGATTGACGCGTCTCTGCATGCCGAGGTAGCCCAGTAGCAGGCCGATGGCGAGGCTTAAGATCAGGATGAGGGTGAACAGGAGTGGGGTGAGTTGCATCGATCAGGCCGTTTTCAATTGGTTGTACTCAGTCAGCCAGTTGAGTATATCAGCGGGGGTTTCCACCAGGCTATCGGCACCCCACTGCTGTGGCTGATCCGTTTGCCCAATATAACCGAACAGGGCCACCATGGTTTTCATACCGGCGGCATGACCGGCCTCGACGTCGCGTTCCGCATCACCGACATAGAGACACTGCGCTATCTCACAGCCGATTTGCTCACAGGCATGGATGATAGGGGCGGGATGGGGTTTACGCTGTGGCAGAGTATCGCCGCTGACGATGGCGGCGGCACGGTGTGTGAGGCCAAGTTCTCGCATCAGGGGTTCGGTCAGCCAGCCGGGCTTGTTGGTGACCACGCCCCACTGTTTACCTTCGGCCTCCAGTGTATCGAGAACCATGTCCATGCCGTTGAACAAAGTGGTATTCACGGCGATGTTATCGAGATAAATATCTAGTAGCTCCTGGCGCAGGGGTTCGAATCGTGGATGTTCCGGTTCCATGGCAAAGCCAAGACGAATAAGCGCCACACCGCCGTGGGAGACAACAGGGCGTATGTTCTCGAAGGGCATGGCGTCAAGGCCATGTCGGCGTCGTACTTCGTTAAGGGCAAAGGCGAGATCGGGGGCGGTGTCAGCCAGAGTTCCGTCGAGATCAAACAGGACGGTTTGGATCAACTCGCCCATCAGGCCTCCCGCCGATAACTCGCGATGTAATTGACATCGAGATCACGGCCCAGCTTGTAGCGCTTGCTAAATGGGTTGTAGCTCATACCGGTAATATCGGTGATCTGCAGACCGGTCTCGCGTGACCAGCCGTCCAGTTCCGCGGGGGTAATGAACTTGTTGTATTCATGGGTGCCCCGAGGCAATAGTTTGAGCACGTATTCTGCACCGATGACGGCAAACAGGTAAGACTTGGGATTACGGTTGATGGTGGAGAAGAAGACGTGTCCGCCTGGTTTAACGAGGCTTGCGCAAGCGGTGATGGTGGAGGCGGGGTCGGGCACATGTTCGAGCATCTCCATACAGGTGACAACATCGTAATTGCCGGCCTG
>JABURT010000074.1 GCA_014762495.1 Gammaproteobacteria bacterium | reverse complement strand
AAGACGGTGGCCTTGCCGTGCTTTACGGCAATATCGCCCCCGAGGGTTGTGTGGTAAAGACCGCCGGAGTCGACATGAGCATGCTCGAAGCGCATGAACTGCGCTACACCACCAGCGTTCCGACCTCGACCTTGAAGGGGTTTGCCGGTCCGGCGCGTATCTTTGAGAGCCAGGACGCCGCGGTCGAGGCGATCTTGAACGATAAGATTCAGGAAGGCGATGTGGTCATTATCCGCTATGAGGGTCCTCGCGGTGGTCCGGGTATGCAGGAGATGCTCTATCCCACCAGCTATCTCAAGTCCAAGGGACTTGGTAAGGCCTGTGCCTTGATTACCGATGGTCGTTTTTCGGGTGGCACCTCCGGCCTGTCTATCGGACACGTCTCGCCCGAGGCCGCCGAGGGCGGCGCCATCGGCCTGGTTAAGGAGGGCGATCGAATTGAGATCAACATCCCCAACCGCAGCATCAATGTCGTGCTGTCTGATGAAGAACTGGCCGAGCGCCGTCGCGAGATGGAAGCAAAGGGCGCCGATGCCTGGAAACCGGTTGGCCGTAAACGTGAAGTATCCAATGCACTCAAGGCCTATGCCGCCATGACGACCAGTGCCTCACGTGGCGCGGTGCGTGACGTTAGCCAACTGGAGTCCTGACGGCCTCGCCATTCTGATTGAGGCATAATCAAAAAAGGAGGCCAAGGGCCTCCTTTTTTGTTGCTTGATGTGGGTGATGGCTAGATGGAGCCCCAACCACTTCGTTTCTTGCGACGGCCGAACATAGGGATGAGCAGTCCCAGCAGGACACCCAGTCCCAACACACCGGCCCCGATCATGAACCATTCGCGATCACTGCGATCCTCCAGCACCTGTACCTCTTGCTTAAGACGGATCAGCTCTTTTTCCATGGAGACATTCTGGCTGCGCAAGGCTTCGTTTTCTTCCGCCGTGGCTAGGGGTTGCGCGCTTACATCTTTAATGCGCTCGTTCTCTTTCTCCAGTTTTGTCTTCTGTGTTTCCAGCGTCTTGACATCGGATTTGAACGAACGCAGTTCCTGCTGTGTCGCCTTGAGTTCCTGGCTCAGTTTTGCATTTTGTTGTTTGAGTGTTTCATTCCGGGTTTCAGCGGCCTCCAGCCTGAGCGCTGCGATGGGGCGGTCGACAACATACTGCGAGGGGATCCAGCCAACCTGGCCGTCTTCGGTGGAGACCTTAATGTATCGTTCGTCCTCCGAGACTTCGAGCTGCGTCATTGCGGTACCCGACTTCACGGTCTTGACCGGGTTGTACTGGCTGCCGGGTCCACTACGTAAGGTGATATAGAGTACATCCTTGACATACAGTGTTTGGGCGTAAACCGGTGCGGCAAAGGTAATTGCTACGAGGCACAGTGCGAGGAAATGTTTGTTCATAATTTTGCTATTCGATCGGGTTTGAATTGTTATTGTACCCATCACGGTGGAGTACTTTCGGCAACTCTATCACAAAGAGCGGACGAATAGATCCACGTGGTGACGAATCCGGAAGATATGCCTGTCTTCATGTGCGCGTCCAGGACAGACAGTCCATGTGAGCTGGCATTTATCGTCTTACTCTTTGAACAGGTCTTCGCGTTCAATACGGTTTAGTGCATCGCGCGCCGGTGCATAGCCGGCGTCAGCGGCACTGCTTATCAGCGATAGTCCACGTTTGCGATCCACGGCTACTGAGTAGCCGTAGAGATAGACCACGCCGAGATTGAAGCGAGCGGGTGCGAAGCCCTGTTCGGCGGCGCGTGTCCACCATTTGATAGCACTGAGTTCGCTGCGTATGACACCGCGACCATTGAAGTAAGCTTCGCCCAGGTTGAACTGCGCCTCGGCATGGCCCTGTTTGGCGGCCTGTTCATAGAAGGCAAGCGCCTGGCGCTCGTCCTTGTCGACGCCTTTACCCTGGGCATACATGAGACCGATATTGAACTGGGCGTCGGCATTGCCCTCACGTGCCAGGGGCAGCCAATTTTGCAGGGCCTGTCGGTATTCGCCACGTTCAAAGGACCGCACGCCATCCTCCAGCGGTCCCGCCCACAAGGGCGCCATGCACAGGCTGAGAAGTAGTATCAGAATCGGACGCAAAGCTAGGCTCCTGGCCAGGGTCATAGTGTTAAGACTAGCGGGCCCTGGCCTATTTCACCAACAGCAGTTCCAACAACGCCTTCTGACTGTGCAGGCGATTTTCGGCCTCGTCCCAGACCACGCTATCCGGCGCATCGATCACCTCCGAGGAGACCTCCTCGCCTCGGTGTGCCGGCAGGCAATGCATGAACAGGGCATCCGTGTGTGCCTGCGCCATGACCTCGGCATTGACCTGGTAGTCGGCAAAGGCCTCGCGACGTCGTACCATCTCCTCTTCCTGGCCCATGCTGGCCCAGACGTCGGTCACCAGCAGATCGGAGCCCTTTGCCGCCGCCATGGGATCGCGGATGATCTCGACATGATCACGCCCGGCCTTCAGCATCTCCGGCGTGGGGTCGAAACCTTCCGGGCAGGCGATGTGAAGCTTGAAGTCGAGCTGGCGTGCTGCATTGATGTAGGAGTGACACATGTTGTTGCCGTCGCCGACCCAGGTTACGGTCTTGCCACGTATATCACCGCGATGTTCGGAATAGGTCTGCATGTCCGCCAATAACTGGCAGGGGTGATACATATCGGTGAGGGCGTTGATTACCGGCACTTTTGAATACTGGGCAAAGGTCTCGATCTTTTCGTGTTCATAGGTGCGGATCATGATTACATCGACCATGCGCGAGAGCACGCGGGCGCTGTCCTCGATGGGTTCGCCTCGACCGAGTTGGGTATCGCGCGGCGACAGGAAAATGGCCGAGCCGCCGAACTGGATCATGCCGGTCTCGAAGGAGACGCGGGTACGGGTCGAGGACTTCTCGAACACCATGCCCAACACCTTGTTGCGCAGTGGTTCGTAGAGTTCCCCCTTGCGCTGCATGGCCTTGAGCTCGGTGGCGCGATGGATGAGAGTGCGAAACTCCTCCGCGCTGAGGTCCATGAGGGTGAGAAAATGACGTACAGACATTGTGTTTCTCCGTCTTGCCCGGTTTAGGCGACAAAGTCGCGTATGAGCCCAGATACCTGTTCGACGATGCGATCGGCCTGTGCATCGGTAATGATGAGCGGCGGCAACAGGCGCACCACGGACTGCGCGGTAACGTTAATCAGCAGGCCTTGCTGCAGGGCCTGTTTCACCAGTTCGCCGCAGGGCCGATCCAGCTGGATGCCCAGCATCAGGCCACGGCCACGGATCTCCTGTACCGCTTCGATGCTCGCCAGCGCCTCGGCAAAGCCCTTGAGCATCCGCTGGCCCAGCTCGGCGGCACGCGCCGGTAGCCTGTCCTGCTCCAGTGTGTCGATGACCGCGAGGGCGGCACTGCAGACCAGGGGATTGCCGCCGAAGGTGGAACCGTGCTTGCCCGCTTGCAGCACCTCGGCGGCGGCACCACGCGCCAGGCAGGCGCCGATGGGCACGCCGTTGCCCAGCCCCTTGGCCAGGGTCATGACATCGGGTGAGATACCGTTTTGCTCGCAGGCGAACATCGTCCCGGTGCGGCCCATGCCGGTCTGTATTTCGTCGAGGATCATCAACCAGCCATTGTCGTCGCAGAGCGTGCGAATGCCCATAAGATAATTTTCATCGGGCACGCGGATCCCGCCCTCGCCGGTGATGGGCTCGACCATGACGGCGACGACGTTCGGGTTAGCCGCCTGTTCGGCAATGGCCTCAAGGTCGTCGTAATCGACATGGACAAAGCCCTCCAGCAGGGGTTCGAATCCCTGCTGGATCTTGTCGTTGCCGGTGGCGGTGAGGGTGGCCATGGTCCGGCCGTGAAAGCTGCCACGGGTGACGACGATGGTGGGCGTCTCGATGCCCTGATTATGACCATGCAGACGGGCCAGCTTGATGGCGGCCTCGTTGGCCTCGGCGCCGGAGTTGGAAAAGAAGACACGGTCCATGCCGGCGAGCCGGGTCAGCCGTTCGGCGAGTTCGGCCTGCCTGGTGATGCCATAGAGATTGGAAGTATGCACGAGACGGCCGGCCTGTTCGCACAGGGCACGGGTGACGGCCGGATGGGCATGGCCCAGGCCGCAAACGGCGATGCCACCCAGGGCGTCCAGGTACTCATTGCCCTCGCTATCCCATAGCAGGGCACCCTCACCGCGCTCGAAGCTGACCGGCAGACGGGCGTAGGTATTCATCAATGCATCGGACATGGCGGTGCTCCAGAAAACAAAAAGGCAGCCAACGGGCCGCCATCATGTACATATCAAGCCAACCATATTAGCGACTAAGTGCGTACCGCGCAATATTTGAAAAGTTCGCCATATCAGGTGCTTAAGCCGGTTTCATGGGCCTGTTCCGGGTGCTGTATCGATGGCTCGGATGAAGATGCCGGTCTGGATTCGAACGGTGCGGGTGGGTCGACAGTGAGGCTACGGGCTTGTGGGAGGGCAAACAAAAAGCCCGGCATGGGCCGGGCTCTTCGGGGCTTGCCTTAAGCGAGTTGGCTTAGAAAGGCATGCCGTGTCCCTGTGCGGTCATACCCAGGATCATGGGGATGGACAGCAGGGTGTTGGTACGAGAGGCCATCAGGGCAATCTTGGCGGCCTTGGCCTTGGCTTCGTCGGTCGCTTCGACCATGCCCAGTACCTTCTTCTGGTTGGGCCAGATCAGGACCCAAACGTTGAACAGCATGATGGTACCCAGCCAGGCGCCCATACCGATGGCCTGGTAACCTTCGGCGAAGGTGAAGGCGGCGACAAAGCCGGAGCCGGGCATGGTGTGCATGGCTTCCAGGGCGAGGGCGCCGGTGATCCAGGTGGCGACGGCGGCCCAGCGGAACCACAACAGTGCGCGCGGGGCGACGTGCTTGCTGATACCGGCGGCAGTACCGTCGGCCTTGGCGGCGGGCATTGCGGGGACCTGAACAAAGTTGAAGTAATAGAGCAGACCGATCCAGGTAATACCTACCAGAACGTGCACCCAAACCCAGAATTCCCAGGGGTTAACGGCGCCTGCGGTACCGAGCAGGAAGATGATGATAATGGACAGTACGATGCCGGAGATGATAGTACCGGTAATAGACGTCAATGGGTTCATGATGATACATCCCTCGTTTGTGTTATTGATTACTGAGTCAACCCGAAACACTGCAACTGGGCGAGCCCTTCCGGGTTTCTGAGCTTTTTACTAAGCCTTTTAGGGTAGGCCAGAGCGTTTCGCAATGCAATAATAGAAGAACGATTGTGTGAAACCAAACTGAATAAAAGTCTCTCCGTCATGGACCCCATTGCCCTCAGTATTTTCTCCAGCCGTATCGAGGCGGTATGCGATGAGATGGGCGCCGTGCTCAGGCGCACTGCCTTCTCGCCCAACATCAAGGACCGCCTCGACTTCTCCTGCGCCGTGTTCGACGCAGAGGGCGAGCTGTGTGCACAGGCGGCACATATCCCCGTGCATCTGGGCAGCATGGCCTATGCCATGCACGACATCGTCGCGCGCCTGGAGTGGGAATCGGGCGACATGGTCGTGGTCAATGACCCTTACCTGGGTGGCACCCACCTGCCCGATGTCACGCTGATTGCGCCGGTGTTTGTCCAAGGACGCCTTATGGGCTTTGTCGCCAACCGTGCCCACCATGCCGATATCGGTGCCGCTACCCCCGGCTCCATGCCCATCTCCAGTACGCTGGAAGAGGAGGGGATGATCATCCCCCCCAGCCATGTCCGCCGTGGAGGCGAACTACAGTCCGAGGTACTGGAGAACATTGTTCGCGCTACCGGTAACCCGCGCGACAGCCACGGCGATTTCTCGGCCCAGATCAGTGCCAACCAGTCCGGCGTCGCGCGACTGGAGGAATTGATCGGCGAGTTTGGAACCGAGGACTACGAACAGGGGCTTATCGCCTTGAACGATTACGGTGAACGCCTGGCCCGCGCCAGCCTCGGCCAGATTCCCGACGGCCATTACACGTTTGAGGATGTGATGGATGATGACGGCCAGGGCCACATGGATATCCCCATCCGGGTCTGTCTCGAGGTCAAGGCGGGCAACATCCGGGTGGACTTTGAGGGCACGGCGGCCCAGGTAGGGGGCAACATCAACTGCCCCTTGTCGGTCGCGGCGGCGGGCGTGCTCTATGTCTTTCGTTGTTTGATGCCATCACAAACGCCGGCCTGTGCCGGCAGCTTTCGGCCGATTCGCATCCATGCGCCCGAGGCTTGCCTGCTCAATGCAAGGCGCCCGGCCGCGGTGGCCGCGGGCAATGTCGAGACCAGCACGCGCGTGGTGGATGTGGTCATGGGGGCGCTGGCCCAGGCTATTCCCGAACGGATGCCCGCCGCCAGTCACGGCAGCATGAACAACCTGGCCATGGGCGGGGACCTGTCGACCGGCGGCTGGAGTTACTACGAGACCATTGGCGGCGGCATGGGCGCGGGCCGGTACGGCGGTGGTCTGAGCGCAGTCCAGACCCACATGACCAACACCCTGAATACCCCGGTGGAATCACTGGAGATGCATTACCCGCTGCAACTTCGGCGCTATGCCATACGCCGGAACAGCGGTGGCAGAGGCCAGCGCAGAGGTGGCGACGGTATCGTGCGCGAATATGACTTTCTCGCCGAGACCACGGTGACGCTACTCACCGAGCGTCGTCGTCACGCGCCATGGGGGGTTGCCGGCGGCGCGGCCGGTCAAACCGGGATCAATCGTTTCAACGGTCGCGAGATACCGGCCAAGACCAGTTTCAAGGCCGGTCCTGGAGATAGGCTCAGTATCGAGACCCCCGGTGGGGGCGGTTGGGGCGAGCCCTGAGCAGGCTTTGGCAGGGCTCGGCCGATCCCTTACAATCGAGTCCCATTTCCGAGTGGATAACTAAAGAATATGTGCGGTATCTGTGGCGAATTAACCTATCAAACGGCGGCCGACCCGGCGGTCATCGAACGCATGCTGCCCCTGCTGGAGCGTCGCGGTCCGGATGCGCAGGGCCATTGGCACCAGGGGCCGGTGGCGCTGGGCCATCGCCGCCTCTCCATCATCGACCTCTCCGCCGCCGCCAATCAGCCCATGGTGGACGAGCAACTGGGCCTGACCATCGTCTTCAACGGCGCCATCTACAACTACCCGGAACTGCGTGAACAGCTCAGGGGCGAGGGTTATGAATTCTTCACCGAGGGCGACACCGAGGTGATTCTCAAGGCCTACCACAAGTGGGGTGAACTCTGTCCCGAGTACCTGCACGGCATGTTCGCCTTCGCCATCTGGGATCACCACAAGCAGTCCCTGTTCCTGGCCCGTGACCGCATGGGCATCAAGCCGCTCTACTATTCCGAGCAGAACGGTGGTTTCCGTTTCGCCTCCAACCTGCAGGCACTGCTCGCCGGTGGTGGCGTGGATACCTCCATCGACCCTTTCGCCCTGCACAACGCCTTCTCCCTGCACGCGGTGGTGCCGGCCCCGCATACGATTTTGAACGGCGTGCGCAAGCTCGAGCCCGGCACCTCCATGACCCGCCACAGGGATGGCAAGGTGACCACGCGCCGCTTCTGGACCCTGGAGGCGCGCCGCCCCGACCGGCCCATGAGCGAGGCGGAGTGGACCGAGGCCATCCACGATGCCCTGCGCGAGGCTGTGCGCAAGCGCCTGGAGGTGGCCGACGTGCCGGTGGGGGTGCTGCTCTCCGGTGGTCTCGACTCCAGCCTGCTGGTGGCCCTGCTGGCCGAGGCCGGGGTCAAGGACCTGCGCACCTTCTCCATCGGCTTCGAGGACCAGCCCGAAGAGAAGGGCAGTGAATTCGAATTCTCCGATCAGGTGGTTGAGCGCTATGGGACCCAACACCACAAGTACCACATCCCCAACGACCAGGTCTTAAAGCGCCTGCCCGAAGCGATCCGCTATATGTCCGAGCCCATGTTCGGCCAGGACGCGGTGGCCTTCTATCTGCTCTCCGAGCAGGTCTCGCAGCAGGTCAAGGTGGTGCAGAGCGGGCAGGGCGCCGACGAGGTCTTTGGCGGTTACTTCTGGTACCCGCTCATGGCCGAAGAGAAGCAGGGCAGCGAGGTGGAGCGCTTCGCCCGGCACTACTTCGATCGTTCCCACGATGAGTTCCTGCAGATGGTGGCGCCCAGTTATCGCGGAGAAGACCACACCTCGAAACTGGTGGGCGAGCTGCTGACCCAGCCCGGTGCCGACAGCTACATCGACCAGGTGCTGCGCATGGATGTCACCTCGCTGATCGTCGACGACCCGGTCAAGCGGGTCGACAACATGACCATGGCCTTTGGGCTGGAGGCGCGCGTCCCGTTCCTCGACCACCACCTGGTGGAGCTGGCGGCGCAGATGCCGCCCGAGTATAAACTCGGCAACTTCGCCGGCGGCATGGGCGGCAAGCACATCCTCAAGAAGGTGGCGCGCGGCCTGGTGCCCGACGCGGTTATCGACCGACCCAAGGGCTATTTCCCCATGCCGGCGCTTAAGTATGTACGGGGTGAATTCCTCAAGTTCATGACCGATATCCTCGACAGCCCGGCCAGCCGCGCGCGCGGCCTGTTCAACCGTGCCTACATCGATAAGCTGGTGGATAAACCCCAGGCCCAGGAACATTTTACGCCCATCCAGGGTTGTAAATTGTGGCATCTGGCCTTACTAGAGTTATGGATGCAGACCCATGTGGACAGCGATTAACCTAGGTAATGAAGGGTTAAATTTCCGAGTGATTTGCTTGAGTATTTTATGCGGACCGGTATCATAGACCCCTAAACACCCCCGCAACACGCAAAGCGACAGAATTGAGGTATCAGCAATGGATGTACTAGAGAGAATCCAGCAACAGGTAGACAGCTACCCCATCGTTATTTACATGAAGGGAACCCCGCAGTTTCCCTCTTGCGGCTTCTCCCAGCGCGCCTCCCAGGCGCTGGCCGAGACCGGCGTCGAGTTCGCCTACGTGAACGTGCTGGAGGACCCGGAGATCTTCGAAAACCTGCCACGATTTGCCGACTGGCCCACCTTCCCTCAGCTCTACATCAAAGGCGAACTGGTCGGCGGCTGCGACATCACCCTGGAACTGTTCCAGAACGGTGAGTTGAAGACCATGGTGGAAGATGCCATGAAGGGCTGGGAACAAAGTGCCGAACAGGGCTAGCACGGATAAGTTAGCATATAGCTAATAAAAAGCCGGGCCTTGCCCGGCTTTTTTTTACATCGATTTTGCAGGATTAGGGAAAAGAAGGAATAATGAAACTAATATACTAAAAACAATAAATTAATAATGAGGTGTGACAGTTATGCGGCGTATTCAGTATTGCACCATCATTCTCATGTTCTTCGCCTTCCCGCTTGAGGTCCTGGCCGAGTCGTATCTAAAGTTCGGTCTATTCCCCTACGTCAGCCCCGTCAGGCTGGTCGAACACCACAAGGCATTCATCGATTATCTGGAACAGCATTCGGGCCAAAAGATCCAGCTGGTCACATCTCCCGATTTCACCACGTTTCTAGAACGCACCCGTCAAAGCGAGTTTGATATCGTGCTGACAGCCCCACACTTTGGTCGCCTGGCGGAGAGACGATATGATTATCAGCGCGTTGCCATGACCCGCCATAACGTACAGGGTGTGTATCTGGTCGATAAGGACTCGGATATAGAGAGCATCGCCGACATAGAAGGTAAGACAATTACCATCGCGGCACCTACCTCTATTATCTACCGTCTGGCCGAGCAGCAATTAAGAGACGAATACGGCCTGGAAGACGGCAAGAATATCGACATTGTGTCGACCAGAACCCATAACAACGCTATGTATGCCGTGATTAAATCGGAGAGTGACGCAGCGGTGACCGGGATCAACCTGTACAAGGGATTACTCAAACGAGAAGGTGCCGTTGTTAAGAAGATTGGTGAAACCCGTGAGGTGCCAGGATTTATGCTGATGGCAAGGGCGGGTTTACCAACGGAAAGTCTCTCTCGCCTGAGGCAGGCCGCGCTTTCCTTTGGCGAGGATCCCGCAAGCGATACATATATCTTCAAGGGCTATCAGGAAATCGACGATAACACCATGGAAGCGCTGGATCCGTTCATTACCGACCTGCGCTAGGAGTGGTGATGAAAATACCCTTCCACAAATCCTTTCGTTTTCGGCTGCTACTTATCAGTATTTTCATAGAATTACTGATGCTGTCCGTTCTAATTTTCAATAGTGTAAGACTGGTCGACGATGCCATTAATGAGCAGACACGAGTTCGTCTACATTCGGTTCAACCCTTGCTGGAAGCGGCGCTTGGAACAAAGTTGTTTGAACGTGACTACGTGGCGACTGAGGAGATATTAAATCGACTCATATCTTCCGATGTAGAGGGCTTCAAATATATCGTTGTTCTGGATGAAGAGAATCAGATCTTTGCTCAGGCAGGTGAATTCAATACCGAGACGCGGCCAGAGCTGGATCAGGATATTAACTCAGCCATTGATGATGGTGTGTACGATACCAGGAGTTCTCTCTATGTCGGTAAGTATCAAGTGGGCAATGTGCTTTACGGTGTTTCCATCCATTCATTCCTGAGATCACGCGCCGATTTGCTAGAGCAGGGGCTTATTATCGCCTCAGTGGAACTTATACTCACACTGATTATATTGAGTCTGACCGGCTACTTCTTGACCCGACATATCGGAGAATTGATCCGTTTTGCCGACCAGGTTAGCTCAGGTAATTACGATGCTTCCCGATTAACAACGAATAAGGATGAATTCGGGGTCCTCGCCAATGCCTTCCAAAACATGACCCGCACGATCAAGTTGCGTATCGATGAACTTTATTCTTCGGAACAGGCCCTGGCACGTAGCAAGGCGGAATTTGAATCGGTGTTCAAGTCGATTACCGAGTCGGTCATTTTTGTCGATAAAAACCGAGTCGTGATTATGTCCAATCCCGCGGTGTCATCCATGTTCGGTTATGAACCGGGATATCTTGAGGGCAAGACGCTGGAGTTTCTCTATGTGGATGAGACGCTGTATCACGCCCAGGCCAAGCGATTTACCGGAGACAGGGCGTTTTTGGGTGAGCCCTTTGAAATTGAATATCGACGTAAGGATGGCAGTACCTTTACCGGTGAATCGGTGATCTCCGCGGTACGAGATGCAAACAATGAATTACTTGGTTTTGTCGGCATTGTTCGGGATGTGACAGAGCGAATCGAAACGCAGCGTGCACTGGCCGAATCAAGAGAGCGTGCCCAGGTTACGCTCGAGTCCATTGGTGATGCAGTGATAACCACGGACACCGAAGGCCGGGTCCAGTATCTTAACCCGGTTGCCGAGGAGATCACGGCATGGGATACCGAGCAGGCCATGGGGCGTCCGCTGGCTGAGATATTTCACATCGTCAATGAGCTCACAAAGTTGCCGATCCGCGACCCGGTCAAACGATGCCTTGATGAAGAAAAGATAATCGATATATCAGAAGGGTCGATACTGGTGAATCGAGAAGGTATTGAGTACCTGATTGAAGATTCAGCTGCCCCGATTCGTAATTATGACGGCGAAGTGATCGGAGCGGTGCTTGTATTTCATGATGTCACCAATACTCGAAGCATGTCCCGTCAACTGGTTTGGCAGGCCACCCACGATTCTCTGACAGGTCTGTTGAATCGAAACGAGTTTGAATCCTACCTATCTCATATGCTGGCCGAATGTAAGCGTTATGAAACCAGGCATGCATTACTCTATCTGGATCTGGATCAATTTAAATTGGTGAATGACACCTGTGGCCACGTCGCCGGCGATGAGTTATTGCGTCAACTGAGCCATCTATTGCAATCACAATTGCGCGAAACGGACTATATTGCGCGAATGGGCGGCGACGAATTCGGTATCTTGCTGGACGAAGGCGATGTATCACTGATACGGGAGATCGCCGATCGTCTGCGCAAGACCGTGGAAGAGTTCATTTTCGTCTGGAACAACAAATCGTTTCGTATTGGAGCCAGTATTGGTGTCGTGCAACTGAGTGAAGAATCGGAAAGTATTTCTCAAGTACTAAGCGCTGCAGACATGGCCTGTTACATAGCCAAGGACAGCGGTCGCAACCGAATTCATATCCATACCCCGGATGATCGCGAGGTCGAGCAGCGTCACGGTGAAATGCATTGGGTATCGCGTCTGAATGAGGCCCTGGAAAAAGACCACTTGCTCCTGTATTGCCAGAAGATTCGACCGTTGTCGGATCGTAATGGTGTCGAACATTTCGAGGTGCTACTTCGATTGCAGGATGGGGATACCATCATACAACCCCTGGCATTTATCCCGGCTGCGGAACGCTACAATATCATGCCGCAAATCGATCGTTGGGTCGTAACCAAGGTCTTCGACTGGCTACAGGAATATGGAAAGGACTTCGATGGCGTCATCACCATTAATCTATCCGGTACGACTTTGGGCGATAAGACCTTCCTACCCTTTGTCACGCAATGCTTCAATGAAAGAGGCATTGACCCGGCGCAGATCTGTTTTGAAATTACCGAAACCGCAGCCATCACCAACCTCAGTCTGGCGATGGGCTTTATTGCCGAAGTCAAACGTCTCGGCGCCAGTTTTGCACTGGATGATTTCGGTTCCGGTCTGTCCTCGTTCAATTATCTGAAGAATCTGGACGTGGATTACATTAAAATCGATGGTGCCTTTGTTCGTGACATAGACAAGGACCTGGTGAGCTACACCATGGTCGAATCCATTTGTCATGTCGGTCGTGTGATGGGCCTGAAGACGATTGCTGAATTCGTGGAAAACGATGCGATCCTGCAGAAACTCTCGGACTTGGGCGTGGACTACGTGCAGGGCTATGGCATACATAGACCTCAGGCACTGGGCCAATTGTTCCAGGCCATGGCCGACAGTTCTTCCTAAAGATTGTTCAGACGTCTGTTTCCAGTCGGGCCAGGTGTTCCCAGCGGTTGACGATGGTGCAAAAGATCTCGGCTGTGCGCTCTGCATCGTAGACGGCCGAGTGGGCCTCGTTCTCATTCCACTTCATACCGGCGGCCTCGGCGATACGGGCCAGCACGGTCTGCCCGTAGGCCAGTCCGCCCAGAGTCACGGTGTCAAAACTGCTAAACGGATGAAAGGGGTTACGTTTGATGCCGCAGCGTTCCACCGCCGCGTTGACAAAGCCCATGTCGAAGATGGGATTGTGTGCGACCATGACGGCTCGCGTACAGCCTGAATGTTTTACGGCCTTGCGTATGGGGCTGAACACCTGCCCCAGGGCATCGCGTTCCTGCAGCGCCATGCGAAAGGGGTGATAGGGATCGATACCAGTGAAATCGAGTGCGCTCTGCTCCAGGTTGGCACCGGGAAAGGGTTCAACGTGGGCATGGTGGGTGGCGCCGGGCCTGAGCATCCCCTCCTCATCCATTTCGATGATCACGGCCGCGATCTCCAGCAGGGCGTCGGTTCTGGGGTTAAATCCCGCGGTTTCCACATCCACGACCACGGGCAGAAAGCCACGAAAACGATCGGCAATACTGTATTTCACTGGCAATACAACTTCTTAGTGTGAGCGTTCATCATACCGTAAGTGCCGCCTCGCTTCAGGCCAGCTTCCAGCCCAGTCGCTCACCAGCACGCAGTGGCACGACCTCCTTCTCCCCCAGGGGGTAGGCGGCGGGCACGTCCCAGTGTTCGTGTTTGAGGGTAATCGAGTCGGTATTGCGGGGTAGACCGTAGAAATCGGCGCCGTGGTGGCTGGCAAAGCCCTCAAGTCTCTCCAGTGCCCCGGCCGCCTCGAAGGCCTCGGCATAGAGCTCAATGGCGGCATGGGCGCTGTAGATGCCGGCACAACCGCAGGCGCTTTCCTTGTCGCCCTTGGCGTGGGGGGCCGAGTCGGTACCGAGAAAGAACTTGGCTGAACCGGAGGTGGCCGCCTTAACCAGGGCCTGTCGATGGGTTTCGCGCTTGAGGATCGGAAGGCAGTAATGGTGGGGACGGATGCCGCCGACAAAAATCGCGTTGCGGTTCATCAACAAGTGTTGCGGGGTGATGGTGGCCGCCACATTGTCCGGCGCGGCCTCAACGAACTCGGCTGCCTCGCTCGTGGTGATGTGTTCCAGCACCACCTTCAATTGTGGTAGCTCTTTGAGCAGCGGCGCCAGGATGCGATCAATAAATACCTTTTCGCGATCGAAGATATCCACCTCCGGCTCGGTCACCTCGCCGTGCACCAGCAGCGGCAGGCCCTGCTCGGCCATGGCAGCGAGGGTGTCATAGGTCTTGCGGATGTCGGTGACGCCCGAATCGGAGTTGGTGGTGGCACCGGCTGGATAGAGTTTGACGGCATGGATATGGCCGCTGGACCTGGCGCGTGCGATCTCCTCGGGAGTCGTGGTGTCGGTCAGGTAGAGGGTCATGAGCGGAGTGAAGTGACTGTTCGCGGGCAAGGCCGCCAGAATTCTATCGCGATAGGCCAGGGCCTGCTCGGTGGTGGTCACCGGTGGCTTTAGGTTGGGCATGATGATGGCGCGACCGAACTGACGCGCGCTGTGGCCGATGACCGAGGCCATGGCAGCCCCGTCGCGGACATGGAGATGCCAGTCATCGGGGCGGGTCAGGGTGATAGAATCCAAAAGTGGCTCCTGCTGTATTGACTTGGGCCCATATTATGACCTGTTCGCTCATAGAATTCATGGACCGAGGCGCCGAAGGTCACTTTAGAATTCACTCAAGCAGATCGGCAAAGATCTCGCTTTCATTCAGCTCATCAATCAGCCACTGCAGTGCCTTGCCGGGAGGTTTGGCAGGCCAGGCAAGGTACAGCGGAGGACTCATGCCCACCCCATCGATTTGCTTTTCCACCAGGCGGCCGGCCTCAAGATCCGCGGCAGCCAGGTAACGTGGAATGGAACCTACCCCCAGCCCCGCCAGATGGGCCTGGTGCTTGATATTGATATCCGGCAGGGTCAAGACATCCTGCCCTGTGAGCAGACCGCTGGTACGAGCCGGCAGGTTGCGCGAGGAATCTGCGGCGGCGACAGCGCGATGTGTCATAAGGACATCCTGCGGGATGGGGTCGGGCATGCCCGCCAGCGGGTGCTCGGGCGCTACCACGAAGGCAAAGGGCAACTGGCCCAGTGGCTGGATCGTATAGTCACCTGTCGCGGGACCATCACCTGGTGCGCCGATGGCCAGTTGCGCGCGCTCACTGGCCAGCGCATCCCAGAGCCCGCCGAGGACTTCTCGTGTGATCCGCACCCGGGTCCCGAGTCCCTCGGCATAAAAGCGTTGCAGCAACGGAAACAGGCGTTCCATAGGAAAGACATCGCTTAGGGCGATGGTAATTTCCGGTTCGGTACCGGTGGCGACCTGGTGAATACGTGCCTCTAGATCATGCGCGGCGCGTAGTAGTTTACGGCCTTCGCGCAGAAGCTCTTCACCGGCGGCGGTGAGCCTGGCGCGATGTCCGGAACGATCAAAGAGTATAAGATCCAGATCCTGTTCCAGTTTCTGGACCGTGTAGGTGATGGCCGACGGTACCCGGTGTAATTCTTCCGCGGCGGCGGCAAAGGTCCCCTTGCGGGCGATGGCGTCGATGACGCTCAGTGCGTCGAGGCTGAGGCGCATGTTTATTACTTTCTTATGTTGTGAATAATATTACTGGCGTAATTTTTCATCCTGAACGAGTATATCCCCCGGCAATAGGTATTGATAGTATATCTATTCAAGGTATCCGGGATACCCTAATACGAGAATATAAAGAATTTACCTCCAAAGTTCGTATAATAAACAGATCCATTAGCTGTTCTCGAATAACAAAATCAAAATAAAGAAGTCTGAATCGGGTTTGGAATCCTGGCGCGTCTTGAGAGTAGTCCCCAGGTTCAGAGTATGGTGTGGATAGTGGCGATCATTCAACGCTCCAAAGATATTATCAGGTCGATTTTATCCCTGATGTTCGATCCCCCAGCTAGCGTCGTGCAAGAAGAGCGGCGCAGGCAGGCCAGGGTCATCTCGGCTGCGCTATTTGTATTTTCCTTGAGCACCATATCGGGAGGGCTGTTTACTCCGGATTCACTGGGGATGGTGCGACTCTCATTGCAAATCGCCACGGTGCCGCAGGTTCTGCTCTACCTGCTGAGCCGAACATCCTATTACCGTCTTGCCGCAATGATGGCGATCCCACTGCTTAGTGCCACCACATACATAAGTATGATCTTCATGCCGGTCTATAATCAGGCCACCATTGCCGCGAATATCATGTGGCTGATGCTGCCGATGGGAATGGCGGTAATCACCCTGTCTCTACCATATATTCTCATCTTTCTGGCGATAAACGTTGCCTTGTTCAGTTCTATGCCCGCCTTGTTGGGATTTGATCCGCAGCATCTCGGCAATGGCCTCTCCTTCGTGATTATTTCTTCTTTAATGCTGGTAATTATCGCCGTGATTCGCAACCGGGAT
This sequence comes from Gammaproteobacteria bacterium, assembly GCA_014762495.1. Taxonomy (GTDB): domain Bacteria; phylum Pseudomonadota; class Gammaproteobacteria; order Thiohalospirales; family Thiohalospiraceae; genus JABURT01. The sequence goes on along the minus strand of JABURT010000074.1, from coordinate 5,063 downwards.
GTGTCGGAACTCCATAATATGACTCGCGAACTTCATCAACAAAAAGAATTTCTGGAGCTTGAAATCAAGGAGCGACGTGAAGCCGAGGTGGAGCTAAGCAACCTACAGACATTGATTAACAGCGTAAACGAATCGATTCTGCTGGTTTCATCCAATGGCGTGATTGAGAAAGTTAATGATACGGCACTGAATATGTTCGGTTATACACGTCAGCAACTCGTCGGTCATAAACTATCTGACCTGGTGGCGCCGGATTTGGAAGGAGAAGCCGACGCACTGTTCATGGGCATTCTGCGCGAACAGAAGGATAAGCAGTATCGCTGGCACGAATTTTTGGCCAGGCGCCTGAACAAGTCCACATTTTCCGCCGAGGCCTATGCCTCGACAATCCGTTCCAATGGGGGGCACAGCCTGGTCGTAACGGTACGGGATATGACTGAACACAAACGTATCGAGCGGTTGAAAGACGAGTTCATATCATCGGTATCACATGAACTGCGTACACCGCTTACCTCAATCCATGGCGCCATTGGTATCGTTAAAGGCGTATGTAGAGAAGAGTTGAGTGAAAAGGTAAAGGGCTTAATCGATATCGCCCATCAAAACAGTAGTGCACTAAGCGCATTGGTGGATGACATTCTGGATCTCTCCAGCCTCGAGGCAGGTAAGGTCCATATGCAGTATGAAAATGTCGATATCCATTCATTGTTGATGGACATTATTCGAATCAATTCACCCATGGCGGACAAATACGGCGTCTCATTTGAATTGATAAATGAAAATCGCATCATGATCCAAACCGATGTGAAGCGACTGACGCAGGTTATCAATAACCTGCTTTCGAACGCCGTAAAGCATTCACCCAGGGGAGAGAGTGTCACAATTGACTATGAATCTGAGAGTGACGGCGGCTTGCACATTCGTGTCGCTGATCTCGGTGCCGGTATCCCGGAGGAGTTTCAGTCCCGGATCTTCGATAAATTTTTCCAGGTTCACGAGACCTCCAAGCAGGCACGATCTGGCACCGGGCTCGGTCTTAGTATCAGCAAACATATTGTTGAACAGATGGGGGGCAAAATCTGGTTGCAGAGTGACCCCAGGAATACCTGCTTTCATATCGAGTTGCCGGCACAACCCGCTTCATAATTCTCTCGTTGAGTGATGGCAGCATGCGACAGTAGGCGTTTTCGGCGGAATTAGGTTTTTTCTGAACCGGTCGATATAGTTGTGATAGGAAATGACTTCTAAAACATGATGATGAAGATCGGTCGTGACCAACAAATACTGGTTGAACTCGGAGAGTATCAGTTTTGCGTTGACCTGGATGAGGTCATCTCCATTATTCAGCCACCCAAAATGGTCCGCCTGCCCTCGGCACGCGGCGCCTTTATTCGTGCCTTCAAGTACCAGGATGAGCTGGGCGCCGCCGTCTCTATGCGTGTGAAGCTCGATTTGCCCGAGCGTGAGGATATGAGCAGTGGACAAATCCTGCTTGGTCGACTTAATGGCCGTCTGGCGGGATTCTGGTTTGACCACGTCAACAGTATTCTGCGTATTGGTGACGGTGCCGAATGGTACCATCCATCTGAAGGCTCTGGTCTACCAGGTGATGAGTTCGACACTTTTGTCAATCACCAGGGCCGGCTGATACCCCACAGTAGCCTGATGGGCTTGATCCGATTCCAGCATGCAGAGTCCTTCAAGCGTTGGTGGGAACAGGATAAACCGCAGTTGGAAGCGCGTCTCCATCAAGACGAGGAAGGACAAGGGACAGAGAATATATCAACCGAGGCGGTGAAGAGTGCGGCAGCAACAGCATCGCTCGATGTGTCGACGCCCATGGATGGTTACGAGGGTCCCTTGATCAGCCTCGACGAGTTTTATGATTTGATGGATGAGGCGGGTATCGACGCCGACGACAAGTCATCACCCGCCCCCCAGGAAGAGCCTCAGTCTCAGGAGAGCTTGAAAGAGATCCCGCCTCCCGAAATCAACTCCGATGAGATCAACAGCGATGAAATTGAAGACGAAGCACAAAGGCATGATGTAACACCTGCCGATGAGACGCACGAGGACCCTGTGCAAATACAGCAGGGTGAGAAAGATATCGCTTCAATGGATCAGCCGCCGACAGAAAATCCGCTTGCTGTTGCGATCATGCCTGCCGATTCACGTGAAGCCTTCATTCAGGCACTCGACGAGGTAGCGGAAGACCCTGACGATGATGGTATAAAAGAGAACAATAAGGAAGATTCGGACGCCCTGTTCAAACTGGAACGCAAGCGTGAGAAATTTCGCAAGCGACTGGAACAGCGCGGTGAGGCCAACCCGGTTGATTACTCGATTATCAAGGTGAGTGGTAAGTCCTTACTACGTAAGCTGCGTAAGTGGAGCATGCGTACCTTGTTGTTGCTCCTGCTGCTGAGTGGCGCGGCTATAGGGTATAGCGGCTATCACTATATCCAGCAAAATGGGTCCCCCCTGGAGCGGGTGCTGGTTAAGGACGAAGCGGGTAGGCTGGACTGGTCGGCAAGCGCCGGTGAGATGGTGACTGAATCCCAACGCTATTGGGAGCATGTCCGCCAGCGGCTGAGAACACGCTAGTCTATAGCCCTCCATGGGTGAGCTTCTTGGGATCCAGCAGGGCCTGCAATTGCGCCTCATCCATATCGAGTTCCTCCAGTGCCACCTCCAGCAGCGCACGCCCTTCCGCGTAGGCGCGTTTGGCGATCTTTGCCCCCTTTTCATAGCCGATCACCGGGTTCAGGGCAGTAATCAGGATGGGGTTGCGGGCCAGGGCCTTCTCCAGATTGGCCTCGTTCACGCTGAATCCGGCGACGGCCTTGTCCGCCAGGGCCGTGGCGGCGTTGGCCAGCAGTTCGATACTCTGCACCAGATTATGGGCGATCATGGGCAGCATAACGTTAAGCTGGAAATTGCCCGACTGACCGCCAAGGGTGATGGCGGTATCGTTACCGATCACCTGGGCGCAGACCATGGCCACCGACTCCGGAATCACAGGGTTGACCTTGCCCGGCATGATCGATGATCCGGGCTGAAGCGCAGGCAGGGCGATCTCGCCAAGGCCTGCCAAAGGGCCCGAGTTCATCCAGCGAAGATCATTGGCGATCTTCATCAGACTGACGGCCACGGTCTTTAACTGACCGCTCATCTCCACCGCGGCATCCTGGCTGGAGAGACCTTCAAAATAGTTGTCCATAGGCTGGAAGGGTATATCCGTCACCTGCCCCAGGCGCCTGGCGACACGGGGGCCGAACTCCTCATGGGCGTTGACACCGGTACCGACAGCAGTGCCGCCGATGGTCAGGGCCTGCAGGCGCGGCAGGCTGGACTCGATGCGTTCGATACCGTGGCGCAACTGAGACAGCCACCCCGACAATTCCTGGCCCAGGGTCACCGGCATGGCGTCCATTAGATGGGTGCGCCCGGTCTTCACCACAGAGTCGAGCTCGCTCGAGCGTTGTTCCACGGTATTGGCCAGATGGTGTAGCGCGGGAAGCAGCTGTTCGTGAATGCCCAGTGCAGCGGCGACATGAATAGCGGTGGGAAAGACATCATTGGAGCTCTGGCTCATGTTCACATGATCATTGGGATGCACCGTCAAACCGCCCTGACTCGCAAGGGTGGCGATGACCTCGTTGCTGTTCATGTTGCTGGAGGTCCCGGAGCCGGTCTGGAAGATATCTATCGGGAAGTGGGCATCGTGTTCACCGTCGGCCACCGCCTGCGCGGCTTGTTCGATGGCGTCGGCGATGTTCTGTTCAAGTAGACCCAGCTCACGGTTGCTATGCGCGCAGGCGGCCTTGATGAGCCCCAGGGCCCGAATCATGGTGCGCGGCAGCGGGATACCACTGATGGGAAAGTTATTGACCGCGCGCTGAGTCTGCGCGGCATAGAGGGCATCGGAGGGGACCTGGATTTCGCCCATGGAATCGGTTTCGGTTCGGAAGTCGGTCATCGGTTTGTCCCTGAGTTTCTTATGCAGGAATTGTAACCGATAGCGGGCTATTTGGCAGGGTAGTGTTTCACGACCTGCGTTCCGTCATGCTTTTCTCTGCAGTACAGAGCCCATATACTTTCAGGGCTATGAGAGAATTCGATGTTAAGACAGCCGATGTCCTGTTCCGCGAGCCATCCGAAGGCGATGGATTCGTGGTGTACGAAAACGAATCCTATCGCTGGCTGAGCTGTCGTAATGTACCGCTACACAGTGCGGTCAATCTCGAAAGGCCGTATGAACCGATACTGCCACATCAAGCCCCCATGCTCACCGCACTTTTGTACCAGGTACAACCCAGGCAAGTCCTGTGCATAGGATTGGGCGGGGGTGAAATTGTCCGTTTTTTTCAGAGATATCACCCGCAAACCCGGCTTCATGTTATAGAAAAATCCAACACGGTTACCCACCTGTTCAATCGTTACTTTAATATGGTCGAGACCGATACAGAGTCGTCTGCAACGATACAGAATATCCGTATCGGCGATATCTGCAGCTATCATGGTCCCGAAGCCGACGGTCAGTATGACCTTATATTTCTCGATATCTATGGCGACGGCTCACTGCCGGACTGCCTGTATGACACGGCCTTCTACGCCCGTATGAAGCGATGGCTATCAGAGGATGGCGTGTTGTCGGCAAATTTTGCTGTTAGTGACGAACAGGATGCCTTGAATGTCTTGCAGGCTATGCGTGAGGGATTTGCCGGTGCCAATCTGTATCTTGAAGTGGAGGGCCTGATGAATATCGTGGCCCTCGGTTTCAATGGCCCGAATTACAAAATGCAACTATCGGAACTGGAAGCCAGAGCCAGTCAGGCGACGCATGACTACGAAATGGATTTTATGTCTCAGGTGATGAATCTAAAGAAAAACAATGTCCACGAGTTTGCCTGAGCATCAGCATCATAAGAAAAACTGAACTTCAACGAAGCCCCATGAGTCCGAACTGCCATCGAGTTCTCGGGGTCTTGAAAGAACCGTAACCAGGCCCCAGTATAGGCCCGTCTTCATAGACCTTTTGTCGTTCTACTCAATAGTCAATT
>JABURT010000197.1 GCA_014762495.1 Gammaproteobacteria bacterium | reverse complement strand
GCAGATGAGCTGGAGCAGATCAAGGATACAGAGATCGACGCTGATGAGGCGCAAACGTCTTCCAGCGACGAGATGACTGAAACCGATGCCGAAGAGACGGCAAAGACACTCGACGATTCACAAGAAGACGATGATTTCTATGAGTTGTCCGATCACGAACCCGATTTGCTAAACGATGTCGACGAGGTCGGCACCAAACTCGACCTGGCCAGGGCATATATCGATATGGGGGATCCGGATGGCGCCCGTTCCATCCTTGAAGAAGTGGTTCAGGAAGGCAATGAGCAGCAGGTCGCTGATGCCAGCAATCTGCTCAATCAAATCAAGTAATCTCCTCGCATAATCCATGGCGCACAGCGCCATGCTTTGTTCGGAAACATCCAGATATGACTGAGTCCCTATGCGCATAGCCCTTGGTGTGGAATACGACGGTTCCCGTTTCAATGGCTGGCAATATCAGGACCATTCCCGAAGCGTCCAGGAAGCGGTTGAAAAGGGGCTCTCTCGTGTCGCCAACCATCTGGTACGCGTCCATTGTGCGGGTCGGACTGACACAGGTGTGCACGCGACCGGACAGGTCATTCACTTCGATACTGATGTTGATCGAAATGAGCGAGCCTGGGTCTTTGGCACCAATGCCAATATACCCAAAGAGGTGAGTATTCTTTGGGCCAAGCCCGTGTCTGATGAGTTTCATGCCAGGTTCAAGGCTACGCGTCGACGTTACCGTTACGTTATCTTCAATCGCGAAGTCCGCCCCACCTTTCTTGCCTATCGTACCTCCTGGTGTTACCGCCCACTGGACGTCGAACCGATGCAGCAAGCCGCAAGCTATCTTGTGGGACAACATGATTTCAGCTCCTACCGCGCAGTGGCTTGCCAGGCAAAGAGTCCGGTTCGGGAGGTGTTTAAATTGACGGTATCGAGACAGGGCCAGTTGGTCTTTATCGATATCGAGGCCAATGCCTTCCTGCATCATATGGTGCGTAACATCGCCGGTGTACTAATGGAAATCGGTCGAGGCGAGAGGTCGCCGGAATGGTCCAAAGAGGTGCTCGATTATCGAGACCGAACCCTGGCGGGTGTCACCGCCCCACCTTTCGGTCTCTACTTAACCCAGGTCACCTATCCACAAGAATTTGGAATACCGGCAACGAATAACTTACCGTACTACTAAGTCAATTATCGAATTTTCGATCTAAATTATTAATTACTTTTAACACTGTTATCGCGATATTCCTTTACTATTCATAGGAGATTATAACTTTCGAGGGAACGGACCATGCGCATTACCCTGATCAGTCAAAACAAGCAGCTCACTGACCTGGCACTGTCGATTGAAAGTGATATCTATCACTTTAAGTGCTTTGAGAACCTGGAGCAGGCTATGCTAGAGATCGCATCTGGCACCGGCGTGTTGATCGTGGATGACCATGTTGATCTGGCAATGTTGGCAAGCCTGAAGGAACAGTTGGACGATTCCCTGCCACTCCTATTATACGTAGAAGATTCGGGTGTGCCGGAAAAGGTGGAGGCTCTTTCCCAGTTGGGCCTGGATGACATACTGTCCCTTGAACATGCACCACGCCTTCTCGAGAAGAAGCTGGCGTCTTATAACAAGTTACAAAATCGTATCTCACAGTTGTCGATTGACTACGAATTTGCACACAAGACCGCAATGGATGCCATGGTAGGTAACAGCGAATTGGGACAGGTGATGAATTTTGTCGAGCAGAGTTATGGTACGGATACCTGTCCAGGACTGGCCAAAAAGCTGTTCGCGACGACCGACGCACTGGGACTCAATTGCGTCTTGTTACTTGAAATAAACGATGAAAACCTGTTTTTCAGTTCCAATGAAGTCGTCAAACCACTGGAAGAGCAGTTACTCCTCGCCGCCAAGGGCAAGAATCGCTTCCATGATTTTGGAATCCGTACAGTACTTAACTATCCCCACGCATCTTTACTGATCAAAAATATGCCGGTTGAGGATATCAATCGCTACGGACGCATCAAGGATGCCTTGCCGGTACTACTGGGTTCACTGGATGCCAAGATGACCAACCTGGCGACAGAGAACATGATACGACTGCAGACCGAAGAGCTGGGCTCCGCCTTTGATGTGGTCAAGTACAGTTTTATGCATTTGAACCAGCTATTATCGGAAAAGATCAAGACTGGTAACAAAACCATGTCCACGGTGTTGCATGATCTCTCGTTTAAACTGCCGGGGATGGGACTGGAAGAGGACCAGGAGGACTATATACTGGAGAAGGTCGAGACCGTGATGGATGATTCCTCGGAACTGTTGGTCGCTGAACGTGAGATGTCAGAGATCTTCGACTCCATTCGCGACAATCTGCATCACCTGGTGGAAAAACAGAACCGGATGCTGGGTCTCCTCATAGCGGAGAAGAGAGAGCAAGAGTCAGAGTCAAAAGAGGAATTTTCCAACGCAAATATCGAACTCTTCTAGTCATCTGCTATCAAGGCCGGTGTAACAACCGGCCTCGTTCGTTAAATCATTCAATAGCTAGTATTGAGTGAGATTTCGCGACGGTTATAGGCCGTGAATGAGCCGCTATTGAAGGCGCTGTCCAGTGTGCCGGTTTGATACTTGGAGACGGTAATTTCAATTCCGCAAGTTGATTGATCAATAAAGGGGGCGCCACCCTGATAATTAGGATCGCCCGGTTCCGGATACTCGACGTACACCAAAGTTCCGGCCTCGATGGTATGGCTGCCATTATCCGTCAACCCACTTAGACTGTAACTGTCGATACAGGGCCCACTGGCACTGATGGCAACGTTGTCTCCCGTGACATCCCAGTTGATTATGAGGTCCTGAGTATTGCGGGCAAAACTTGAACCTGCCGCAGGGGCGGTTATCGTGAAGTCGTCCGGCATGATGACGCTTGAACTATCGGCCGAGACGTGGCTCTCGTCACGCAGCAGGGACACGGTAAAGGTATCTCCGGCCACGCCATCTAAGTACGCGTAATAGTAAATCTTGCCCACGGCACTTTGGCTCTGGCGCATTACCTTGCTGCCTGGCTGTGTGCTAGAACTGGTGGTGAGCATGTCGGGGCATATGAGTTCGATGTATGTGCTGTCAAAGAAACCACTGCTGGCGCGCGCCAGGTCAGCATGTACCGTGGCGCTGCCGTCACCATAGGTCTCAACGTCGAGTGTGGCGCGAATGTCGGATGTGGCCATGTCTTCGGATGTGTCCGAATCGCATCCACCTAGTAGTATGACGCCCATTAACGTCAGCAAGGGAAATATGGCGATACGATGCTGTTCCCGCTTGCCCATGTGTTGTTCCTTCATCGATTGATATCCCTGTAGATTGTAATTTTATCGCTGTTTTCATCATCGAGCCACTGGCTGTCAATTTACGGGTTGGCGGGGTCTGCTTGCTTCCCCCAAATAGGGTATTTTGGTAATCTGGACGGTTTTAGAGCGGGACATCTATGCGCACACGCATCAAGATATGCGGTATCACTTCGCCGGAAGATGGCGTGGCCGCGGCCCTGGCCGGCGTCGATGCCATAGGCCTGGTGTTTTATGATAAATCTCCCCGTGCGGTCAGTCTTGAACAGGCACAGTTGATCTGTGGCGCCTTGCCACCCTTTATCCAGACCGTGGGATTGTTCGTGGATGCCGATGCCGATGCGATCCGACAGACCTTGCAGCAGGTGCCGATCGATATGATCCAGTTTCACGGCGATGAGTGCTCGGTGGATTGCGGTATTTTCGGCCGGCCCTATATCAAGGCCATTACCATGCATGAAGGGGTGAAGGTGGAGGGTTTCGCCGCGACCTACCGTGACGCCGCCGGATTTTTACTGGATGCCCATGCCGATCAGGCCCGAGGGGGAACCGGTCAGTCCTTTGACTGGTCACAGTTTCCGCAAGATGTGGATAAACCCCTGATTCTGGCGGGCGGCCTGACCCCGGAGAATGTCTTCGAGGCCGTGCGCCAAACCCGCCCCTACGCCGTGGACGTAAGCTCCGGCGTGGAGATCGATAAAGGCATCAAGGATGCTCAGAAGATCATCCGTTTTGTTGAAGAGGTGAGACGTGCCGACGCAGAGTGAGCCAACACTGGAACAGATTCAATTCGCCAACTTTCCCGACAGTCGCGGTCATTTTGGCCAGTTCGGCGGGCAGTTCGTCGCCGAGACCCTGATGGACGCCCTCGATGAGTTGCGCGAGGCCTATGAAAAATACCGCAATGACCCGGACTTCATTGCCGAGTTCGAACAGGATCTGAAACAGTTCGTAGGGCGTCCCTCACCGCTCTATCTGGCGGAGAATTGGAGCCGCAAGCTGGGTGGGGCCAAGGTCTACCTCAAGCGCGAAGACCTCAATCACACCGGCGCGCATAAGGTGAACAACACCATCGGCCAGGCCCTGCTGGCCAAGCGCATGGGCAAGACCCGTATCATCGCCGAGACCGGTGCAGGCCAGCACGGTGTGGCCACCGCCACCGTGGCCGCACGCCTAGGCCTGGAGTGCGTGGTCTACATGGGCTCCGAGGACGTCAGGCGCCAGGCCATCAACGTCTTTCGCATGAAACTGCTGGGCGCCGAGGTGATCCCGGTGGAGTCCGGATCCAAGACACTGAAAGACGCCCTGAACGAGGCCATGCGTGACTGGGTCACCAACATCGATAATACCTTCTATATCATCGGGACCGTTGCCGGGCCGCACCCCTATCCGGCCATGGTGCGCGATTTCCAGACCGTGATCGGTCGCGAGGCCCGCGAACAGTGCCTGCAACAGGAGGGGCGTCTGCCCGACGCCCTGGTGGCCTGCGTCGGCGGAGGGTCCAATGCCATCGGGCTGTTTCATCCCTTCCTGGAAGACCGCGATGTCGACATATACGGCGTTGAGGCCGCCGGCGATGGCCTTAATACCGGACGTCATGCCGCGCCGCTGTGTGCCGGCAAGCCCGGTGTGCTTCATGGCAATCGGACCTATCTGATGGAGGATGTGGACGGTCAGATCATTGAGACTCACTCGATTTCCGCCGGCCTGGACTATCCCGGTGTGGGGCCGGAGCACGCCTGGCTCAAAGACATCGGTCGCGCCAATTACGTCGCGGTCTCCGACCAGGAGGCGCTAGACGCCTTCCATGCATTGACTCGGACCGAGGGCATTATGCCTGCGCTGGAATCCAGTCATGCGCTGGCCTATACCGCCAAACTGGCCCCCACCATGGGTCAGGATCAAATCATTATCGTCAATCTCTCCGGACGCGGTGACAAGGACATCCATACCGTCGCCGAACTGGAAGGTATCAAGGTCTAAAGGACACAACATGAGTCGTATACAGAGCTGTTTCGACGCCCTCAAGGGTGAGGGCAAGAAGGGCCTGATCCCCTTTGTCACCGCTGGCGATCCCAATCCCGAGATTACCGTGCCCCTGATGCACGCCATGGTCGATGCCGGCGCCTCCATCATTGAACTGGGGGTTCCGTTTTCCGACCCTATGGCCGACGGCCCCGTGATCCAGAAGGCCAATGAACGCGCCCTGAAACACCATGTCAGCCTGCGCCAGGTCCTGGACATGGTACGCAGCTTTCGCAGTACCAATGAGACCACCCCGGTGGTCCTGATGGGGTATCTCAACCCGGTCGAGATCATGGGCTACGAAACCTTTGCCGAACAGGCCTCGCAGGCCGGTGTGGACGGGGTCATCCTGGTTGATCTGCCGCCGGAGGAGGCCGAGGAGGTGATGCCACTATTTCGGGCCAAGGGCATCGACATGATTTTTCTGTTGTCACCGACCTCGCGGGATGCTCGTATCGAAAAGATCGCGCGACTGGCGAGCGGCTTTATCTATTACGTCTCCATCAAGGGCGTCACCGGCGCGGCCAGTGCCGACGTGGATGAGGTCGCCGCGCGACTCGAGACCATACGCAAACACACCGACCTGCCCATTGGCATTGGCTTTGGCATCAAGGACGCCGCCACCGCGGCCCGTTTTTCCGCCGTTGGGGATGCGGTTGTGGTGGGCAGTGCCCTGGTACGCAAGGTCGAGGAGCTGTCTGCGGATACCCAGAAGATCTTCAGCGAGGTCCCGGCGGTGCTGGGCGAGATGCGCCAGGCCATGGACAGCCAGTGACCCGATTGGGGCGCCAAATGGCGATCCGCTTCATATAATTTTCTGAAAATTCGCGTAAAATAGACGCTAATTGGACGTGAAACTCGTAATTATCAGAAATAGAACAGAGAATATACATGAGTTGGTTTGAGAAGTTACTGCCCTCCAAGATACGTACCGACGGCAACAGTAAGAAGGTACCCGAAGGCTTATGGGCCAAGTGTCCCGGCTGCGGTGCCGTGCTCTATCGTCCCGAGCTGGAGCGCAATCTCGAAGTCTGTCCCAAGTGTGAACACCATATGCGCATCGGCGCGCGTCGGCGTCTGCATCACTTCCTGGATGAGGAGGGGCGCGAGGAGATCGGCGGCATGCTGGAGCCCGTGGATCGACTCAAGTTCAAGGACCTCAAGAAATACCGTGATCGCATCGTCCAGGCACAGAAATCTACCGAAGAGAAAGACGCCCTCATTACGATGCGCGGAACCCTCAAGGGGGTTCCCGTGGTGGCCGGGGCCTTTGAATTCCGTTACATGGGGGGCTCCATGGGTTCGGTCGTGGGGGAACGCTTTGTGCGTGCCGCGAACGTCTGTCTGGAGCACAACATTCCACTGGTGGTGTTTTCCGCCAGTGGCGGGGCACGCATGCAGGAGGCCCTGTTTTCATTGATGCAGATGGCCAAGACCAGTGCCGTGTTGGCGCAGATGAGTAAGCGCGGTATTCCATTCATCTCGGTCATGACCGATCCCACCATGGGTGGGGTGTCCGCGAGCTTTGCCATGCTCGGCGATCTCAATGTCGCCGAGCCGGGTGCCCTGATTGGCTTCGCCGGCCCCCGCGTCATCCAGCAGACGGTGCGTGAGACCCTGCCCGAGGGCTTTCAACGTTCCGAGTTCCTGCTTGAACACGGTGCCATCGATATGATCATTCATCGTGCCCAGATGCGCGATAAACTGGCCAGCATCCTCACCATGCTGACTCGACAACCGGCGGCATAGGCCGAGCAAGACCGGGCCTGGCCCGGTTTTTTATTGCCCATGAGATTTAACACCCTTCAAGAATGGCTCGACTGGCAGGAGGCCCTGCATCACAGCGAGATCGAGCTCGGCCTGGATCGTGTACGCCCGGTCCTCTCGGCCTTGCAAGCTGACGCGCGCCCGTTTCATCTTATTACTGTCGGCGGTACCAATGGCAAGGGCTCCAGCGTCGCCATGTTGGAGGCGATCTATCTTGCCGCCGGTTATCGCGTCGGTTGTTATACCTCTCCGCATCTGCTGCGCTATAACGAGCGTATCCGCCTCAATGGCGAAGAGATCGCCGATAGCGAGTTAATGGCCGCGTTCGACCGCGTCGATCAGGCCAGGGCTCAGACATCCATCACCTATTTTGAATTCGGCACCCTGGCCGCCATCGATCTCTTTTATCGTCAGCGCCCGGATGTGGTGATCATGGAGGTGGGCATGGGTGGAAGACTGGATGCCGTCAACCTGCTCGATGCGGATCTTGCGCTGGTGACCAACGTGGCCCTGGATCATACCGCCTGGCTGGGTGAGGACCGCGAGGCCATTGGTTACGAGAAGGCCGGTATATTTCGCTCAGGGCGACCGGCCATATTCAATGAACGCGATGTGCCTCGGCGACTTGTCCAGGTGGCCGAGGAGATCGGTGCCAACCTGTATAGACTGGGCCGGGAATTTGATTATCAGGTGCAAGCCCATGAGTGGAGCTTAAAAGGCCCGGACTCCGTGATAAGCGGCCTGCCGCGACCGGCACTCAAGGGCGAGATTCAGATCCGGAATGCGGCCGGGGTATTGATGGCGGTGTCCTGTCTGCAGTCGTCTCTGCCGGTCAGCCCCGCCCAGATGAGGCAGGGGTTGTTGCAGGTGAGTGTCGCCGGCAGGATGCAGTTACTGCCAGGATCCTGTCCCATCCTGGTGGATGTGGCCCATAACCCCCACGCCGCGGCAACGCTTGCCGCCAGCCTGCGTGAGCGATCCGTGGTGGGCCGAACCCTGGCCGTGGTGGCAATGCTGGCGGATAAAGACATCTCCGGTGTGCTCGCAGAACTCTGTGCTGGGATCGATGTCTGGTTTGTTGCCGGACTGGATGTGCCGCGGGGGACCACTGCCGATGATCTGGCCGAACGGGTGAGTCAGACCTGTCCCGGTGCTGGTGTAAGCCGCTTCGACAGCGTCACTGAGGCCTATCGCGAGGCCATCGAGAGCGCCGGTCCCGAAGACCGCTTGCTGGTGTTCGGTTCTTTCTATACGGTAGCAGAAGTCCTGAAACAGACCGTATAATAACGAGTAGTTGAATCAACAGGGGAAATGATGGAGGACAAACGTCTCAAACAACGCCTCATTGGTGCCATCGTCCTGGTATCCCTGGGTGTGATCTTCATCCCGATGCTATTGAAGGGGCCGGACTCCATCGATACCCCCATCATCTCCAGCAACATTCCGCCCAAGCCCGAGCGCAAGACCGAGGTCATTCCGCTCAAGCCCTTGCCGCCCAAGCCCGACAAGGCCCCTGTCACCTCCATCCCGGTGGAAAAGGCCTCTCCCAAACCGTCACCCGAGGCCGAACAGGAAGAGACGGCTGCCGCGGTCACGGACGATAACGAGGTGAGCAAGGAGGATGGCACCCAGCAACCGGATCTCTCCGGCTGGTCGGTGCAGGTGGGCAGTTTCAGCCGCAAATCCAATGCCCTGTCGCTGGAGGGTCGCCTGCGTAAGGCAGGCTATGCCGCCTATGTCGAGGCCTATCAGGCCAAGAGCGGTCTGCGCTACCGGGTCCGCGTCGGGCCGGAGCTTAGTGAGGAGAAGGCCAAATCAGTCGCCGCCGCACTCAAGCGCAAACTGGGCATGGACGGCTTCATTGTCCACCTCAATTAGGCGTTCATCTGTCTCCCGGGCTCTGGTAGAATTGCCTTTTTACCACGGCCGCACGGTGTGTCCGTGTGGGCATGGCTATACGGCAGCATGACCTGGATCGACTATACCTTTCTGTTCATTTTTGGCGTTTCCATCGCCATCAGTCTCATGCGCGGATTCGTGCGCGAGTCGCTTTCTCTGGTCAGCTGGGTGATCTCTTTCTGGTTGGCGAACGGGTTCGCCGATCCCCTGGCGGAGTTTCTCGCCGAATACATTGAAGTCGCATCATTGAGGATTATCCTTTCGTTCATTGCCCTGTTTGTCGTCAGTATGATGTTGGCAACGGCCGCCAGTAATCTGCTGGTGGATCTGGTGGATCGTGCGGGCTTGAGCGGGACGGATCGAACCATTGGTGTCTTTTTCGGTGCCGCCCGAGGTTATGTGATCAGTGTCATCCTGGTCATACTCATGGGTTTGACGCCCATGCCCCAGGACGACTGGTGGAAGGACGCCTATTTCATGCCTATGTTCCAGAACAGCGCGGAGTGGGTGCGCGATCTGTTGCCGGACGGCATGGCACGCAAGATTATTTTTTAAATGAACGCCTATAGTGTATTTGGAGTTTGAAGCAATATGTGTGGCATCATCGGTATCGTCGCGAAAAGCCCCGTCAATCAGGCCATCTTTGATGGCTTGACCGTTTTGCAGCATCGTGGACAGGATGCCGCCGGAATGGCGACCTGTGAAGGCGATCGGCTCTATCTACGAAAAGACAACGGCCTGGTACGAGATGTCTTTCATACCCGCCACATGTTGCGTCTGCCTGGCAACATGGGGATCGGTCACGTCCGCTATCCCACAGCGGGCAATTCCTCTTCGGTCGAGGCCCAGCCGTTTTATGTCAATTCGCCTTATGGCATTGCGTTTGCCCATAATGGCAACCTGATCAACGCCAATGAACTGAAAGAAGAGCTGTTCCGCGATGGTCTGCGCCACGTCAATACCGATTCCGACTCCGAAGTGTTGTTGAATGTCCTGGCCGATGAGTTTCAGAAGATGGGCAAGCTGCGCATCGACCACAGTGACGTCTTTAAGGCCGTTAGTGGTGTGAACTCGCGAGCCCGGGGTGCTTATGCCGTGGTCGCCATGATTACGGGATATGGCATTGTCGGCTTTCGCGACCCCAACGGTATTCGGCCCCTGGTATATGGCAAGCGTCAGACTGATGCCGGAACCGAATACATCCTCGCCTCGGAGAGTGTGGCCATCGACGTGCTCGGCTTTGAGTTGATTGCCGATGTCAAACCCGGTGAGGCGGTTTTCATTGATCTCGAGGGTAATATCACCACCCAGCAATGTGCCGAGCCGGCAACCTATTCACCCTGTATCTTCGAACACGTGTATTTTGCACGCCCCGATTCACTCATTGACGGTATCTCCGTCTACAAGGCCCGACTGCGCATGGGCGAGGCCCTGGCGCGCAAGATCAAGCGAGTCTACCCGGATCACGATATCGACGTCATCATACCCATTCCCGATACCAGCCGAACATCGGCCCTGCAATTGAGCTACGAACTGGACGTGGTCTACCGCGAAGGCTTCATCAAGAATCGTTACATTGGCCGTACCTTTATCATGCCGGGACAGAAGCAGCGCAAAAAATCCGTGCGCCAGAAGCTCAATGCCATCGAGCTGGAGTTCAAGGATAAAAATGTATTGCTGGTGGACGACTCCATCGTACGTGGCACGACCTCCAAGCAGATCATACAAATGGCACGCGATGCCGGTGCCAAGCGTGTCTATTTCGCCTCCGCCGCACCGCCGGTTCGCTACCCCAATGTCTATGGTATCGACATGCCCACGGTGAGTGAGTTGATCGGGCACGATCGCAACGAGGTACAGATCGCCGAGGCGATTGGTGCCGACTGGCTGGTTTACCAGGATCTTGAAGACCTCAAGCAGGCGGTGTTTAGAAAGAACAAGGGTATTGTTCGTTTCGATTGTTCCTGTTTCGATGGCGATTATGTCACCGGTGGTGTGACCGGCGAGTACCTGGAGCACCTTGAACAGTTACGCAACGATACCTCCAAACAGGCGCGCGAGGACCTCAATATCCGCGAAGGGCTGGTCAATCAGTACAATGCTAATTAGATGATTTGACATGGCATAGGCATTTCATCTACTCTGAATCCACGCGCCGATTTGAGCCACCAGCTTGCGGGCGCGAAATAAATACTGCTAAAGCGCGTGACGAAGAAAACCCGCTTTAGCCAACAGGGCAGAGCGGGTTTTTTTGTGTCCACTCGCGCTGTCGACAGCGCAACGGCAAATGTCCGATGCGAATCAATCCATAACAATCGGGAGCCAGTAATGAACTGGGATGAATTCGAATTCGAGACGCGGGCGGTCAGGGCCGGACAGGAGCGAACCAACGAAGGCGAACACTCCGAGCCCATCTTTCCCACCTCCAGCTTTGTCTTCGAGAGTGCCGCGCACGCTGCCGCCCGCTTCAGTGGTGAAGAGCCGGGCAATATCTACTCACGCTTTACCAATCCCACTGTGCGCACCTTTGAACAGCGACTGGCCGCCCTGGAACAGGGTGAACGTTGCGTGGCCACGGCTTCGGGCATGGCGGCTATTCTCAGTACCTGCATGGGCCTGCTCAAGGCCGGTGATCACATCGTGTGCTCACGCGCGGTGTTCGGCACCACTGTGGTTTTGCTCAACAATTTCATGGGCAAGTTCGGTGTAGAGACCAGCTTCGTGGATCTGACTGACCTGCAACAGTGGGAGGCGGCCATTCGACCCAATACACGTCTGTTATTGCTGGAGACACCGTCCAATCCCTTAACTCAGATCGTCGATATTCAGGCCCTGGCCGAACTGGCTCATGTCAGGGATTGCCTGCTGGCGGTAGACAATTGTTTCTGTACCCCGGCTCTGCAACAGCCCCTGGCACTGGGAGCCGACATCGTTATCCATTCGGCCACCAAGTATCTGGACGGTCAGGGCAGGGGA
Source organism: Gammaproteobacteria bacterium (assembly GCA_014762495.1). Taxonomy (GTDB): domain Bacteria; phylum Pseudomonadota; class Gammaproteobacteria; order Thiohalospirales; family Thiohalospiraceae; genus JABURT01. Next base: position 9,732 of record JABURT010000197.1, on the reverse strand, counting down.
GTCGGTGGCGCGGTGGTCGGAAGCGATACGGTGATGGAGCCTATCTACAGCTTCCTGCGCAGTGCCGGACCGACCATGAGCCCATTCAATGCCTGGATCTTTCTCAAGGGCCTGGAGACCCTCTCGCTGCGCATGCAGGCACATTCGGCCCATGCGATGGAGCTGGCGACCTGGCTGGAGCAACAGCCCCAGGTCACACGAGTGAATTTCCCGGGGCTGGCCTCGCATCCCCAGCATGATTTGGCCAGGCGTCAGCAGAGCGGTTTTGGCGGTGTCTTGTCATTCGAGCTTGAGGGAGGGCGTGATGCAGCCTGGCGTGTCATCGATGCCACTCGAATATGTTCCATTACGGCAAACCTTGGAGACGCCAAAACCACCATCACCCATCCCGCCACCACAACGCACGGTAGATTATCGGATGATGAGAAAAAGCAAGCCGGTATTACCGATGGACTGATACGTGTTGCGGTGGGTCTGGAGTCCGTTGAAGACCTGAAGCGGGATATCGCCCGAGGCCTGAACTAGAACGTCTACGAGTTATTCAATCGAGATCCGAAGCCTGTACAATATTGTGCTGCTCAATCGGTGCTCGCGGTAAGGTCCTGGGGGGTATTGATGTTGATAAATTGTTCGCGGCAATCATCAAACCTTACCTTGACGACCTTGTGGCGGCTTTGCCATTCGCCGACACGTCGACCGCCTTGCGCCAGGTAGTCTTGTAAATCAGCCATCAGGCCGGTCTTGAGTAAGGCAATCACATAATGATTGCGATCATCGCAACGTGCCACGGCAATATCGGCCTCGTCACTCTCGAGCCCGGACCTTAGCCGAGTGACGAGATCTTCCGGCAGCCTGGGGCTGTCACATGGCAGAGTCAGTAGATAGTCGCTCCGGCTGTGCTGCATGGCCGTGAGGATACCGGCCAGGGGGCCGGCATGATTCGGCAAGCTATCCTGGATCACTTCGCCGTAGGCTGCATATTCTTCAAGGTTACGATTGGCGCTAATTAATACTCGTTCCGGCTCATAGGGTAGCTGATCCAGCGTGTGTTCGATTAGTGGCTTACCTTGATAGGGTATCAAGCCCTTGTCCTGGCCTCCCATGCGTCGCGCCTGTCCGCCGGCGAGGATGACAATCGTAATATTGTGTAATGTCTTCATCACATTTCACTAGTTCGTCTGAGCTATCGTAGCTTTATTCCTGAAAGCATTATACAGTCATAAATCAACAGGGAATTATCACAAGCTAACCAGCAGGGAGGGTTTATTATATGACACTTGTCGTTTCGCCCGTCTATACCGCATTACTTGCCTTGTTCATTTTATACATGGGATATCGTGTTTCCATGCTACGCCGTAGCGAGGGGGTGGCCCTGGGCAGTGGTTCAAGCCCGTCGCTATTGCGGGCACGCTCGGCGCATCAGCATGCACTCGAGAATGTTCCTGTTTCGTTGTTGCTGTTGTTGATGCTGGAGATTAACGGCAATCATATATTGCTGCTCCATGTGTTGGGTAGTTTATTACTCATCTCTCGATTGTTGCATTATGTGGGACAGAGCCGACACAGCGGACGCTCCTTCGGTCGCTACTGGGGGACTGTGATCAACTGGCTGTTAATTATTGTCATGGCGGCCATGAATCTATATATGGTATTTCCCACTAATTAGACTGGTGCTCCCAGCAGTATTACCTATTATTAACAAGAACACTGTCTTGAACAGGAGGGAGAATGTATGGGTAGAGTCATAACAAGCCTTTTGGGCCTGATGCTGTTTGTTGCACCACTTGGCGGCCAGGCTGCCATCGTGGGTGAGGAGGTCAGTTATACCGCCGGTGGAACAACGATGAAGGGTTACATCGCCTACGATGACAGCCTGGAAAGGCGCCGTCCCGGAGTTCTGGTCGTACACGAATGGTGGGGACACAATGACTATGCTCGCATACGCGCCCGCAAGCTGGCCAGGCTGGGCTATACGGCGATGGCGGTAGATATGTACGGCAATGGACAGCAGGCCGATCACCCCAAGCAGGCGGGCGCCTTTGCCTCCAAGATTCGACAAAACCTGCCGCTCATGAAAGAACGATTCAAGGCGGCAATGGAGATTCTCAAGGATCACGATACCGTGCTCAATAATCGAATTGCCGCCATTGGTTACTGCTTTGGTGGAGCGGTGGTACTTGAGATGGCCCGTCAGGGTGAGCGATTGAAGGGAGTGGTCAGCTTTCACGGCAGCCTGACCACGCAGTCCCCGGCCCGGAAGAATCAAGTGAAAGCCGAGATACTGGTGTTGCATGGCGCAGCCGATCCGTTTACTCCACGCGAGCAGGTCGAGGCATTCAAGGAGGAGATGGAGAAGGCGGGAGTGAAATACCGATTTGTTGAATACGAGGGAGCCAAGCATGCCTTTACCAATCCCAGGGCGGAATACCTGGGCAACAAGTTCGGTATCCCGTTGGCCTATCACGCCGAAGCCGACGAGGCCTCATGGAAGGAAATGCGGAGATTTCTAGATAAGGTTCTGTACTAACTATATGAATTTAATATAAAAGTTATATTACACTGCACATCGGTGCGGCGTTCATTTTGTAAATTTGTGTGACAATAGATCAAGAATGCGTATCACTCGGCCGACGAATAACGTATATAGGGTATTGTCTTATTTCGTAGTAAATTATCCAATTTAAAGTGTAGGTTTTTCTTCGTTCGCCAAGGTATTAGGTAGGCAGATGTACGAAATATATATTGCCAGGCAGGCAGTTTTGGACAAGAGTCTGAAAGTGTATGGATACGAACTTTTGGCTCGTAGTGACGATCGCGTCAATATCAATAATCTTCCTTCTGACATCGCGACGTCGCGAGTTCTGAGCGAGGTCTTTAATCAATTCGGCCTCGATAGTATCGTCGATGGACACAATGCCATCGTCAAACTTTCCAAGCGCACACTACTGGACGGCATCGTGCATGGATTGCCCAAGAGCAAGGTGCTATTCGAGATCAATGACACCTTCCTTGATGACGACACCATCATGGATGAGATACGTCGTCTCAAAAGCCAGGGTATGCGATTTATTTACAATAACTACAGCCTGTCCAGTAATGCGGAACCTTTGCTGCCCTACTGCGATATCGTGAAAATTGATGTTAAGAATGTTGATACCATCATACTCGAGCACCTGGTTCAGTCGCTTGAGCCGTTCCGTGCCAAGGCGCTTGCAGACAAGGTAGAGACATACGATGCACTTGAACGCTGTAAACAGGCCGGCTTCGACCTGTTTCAGGGTTACTTTCTCTACGAGCCGAAGATTATTCGTTCACACGGCATGGAGACCACCAAGACGAACCTGATGCACCTGCTTAAGGAGCTCAATAATCCCGACATCACAACCGGTGAACTCGAGGCCATTATCAGTCGCGATGTGACACTAAGTTATAAGCTGATGCGCTATATTGAGTCGGCGGCAGTGATGTCGAAAAACAAGGTTGCATCCATCCGTACCGGCATCATCTATCTCGGCATGGAGTCAATTAAAAACTGGGCCAGTATCATTGCCTTGTCCAGTATGACCGAGAAACCCGTTGAACTAATTAATCAATCCCTCATTCGTGCCCATATGTGTCAACTCCTGGCGGAGAATACGGACGCTGATGAACCAAGCAGTTACTTTCTGGCCGGTCTGTTCTCCAGTCTTGATGCACTCCTCGATATGCCGATGGATGATGTGATCAAGAACATGCCCGTTATAGACGAAGTCAAACATGCGCTTCTGAATGAAGGCGGCGAAATCAATAATATCCTGCAATTGACGCTGAATTACGAAAAGGGTAACTGGCTGGCAGTACAGGATGCCGACATGGAAGGCCGGAGTGCCAGCCATGCCTACTTGAAATCACTGAAGTGGGCGGAGGATTTCCAGTCCGCCATTAGCGCCGTTTGATTCCATCGCGGCCATGATCGCCCTCACACGGCGGATCAACACCTGTGTCGGTGTTCCGGACTTCTTGTTACAATCCGCCCTATGAATTCCCACCTGTTTGATGCGGCTGCGGAGTGCCTGGACGCCCGCGATCCCGGGCACAAGGCCAGCTTGACCCATAATACTGCACGTCGATGGTCCAATGGGGAGCTGGACCGGGTGGCCGAACACCCGGCAAAACCTGAGGTTGAGGCCGGGATCCCCGAGCGGCCAGTCCTGGTACCGCCACGCAAGTTGCACAGCCGTAAGCTGCAGACAAGAGAGGGGCATGCCGCCCTGATTCACTCCATCTGTCATATTGAATTCAATGCCATCAACCTGGCCTGGGACGCGGTCTATCGGTTCCGAGATATGCCAACAGACTTTTATGATGGCTGGGTACGCGTCGCCGATGAAGAGGCCACGCATTTCGAGATGCTGCGCCAACATCTCAATAGTCTCGGCTTCGATTACGGTGATTTCGATGCCCACAATGGTCTCTGGGAAATGGCTCAGAAGACCGCGCATGATCCCCTGGTGAGGATGGCCCTGGTTCCCAGAGTTCTGGAGGCAAGGGGTTTGGATGTAACACCGGCGATTATGGAAAAATTAAGTGCAGTAGGGGATGATAGCGCGGTCGCGATCCTGGAACTAATTTTACGAGACGAGGTCGGTCACGTAGAGATCGGCTCGCACTGGTTTCAGTATCTGTGCCGTCAAAGGGGGCAGAACCCCGAGCCCACTTTCAGAGAATTACTGAAACAATACATGAAAGGTAGATTAAAAGGCCCGTTTCACAAAGAGGCCAGGTTACGTGCCGGGTTTAGTGAGCAGGAGCTCGCTTACCTGGAAGGCATAGGTTGAGGAGGATAATGTACGTGAAGAAAATTTTCTTATTGGGATTTCTGTTGTTGCTGGGTGCCTGTGGAAAACAGGAGACCAATACCATGGTCCTGTTTGCCGAGGCCGAACAGGGTATAGAACCTTATATGACCCGAACCATCGTGACACCGGATTACATGCGCATCGATTACAATCAGGATGATGATGACTTCATCCTGTTCGATCGCAAAACAGGCATTATTTACAGTGTTGTACATGAGAACGAAACCATCGTCTCCGTCAAACCTTCGAAAGTGGACGCGGAATCACCGATGGAACTGGATTTCAATATTGAAAAGGGCGTTCTGGGAGAGGATGTGCCCGATATTGATGGGGAGACACCCGCGTATTATCGATACACGGCCAACGGGGAGGTTTGTTTTGAAACCATTAGTGTCGAGGGGATACTGCCCGATGTCGCAACGGTCTACCGTGAATACCTAAAGTCACTCTCGGGCGAACATGCTCGTATATTGCCCACGGTTCCCGCGGGCATGCAAAATGCCTGTGACCTGGCGACAAATATCTTCGCCTATGGACGCCAGTACGAAAAGGGATTTCCTATTAATGAATGGCATGGCGAGTACAATAACCACTACAAACGCCAGATGATCGAATACAAAACAAATATTGAAGTGGAACCGGAATTATTTAAACTGCCAGAGTCCTACCACCAATATTCACCTGCCGAGATTGCCCCGGTTCAATAGAGAATAATTACGACGGGACTGGCTGGAATTCACAGCCAGTCTCATCGCATCGAAGCACGCCACCCTGTTCATACCAATCAGGGAGTACAGTTCGTGTAACGGTTTTGCCGTCGAGTTCGAAGTGGTGTACGGCGGGACGATGGGTGTGACCATGGATGAGGTGTGTGACTCCAAATTCGCGCATGGTGTCTTCCACGGCCTGCTGGTTCACATCCATGATCATCTCCTGTTTTCCCTGCATGGCCTCGCGACTCTTCTCACGCAGCATTCGCCCATATTCCACGCGCTCATTGACGCTCTTGGAGAGAAACTCATCCTGCCACTGTCGAGACAGGATCATGTCTCTGAATTTCAGGTAGTCGACATCGTCCGTGCACAATAGATCTCCGTGCATTAACAAGGTCGGAATACCATAGAGATCGATCACCGTATGGTGATCCAGGATACGGGCCCCGGTCATGGCCTCGAAACCCGATTTGGTGAGAAAGTCACGATTGCCCTGGATGAAGTAGAGTGGAACACCGCTCTCACTGAGGCGCTTCAATGCTTCGATATAAGAGCGGTATTCATCCACGACCGCATCGTCACCTAGCCAGATCTCGAACAGGTCTCCCAGAATATAGAGGGCCTCGGCCTGTCGGGCCTGATCGCTCTCGAGTAAGTCGAGGAAGGCCTGACCGCTGGCCGGGCGCTCGGTGGTCAGATGCAGATCGGAGACGAACAGGGTGGCCAAGGATTACTCCTCGACTTCCACCTTTTCGATAAGGACATCCTCTTCCGGGACATCCTGGTGACCGCCACGGTGGGTGGTTGCGACCTGGGCGATTTGTTCCACTACATCCATACCATCGACTACCTTGCCGAAGACACAGTAGCCCCAGCCCTGTGGATTCTTCGCACTGTGGTTGAGGAAGCTGTTATTGGCGACGTTGATGAAGAACTGGGAACTGGCGGAGTGTGGGTCCATGGTACGGGCCATGGCAATGGTGCCGATCTCGTTGGGCAGGCCGTTGTCCGCTTCATTCTCGATGGGTTCATGGGTGGGTTTTTGCGACATGTCGGGCAACATGCCGCCGCCCTGGATCATGAATCCGGGGATCACGCGGTGGAATAGCGTGCCTTCAAAGAATCCTTCATTGGCGTAGGTGAGAAAGTTCTCGACGGTCTTGGGGGCCTTCTCCGCGTCCAGTTCCAGAGTGATAACGCCGTAGTTGGTATGGAGTTTTACCATTGTGTGTTTCCTGCTTTAAGAGTGGGAATAGGGCCTACTGGCCCACGGTTTGCGACAGTCCGGCGGGGGCGCTGGTCGGTTTCACATCCTGGATGATGACCAGGGTCAGGGGAACGTCCTTGGGGAACGGTCCTCCCGGGCCGGTCTGCTGACGGGCGATGGCATCAACCACGTCCATGCCCTTGACCACCTTGCCGAAGACCGCATAACCCCAGTCGGCGGGGGTCTCCATGCGGTGGTTGAGAAAATCGTTATCCACCAGGTTTATGAAAAATTGCGAGGTGGCAGAATGGGGATCGAAAGTGCGCGCCATGGCGATGGTGCCGCGCAGATTCAACAGGCCGTTATTAGCCTCGTTCAAAACAGGCGGGCGCGTGCTTTTGCGGTTGAATTCTGTGTCATAGCCACCTCCCTGGATCATGAATCCGCCAATGACTCGGTGGAAGATGGTATTTCGATAGAAACCACTGCGCGCGTACTCGAGGAAGTTGGCGACGGTCCTGGAGGCCTTATCGGCGTCGAGAGCGACCACGATATCGCCCACATTGGTCTGTATGCTGACGTAGTGGGTGGCATTGATCGCCTGCTCAGCTGCCTTCAATGGCAGGGACACAACAAGCATCGACAGTGTTATCAGCAATATTCGCAAAGGCGCCACGTCAGTCTCCCTCGTCCGGTTCAGAGGACTCATGATAATGGGTTTGGCGGGTCGGTTAAAGCCTGTCAGGCGTCGTGATTTTGTGTGGCGCACGGCTTTGGGATAACATGGCCCGCTGGGTCGGGCCACCACGGTTTCGGTATCACCGGCCCGCACAGATCAATCGATTGAGTATCCAGGAAGCCCTCATGCTGCAGATCCACGACAGCCTCAGCAAACAGAAACGTGAATTCAGGCCCATCGATCCGAACAATGTGCGTATGTACGTCTGTGGCATGACCGTGTATGACTATTGCCACCTGGGGCATGCCCGCGTGCTGGTGGTGTTTGACGTGGTCTATCGCAGTCTGTGTCGTATCTACGGTAAGGACAAGGTCAGTTATATCCGCAATATTACCGACATTGATGACAAGATCATTCAGCGCGCCAACGACAATGGCGAGGGGATCGATGATCTGACAGCGCGTTTTATTGCCGCCATGCACGAAGATGCGGCGCGCCTAGGGATCCTGCCGCCGAATGGCGAACCGCGGGCCACGCACAATATCCAGCAAATCCTTCAGATGATTCAGGTCCTAATCGACAAGGGCCACGCCTATGCCGTTGCCAATGGTGATGTCTACTATGATGTGAGCAGCTTCGAAGGCTATGGCAAACTCTCGGGCAAGCAGCTGGACGACCTGCGCGCCGGTGCCCGTGTCGATGTGGACGAGGCCAAGCAGGACCCACTCGATTTCGTGCTTTGGAAGGCGGCCAAGCCCGATGAGCCCAGCTGGGACTCACCCTGGGGCCAGGGTCGACCCGGATGGCATATCGAATGTTCGGCCATGTCGACCTGCTGCCTGGGCAACCATTTTGATATTCACGGCGGCGGTCTGGACCTGCAGTTCCCGCATCATGAAAACGAGATCGCGCAGTCCGAGGGGGCCACCGGCGAATCCTTCGTCAACTACTGGATGCACAATGGCTTTGTGCGCGTGGACGATGAGAAGATGTCCAAATCGCTGGGCAATTTTTTCACCATTCGCGAGGTACTGGAGCGCTATGACCCGGAGGTCGTGCGCTATTTCATCCTCACCAGCCACTACCGCAGTCCGCTGAATTACTCCGACAAGCACCTGGATAATGCCAAGGCCGCACTGACCACGTTGTATACTGCACTGAGGGGGTGCCAGACGGGAGAGGCGGACAAGGATCATCCCCAGGTGTCACGTTTCCTGGCCGCTATGGACGATGACTTCAATACCCCTGAGGCCCTGGCGGCCCTGTTTGAACTCGCGCGTGAACTAAACAAGGCGCGGGGGAGCCAAAACGAAGGAGATTTGGCCGCGACATTGCTTTATCTGGGCGCTATGCTCGGATTGTTGTCACAAGATGCCGAAACCTTTCTACAGGGCGGTAGTGAGGGTGAGCTTGATGCCGACGGCATCAATGATCTCATCCAAAAGCGACTGGATGCACGTAAGAATAAAGACTGGGCCGAAGCGGATCGAATTCGTGACGACCTGGCAGCGAAGGGGATAGTACTGGAGGATGGTCCCAGCGGGACCACCTGGCGCAAGGAATAGCGGCTCGGCCCGTTCGGGGGCGAAGACCGATAATAAAATTTCCGCGCCGACTATCGACCGTAAGGAGGAGAATATGTTGTTCAGTCAAAGAGGTCTGGCCGTGGCCCTGTCCATGAGCCTGTTTCTATGGGGTCCTGTCGCGCAGGCAGAAGAGCTCAATACCATGAAAGAAGACCCCGTCCACGTAAATACCTGGAATGGTTTCATGGAGAAACTGCTCGACTTGCATGAACAGCGAGTCGCGCAACAGGAGCTCAGCGTGAGTACGAAGCAGGGCGGTTATGCGGGACAGCCCGATTTCTACATCGAGAAGGAATTTCGCAATAAGCAGGGAGAACTGGTATCGCGTGTGCAGTGGGAGAAAGAGAACCCCGACCGCCTGCACGCCATCGAATTATACATACGCGACGAGCAGGGGCGCGTGATACGTGATTATGCCGGAGCCTACCTGCCTCACTATCGAAATGCCCCCACTCAGACATTGATCAGCTTTCATGCCTATAACGGCAATGGCGATCTGCATGCGTTTCGGACCTTCGACGCCTCCGGGGATCTCCTGTTCGAGCGTTGCGTTGGCGAGCGCAAGGGTGATGATGTCTATATCCAGCTCGACTACGACGACATCTACGAGATGCTGGGACGGCCCAATACGACTTTGACAAGTGCTCTTATATACATCTCCTAGCACACGTGACTAAGTCGAATCTCGCATGCCGTCTCCTGATTGACA
>JABURT010000052.1 GCA_014762495.1 Gammaproteobacteria bacterium | reverse complement strand
CGCCGAGCGGCGAGGAGAAGCGCGCCGTGCGCGAGGTGGGCAGCACGTGGTTGGGCCCGGCGCAGTAGTCGCCCAGGGCCTCGGGGGTGTAACGACCCATGAAGATGGCACCGGCGTGCTTGATACGCTTTGACATCTCCAGCGGATCGTCCACCGACAGTTCCAGGTGCTCGGGGGCGATATAGTTGGCGATCGCCACCGCCTCGTCCATGTCCTTGACCTTGACCAGGGCGCCACGATCCTTAAGCGAGGTCTGAATGATCTCGGCGCGCGGCATGTCGGCCATGAGCTTGTCGAATGACTGTGCTACCTGTTCGATGAAACCGGCGTCGGGACACAGCAGGATGGACTGGGCGTCCTCATCGTGCTCGGCCTGGGAGAACAGGTCCATGGCGATCCAGTCGGGGTCGGTCTTGCCGTCGCAGACCACCAGGATTTCGGAGGGTCCGGCGATCATGTCGATGCCGACGGTGCCGAAGACCATGCCCTTGGCGGTGGCGACGTAGATGTTGCCGGGGCCGACGATCTTGTCCACCCGAGGCACCGACTCGGTGCCGTAGGCCAGGGCCGCCACCGCCTGCGCACCGCCGATGGCGAAGACCTTGTCCACCTCGGCGATGTGGGCCGCGGCCAGCACCAGTTCATTGACCGTGCCATCCGGCGTCGGCACCACCATGATGAGTTCCTCCACCCCGGCCACCTTGGCGGGGATGGCGTTCATCAACACGGACGAGGGATAGGCGGCCTTGCCACCGGGGACGTAGAGTCCGACGCGGTCCAGCGGTGTCACCTGCTGGCCCAGCAGGGTGCCGTCGTCCTCGGTATAGCTCCAGGACTCCTGCTTCTGGTGCTTGTGGTAGGCGCGGACACGGTCCGCCGCCAGCACCAGGGCGTCGCGCTGTTCGGGGCTGATGCGGTCCACCGCTTCGGCCAGGCGTTCGAGCGGGATCGCCAGCTCACTGAAGGACTCCACGCTCATGCGATCGAAGCGATTGGTCATCTCCACCAGGGCGGCATCGCCTCGGCGACGCACCTCGGAGAGGATATGTCGAACGGTCTGGTTCACATCATCGTCGGAAACCCCTTCCCAGGCCAGGAGGGCATCCAGTTGCGGCCAAAAATCTTCAGCGGATGTATCCAGTCGTTTGACGTCTGCCATCTGTCTCTACCGTTCGAATGAAATGAGTGGTTCGGCTTGGCTGGAGGCCGGGGGAAGAATCCTTATGAATTCTTCCTCACGGCTTCCTCCATCAAGGTAATAAAGGATTTTACCTTGTCATGCTTCATCTTCATGGAAGCCTTGTTGACGATCAAGCGCGAGCTGATGTGGGCGATCAGCTCCAGCGGCTCCAGGCCGTTGGCCTTCAGGGTATTGCCGGTGTCGACCACGTCGACGATCTGGTCGGCCATGCCCACCAGCGGCGCCAGTTCCATGGAGCCATAGAGCTTGATGATGTCCACCTGTTTGCCCTGCTCGGCGAAGTAGCGCCGGGTGGCGTTGACGAACTTGGTGGCCACACGCAGGCGGCCGCGCAGCTCGGGGGCCTGCGTGGGTCCGGCGGTCATCAGCTTGCACTTGGCGATCTCCAGGTCCACCGGCTCGTAGAGCCCGGCGCCGCCATGCTCCATGAGCACGTCCTTGCCCGCCACGCCGAGGTCGGCACCGCCGTGTTCGACATAGGTCGGGACATCGGAGGCGCGTACGATGATGAGGCGCACGTCGGGATGGCTGGTCTCTATGATCAGCTTGCGGCTCTTTTCCGGGTCTTCCAGCGGCTCGATGCCGGCGTGGGCCAGCAGCGGCAGGGTGTCCTTGAAGATGCGGCCCTTGGAGAGGGCCAGGGTCAATACGTCCTTACTCATGGATTTACTCTTGGAATTGTCTCTTGGGCTTCACTCATGGACGGCGATCAGGTCCCGTACTGTTGCATGTATTTGTCGACGTCCTTCTCGGGCACGCGCTGGATCTTCGCGCCCAACAACATCAGCTTCTCTTCGATGGTCTCGTAGCCGCGGTCGATGTGGTAGATACGATCCACCAGGGTCTGGCCCTCGGCCACCAGGCCCACCAGCACCAAGGATGCCGAGGCGCGCAGGTCGGTGGCCATGACCGGGGCGCCGGTGAGGCGCTCGACACCGTTGATGATGGCGGTGTTGCCCTCGACACTGATCTTGGCGCCCATGCGCTGCATCTCCTGCACGTGCATAAAGCGGTTTTCAAACACTGTCTCGGTGATGGAGCCGGCACCCTCGGCCACGGCGTTGAGCGCCGTGAACTGTGCCTGCATGTCGGTCGGAAAGGCCGGATAGGGGGCGGTGTGGATGTTGACCGCCTTGGGGCGCTGGCCCTTCATGTCCAGGCTGATCCAGCTCTCGCCGGTCTCGATCTCGGCGCCGGCCTCGCGCAGCTTACCCAGCACCGCGTCGAGCAGGCTCGGATCGGTATCCTTTACCTTGACCTTGCCGCCGGTGATGGCGGCGGCCACCAGGTAGGTGCCGGTCTCGATGCGATCGGGTGAGACGCAGTAACGCACGCCCTTGAGCTTCTCCACCCCTTCGATGGTGATGGTGGAAGTGCCCGCCCCCTTGATGTGGGCGCCCATGGCCGTGAGGCAATTGGCCAGGTCCACCACCTCGGGTTCGCGCGCGGCGTTCTCGATGACGGTGGTGCCATTGGCCAGGGCCGCGGCCATCATCAGGTTCTCGGTGCCGGTGACGGAGACGATGTCCATGTTGATACGCGCGCCCTGCAGGCGATCGCATTTGGCGTGGATGTAGCCGTTCTCCACCTCGATCTCGGCGCCCATGGCGCGCAGGCCGTCGATATGCAGGTTGACCGGACGTGCACCGATGGCGCAGCCACCGGGCAGCGAGACCTGGGCCTCGCCGAAATGGGCCAGCAGCGGTCCCAGTACCAGGATGGAGGCGCGCATGGTACGCACCAGCTCATAGGGGGCCTGGTAGTGCTTGATGGTGGAGGTATCCACCTCGATGCTGAGGTCCTCGTCGATCACCAGGCTCACCCCCATATTGCCGAGCAGCTCCATGGTGGTGGTGATGTCCTGCAGGTGCGGTACATTACAGATGGTGGTGGGGCTGTCCGCCAACAAGGAGGCGGCAATAATAGGCAGGGCGGCGTTCTTGGCCCCGGAGATGCGGATCTCACCATTGAGCTGCGCACCACCTGTAATAATCAGTTTGTCCATTAATTATGTTCCACTACTCTTCGCCCGACGGGCGCTGTATCGCTAAAGCCGCCTATTGTAACCCTAAACCGGGCAATGGAATTATGATCCGATCTGCAGTTTTTTGGCCTTTTCCCATTCGGCGGGTGTATAGGCCTTGATGGTCAGGGCGTGCAGTTCACCCGAGGTGATGTGCTCATTGAGCGGGGCGTAGACCATCTTCTGCTTGGCCACCGGGCTCATGCCGGCAAAGGCCTCGCTCACAACGATGGCGTCGAAATGGCTGCCGTCACCGGTCACGGTGGCCTCGGCCCCGTCGATGGCGTCTTCGATCTTGGCCTTGATAGCGTCGATTTCCATGATATGCACTCTCCGGGAGTTTGGCGGAAAAGTGTGCAAGGATACCGCCTAGTGGCGGATTTTGTAACCCTTGTGCAGCATCCACAGGGTCAATAGCGCGAGTACGACGAAGAATGAGCCGGCCACCGCCAGCGAGGTGCCCGGTTCTATGTCGGACTGGCCAAAGAAGCCATAGCGGAATCCGTCCACCATATAAAAGAAGGGATTGAAGCGCGAAATGGTCTGCCAGGTCTCGGGCAGGGAGTAGAGCGAATAGAACACCCCGCTCAGGAACGAGAGCGGCAGGATGACGAAGTTCTGGAACGCCGCCAGCTGGTCGAACTTGGTGGAGAGCACGCCACCGATGATGCCGAGGGTTCCAAGTGTAGCGCTGCCGAGCAGGGCAAAGCCGACGGCATAGCCCCAGGAGTGCACCGGCAGGTCGAGGAAGGGCTGCACCGCGATGTAGACCACGATCCCCACCAGCAGGCCACGCAGCACCGCCGCCAGGGTGAAGGCGATATAAAACTCCAGCACCGACAGCGGCGCCAGCAGCACGAAAATGATGTTGCCGTTCATCTTCGACTGGATCAGCGAGGAGGAGCTATTGGCGAAGGCGTTCTGGATCATGTTCATCATCATCAGGCCGGGGATGAGGAAGTTGATGTAGTTCACCCCCTCGAAGATCTGAACGTGCTCCTCCAGCGCCTGGCCGAAGACCAGCAGGTAGAGCAGGGATGTGACCACCGGTGTGAGGATAGTCTGCACCGTGACCTTGAGGAAGCGCCATACCTCCTTGGCCAACAGGGTATACATGCCGCTCCAGTTCATGCCCTAACCCCCTTGTCCTTGCGCGTGATCTGCATGAACACCTCTTCCAGCCCCGGCTCCTCGATGTGCAGGTCGATGAGCTCGATGCCGTGGGTCTGGATCGCCTGCAACACCTCGCCGATACGCATATGACGCTTGTCCAGCATCAGCACCAGACGATTGCTGTCGCGCTCCACCACCTTCTCCTCCAGCCGCGGTGGCAGGTTGATGCTGGCATCTTCCAGCACCAGGGTCAGCTTGCGTTCGGGACAACGCTCCAGTAATGCATGCTTCGAATCCAGCGCCACCAGTTCGCCCTGATCGATGATGGCGATGCGATCGCACAGCGCCTCGGCCTCTTCCAGGTAGTGGGTGGTGAGGACGATGGTATGGCCCTGCTCATGCAGGCGGGTGGTGAATTCCCAGAGTTGCTGGCGCAGGTCGACGTCGACGCCCGCGGTGGGTTCGTCGAGCACCAGCACCGAGGGCTTGTGCACCATGGCCTGGGCGATGAGCACGCGCCGCTTCATGCCTCCGGAGAGGTCGTGCATGTTGGCATCGGCCTTGTTACCGAGGTCAAGCGTGGTCAGCAGCTCGTCGATCCAGTCGTCGTTTCGGCGCAGGCCGAAATAGCCCGACTGCAGACGCAGCAGCTCACGCACCGAGAAGAAGGGGTCGTACACCAGTTCCTGCGGTACCACGCCGAGGGCGGCGCGCGACTGGCGGTAGGCGCTGACGGTGTCATGCCCCATGACGGCGATATTGCCATCGCTGGCGCGAACCAAACCGGCCATGGTGTTGATGAGGGTGGATTTACCGGCGCCGTTGGGTCCCAGCAGGCCGAAGAACTCGCCCTGTTCGATGTCGAAACTCACCCCCCTTGAGGGCGTGCACGCTGCCATAGCGCTTATGGACATTATCGATGGTGACGGCGGTAGTCATGGCGCGACATTCTAAAGGATGACGCGACCGATTGCAGGCTCATGGCGAGATTATTTCAGTGGCAGCAGTTCGTCCAGGCCGCCCAGGCGCGCCGTGGCGAGGATTTGCTCGGGCAAATTCGTGTATTCGATGGTCTTGTCGTGGGCCCTGGCCTGGCGCCACCACTCGATGAGCAGTGAAAGCCCGGCGCTGTCGGCGCGGGTGACCCCGTCCAGGTCCACCACCAGGGCATCGGAAGCGTCTGCAAACAGGTCATCGGAGTGCTTCAACAAGGGCGTCACGGTGGCGTAGCTGAGCTCGCCACGTACCACATAGCTGCCGTCCTCGCGCCGGTGAAGACTGGTGCGATCGTCGCTCATCCCTCGCCCTTCTCGCGCTTGGCATTGTGCCTGGCCAGGCGTTCATTGAGCGCGTCCATGGAGGTTTCGCGGATCTCCTGGTCAAAGCTGGTGCGGTAGTTGGCCACCAGGGAGACGTTGTCCACCAGGATGTCGAAGACCTTCCAGCCCTGCTTGCCGTCGATCAGGCGGTAATCGAGATTAATGGCATCGGCCCCGGCCCGCTCGACGTTGGTGCGCACGGTGACGATGCGGTCACCCTCGGCCATGCGAACCGGTGTATAGCTGATCTTGTAGTCGGAGTACTCCAGCAACGCGGTGGCGTAGGTATTGACCATCAGTGACTGGAACTCGGTGACGAAGACCCCGCGTTGCTCGGGACTGGCACGGCGCCAGTGCTTGCCCAGCACCCAGGCCGAGATGCGCACGAAATCGAACTGCGGGACCACGATTTCTTCCACCAGGTCGATGATCTTTTCCGGTTGCTTGTCGAGCAGCTCGCGGTTGGTACGCAACACCTCAAGCATCTTCTCGGAGGTGGCCTTGACGGCCTCACCCGGCCCCAGAGCGGTCTCGGCCTGGCCAAAGGCGGGCATCAGCAGCAGCGCCGCCAGTAACACTTGCAGGGTCTTCATCAGTCGCTCCCTCCGGTCAGATTGACGAACAGTTGCCCGATCAGCTTCTCCAGACTGATGGACGACTGGGTAATAATGATCTCGCTGCCCTCGCCCAGGTTTTCGAGCGAGCCACCGGGGTCGAGCCCGATGTATTTGGCCCCCAGCAGCCCCTCGGTGAGGATGGCGGCGGTGGTATCCTCGGGCAAGTTGTCATAGGGAGACTGGATGTGCATCTTGACCACCGCCTGAAAGCGAGTGGAGTCGACCTCGATGGAGGTGATGCGGCCGATGCGTACCCCGGCCAGTCGCACCGGCGCGCGCACGTTGAGGCCGGCGACGTCGTCAAAGCGGGCGGTGACGGTATAGCCCTCGTCGCTGCCGGCCAGGGAGAGGTTGCTCACCTGCATGGCCAGCATGAATAGCGCCGCGACGGCCGCTGCGACGAAGATACCTACCCATAACTCAGTTACCTTGGAATACATTATGGCTACCTCTATAACTTTGCTGAAGCTGCGCTGGCGGCGTTAGAAACCACCTCAAAATGTTTATGCCCGCTTTATGGGTGCTCATTTACTATTTGTAAACTGCGCTTTTTCGTTGCTTTCTGCCTTGCCATCGCTACCTTGATCAAACTTATAGCGCTAACCATTTCAGTCTCCGAACATTAGTGATGTCATGATGAAATCCAGTGCCAGTACCGACAGTGAACTGTGTACCACGGTACGAATGGTGGCGCGGCTAACCCCCTCCGAGGTGGGGGTGGCATCGAAGCCCTCGTACACCGCGATCCAGGCGCAGACAAAACCGAACACGATGCTCTTGATGATACCGTTGACCACATCATCGCCCCAGTCCACGTAGGCCTGCATCTGTCCCCAGTAGACGCTGGTGTCCAGTCCCAGCAGGCCGACGCTGACAAAGTAGCCGCCGAGGATGGCCACGGCGCTAAAGATCAACGCCAGCAGCGGCACCGAGACCCAGGCCGCGGCAAAACGCGGCGCCACCACCCGGTGCACCGGGTCCACCGCCATCATCTCCATGCCCGAGAGTTGCTCGGTGGCCTTCATCAGGCCGATCTCGGCGGTCAAGGAGGTGCCGGCCAGGCCGGCGAAGAAGATGGCGGTCAGTACCGGACCCAGCTCGCGTACCAGGGTCAGGGCGGTGACCGAGCCGATGGACTGTTCGGCGCCGAAGCCCTGCAGGGTGTTAAACAACTGCAGGCCCAGCACCATGCCGGTGAAGGCGGCGGAGACGATGATGATGGTCAGCGACATCACGCCGACGGCGTAGATCTGCTGCACCACCAGGCGCGGGCGCAGAACCATGGACGGCAGGCCGCGCAGGATCTGCATGAGGAACAGGTTGCCCCGGCCCAGGCGCTGGATACTGTTGAGGAAACGGCGCCCCAGTGAGCGAATGAAATCGGTCATGACTCGCCCCCGCTCAGCAGGTCCTCGCGGTAGTCCGAGGCCGGGTAGTGAAAGGGGACGGGTCCATCGGGCAGGCCATCGAGGAACTGGCGCGTCCACTCGGAACCAGAGTGCCCAAGGGTATCGGGGGTGCCGTGCTCGACGACCTTACCGCCGGAGACGAGGTAGACGTAGTCGGCGATGGAGGCGGTCTCGGCCACGTCGTGGGAGACGATAATGCTGCTGATGCCGAGGGCCTTGTTGAGATCATCAATGAGCTTGACCAGTACGCCCATGGAGATGGGGTCCTGCCCGGTAAAGGGCTCGTCATACATAATCATGGTGGGGTCCAGGGCGATGGCGCGGGCGAGGGCCACGCGTCGGGCCATACCGCCGGAGAGCTCGCTGGGCATGAGGCCGCGCGCGCCGCGCAGGCCGACGGCATTGAGTTTCATCAGCACCAGGTCGCGCAACATGGGCTCGGGCAGGTCGGTGTGCTCACGCAGGGGAAAGGCGACGTTCTCGTAGACATTAAGATCCGACAGCAGCGCCCCGCTCTGGAACAGCATGCCCATGCGCTTGCGCAGCTTGTAGAGCTCCCGGTGCGAGAGAGTGGGAACATTGAGACCGTCCACCTCGATGGTGCCGGCGGTGGGCTTGAGCTGGCCGCCGATGAGGCGCAGCAGGGTGGTCTTGCCGGTGCCGCTGGGGCCCATGATGGCGGTGATTTGTCCGCGACGGATGTCGAGATCGACATTATCGAAGATCTGGCGTCCGGCGTAGCCGAAGCTCATGCCTCGAATCTTTACCAGGATATCGTCTTTATTATCCATCTGGTCTCTGGGTCATTGTGTTTTGCCAAGTGTCTGGACCCGGAGGGGTGGTGTCAAGGCGAGTTTTCACAGTCTGCCTCAATAACCCAGCAACTCGGCAATGGTGCGGGCGCCGCGCATCACCTCCAGATCGGGGGCGTTGCCTTCGAACAGCAGGACCAGGCGGCGCCCCTGTTGCAGGGCCGGTTCGCAGCGGGTGATGATCTCCTTGAGCTTGCGCATGTCCTTATATTGTTCCGCCTGCAGGCAGACCAGGGCGATGTCATCGCCCCAGCAGGGCGCGCCCTCGCCGTCCCAGCAATGGCCCATGCCGTGTTGCAGGTCCAGTTCGCAGTGCTTGGCCGCCACCTTCTCCAGTACCCTGGGCAGTCCTTCCAGTTCGCTCGGTAGCGTGACCTCCTCGCAGTGGACCACCACCGCCAGCAGCTTTGATGCCAGCTGCCGAAGACGGGGTTTGACGCCTTCGCTCAGGGCCTGGTCGATCTCGAGCACGAAGCGAAAGCTGTCGTGGGTATCCTCGACCCAGGTCTCGACCTCTTCCTCGTCGGCCTCGGCAAGGCGTGACAGGGGCAACAGCACCACCGAAAACTCGTTGCTGTAATAGGTAATGCGCCAGTCCTCGGGCAGGTCCTCGGGATAGAGACGATCCTCCCAGGCGGGAAATTCCCAGCCACTGGCCCCGACCAGTACCGAATAGTCATGCGACGACATTCACGCTCCTGTAATCTGTTGGTTTGCTGAGTGCTTGAATAGTCCGGATAATAGCAACACTTTCATCATAAAGCCGCTGTGCCATGAAACACTCGCCAGCCCAACTAGTGAGACCATGCGTTTGAGTTCGAAATCCATATTCCACCGAGTGGGCCTGTTACTGGCCGTGATGATGCTGCTCAGTGCCTGTGCCGGCACAGCCAGGAAGGCCACGGACGAGCGCGACCCCTGGGAATCCATGAACCGTTCCATCTACCACTTCAATGACCGTTTCGATTATTACGTCTTCAACCCAGTGGCTCGCGGCTACCAGGCGGTGACCCCACGCTGGCTGGACGACGGCGTTACCAACTTCTTCAACAACCTCGGTGATGTGCCCAACTCGCTCAATAACCTGTTGCAGGGTAAATCCCTCGCCGCCGTCTCCGACATCGGACGCATCTGTATCAACTCCACCATCGGCCTGCTGGGCTTTATCGATGTGGCCACCCCCATGGGTCTGGAGCGGCATAAAGAGGACTTCGGTCAAACCATGGCGGTGTGGGGGATCGCGGAAGGCCCCTATCTGGTATTGCCGATCCTCGGGCCGAGTTCGGTACGCGGTAGCGCAGGCTGGGTCGGTGACTTCATGACCGAACCTTATTATTACGTCAAGGACGGCAATACCTATTACGGCTACATGCTCATCGATGCCATCGACATCCGCGCCGACCTGCTCGGTGCCAGCCGCATCCTTGAGCAGGCCAGCTTCGATCCGTATAGTTTCCATCGCGAAACCTACTTCCAGCGTCGACGCAATCTGATCCACGACGGCAATCCGCCACCGGACCAGAGCCGCGATGAAGAGCTTGAACTGCTCGATGACCTGGACATCAAGCTTCCCACGAAATAGCGAACAACAAAGGCAGAGTAATGACCCTGACGTGGATGCCCTATGTAGCAATAATTGTCGGCTTTATCATGCTGGTGTGGGGGGCCGATCGTTTCGTCATCGGCGCCGCCGCCCTGGCGCGTAACCTGGGCGTGCCGCCCCTCATCATCGGTCTGACCGTGGTGGGCTTCGCCACCTCGGCGCCGGAGATGCTGGTATCGGGTATGGCCGCCTGGGGCGGCAACAGCGGCATGGGCGTGGGCAATGCCGTCGGCTCCAATATCACCAACATTGCCCTGGTGCTGGGGGCCACCGCCCTCATCAAACCCATGACCGTCCATTCCGGTGTCCTGCAACGGGAATTCCCGATGATGTTTCTCGCTATCCTGTTCGCGTTAATGCTGCTGCTGGACGGCGTACTCTCGTTCTGGGACGGTATCTTTATGCTGGGCGGCCTGCTGCTCATCATCTACTGGATCGTCAACATCTCACTGCGCACTCGCAAACGCGATCCCATGACGGTGGAGTATGAGGCCGAGATTCCAAAGGAGGTGCCGACCTGGAAGGCCTCCGCCCTGCTTATTCTGGGCATCGTGGTGCTGCTGGTGAGCTCGCGCATTCTGGTCTGGGGCGCGGTGGAGATCGCCGTGGCCTTCGGCATCAGCGACCTCATCATCGGCCTCACTGTCGTCGCCATCGGCACCAGCCTGCCCGAACTGGCCGCCTCCATCATGAGTGCACTGAAGAATGAACACGACATTGCCATCGGTAATGTGATCGGGTCCAATATATTCAATATTCTAGGGGTCTTGGGCCTGCCCGGTGTCATCAACGCCTACCAGCTCGAGCCCGATTTCATGGTCCGCGACCTGCCGATGATGATCGGACTCTCCATCGCCCTGTTCGTCATGGCCTATGGCTTTCGCGGCACCGGCAGGCTCAATCGTTACGAGGGCGGCGCCCTGTTGCTGGTCTTTGTCGGCTACCTGACGGTGCTGGCCAGCGCCGCCCTTTAGAGGAGAATCATCATGGCTGTAGAAGAGTTCAAGGTACAAAACGTCAAATGCGGCGGCTGCGTCAAGGCTATCCAGGATGGCCTCACGGAGCTGCCGGGCATCGATTCGGTCGAAGTTAGCATCGAAGGTGGCGAGGTAAAGGTCGAGGGCGAGGACCTCTCGCGCGAGTCACTGAGCGCCAAACTGGGAGAGCTCGGCTACCCCGAGGCCTGAGCCCAAGACAAGAGAGATCATGGATCACGAAAAAATTCGCAACCTGGCCGAAGCGGTGCTCGATGTCGAGGCCCAGGCCATCGTACGTCTCAAGCAGCAGATCAATGACGACTTCATGCGTGCCTGCGGCTATATGCTCGCCTGCGAGGGACGCATCGTCGTCACCGGCATGGGCAAATCGGGCCATATCGGCAACAAGATAGCCGCCACCCTGGCCAGCACCGGCAGTCCGGCCTTTTTCATGCATCCGGGCGAGGCCAGCCACGGCGACCTGGGCATGATTACCCCGAAAGATGTGGTGGTGGCACTGTCCAACTCCGGTGAGACCGATGAGATCCTCACCATCCTGCCGCTGATCAAGCGCATGAAGGTGCCGCTTATTACCCTCACCGGGAATCCCAGGTCGCGCCTGGCGGTGGAGGCCGAGGTCAATCTCGATGTCAGCGTCGAGCAGGAGGCCTGCCCCTTGGGCCTGGCCCCCACTGCCAGCACCACCGCCGCCCTGGCCATGGGCGATGCGCTGGCCGTCTCGCTGCTGGAGTCGCGCGGCTTTACCTCGGACGACTTCGCCCTCTCCCACCCCGGTGGCCGCCTCGGCCGTCGCCTGTTGCTGCACATCGGCGACATCATGCATCGTGATGACGGTATCCCCCGCGTCAACGAAGAGGCCACCCTGGGTCAGGCCCTGCTGGAGATGACCAACAAGGGTCTGGGCATGACCGCCATCGTCGATGCCAAAGACCGCTTGCTGGGGGTCTTTACCGACGGCGACCTGCGCCGTCTGCTGGACCACAACCACATGGATGTCCACACCATGCAGATCGCCGAGCATATGACGCGCGATCCCCGACATGCGCGTGCCGACATGCTCGCCGCCGAGGCCGTGCAGCTGATGGAGCAGTACAAGATCAGCGCGCTGCCGGTGGTGGACGACCAACTCAAGCTCATCGGCGCCTTCAATATGCACGACCTGTTGCGTGCCGGCGTCGTCTAGACACAGGATACGGAAAATCATGCAGGACATTCAGGACAAGGCCAGGCAGGTCAAGCTGGTGATCTTCGACGTCGACGGCGTGCTCACCGACGGCAGCCTCTTCATCGGCGACGATGGCGAGGAATATAAGGCCTTCAACTCCAAGGACGGACATGGCATGAAGATGCTGCAGTCCACCGGCGTCGAGATCGGCATCATCACAGGCCGCACCTCCAATGTCGTCGAACACCGCATGGAGAGCCTGGGCATCAAGTATGTCTACCAGGGTCGGCTGGAGAAGCTACCCGCCTTTGAGGACCTGTGCCAGCGCGCCGGCGTCCGTCCTGAGCAGGTGGCCTATGTCGGCGACGACGTGGTGGACCTGCCGATCCTGGTGCGCGCCGGCCTGGCCATCGCCGTCAACGACGCCCACGATCTGGTCAAACAACACAGCCACTGGCATACACCCCATGACGGCGGCCGCGGTGCGGCGCGCGATGTCTGCGAACTGATCATGCGCGCACAGGGCCACCTCGACACCTTGCTGCAACGCTATCTCGACTGATGAACGTTCGCATCATCCTCGCCATTACCGCCCTGCTCGTCATCGTCGGCATCAGTAGCTGGTTTCTCTATCGCGAGGATATCCGTCAGGCCCTGGCCCCCCAGGACCGAGACCGGCCCGATTATCGTCTCGACGACTTTAGCTATACCACCCACGACAAGAAGGGTCGACAGAAATACACGCTCAAGGGTAAACACATGGAGCACTACCCCGATGGCGAACGCTTCCTCATCGATGAGGTCATTATTCTGGCCTATGACGATGCGCAGCTGTTGTGGAAGACAGAGGCGAAACAGGCCGTCGTATATGAACCCGAGCGGCGTATCCTGCTCAAGGGTGAGACCGTGGTGCACTACTACAGCCAGGACGACAAAGAGCCCATTGTCCTGGTCTCCTCGGATGTCACCATTCACACCGATGACAGTACCGCCGACAGCAGCCAGCCGACTCGCGTCACCTACACTCAGGGGGTAGTCACCTCGAAAGACGGCTTTCGCATCGACGGCGAAACCCGTCATCTCGTAATGCAGGGGGATGTAAGAGGAGAGATTGCCCATGACTAGTCACAGACTATTATTCGCCGCCCTGTTCTGCCTTGCCCTGCCCGCACTGGCAGCGCCCACCAGCCGCATACAGGCAGACAAAATGGAGCTTCGGGAGGCCGAAGGCATCACCGTATTTACCGGCGATGTCGTCTATACCCAGCGCGAAGAGGCGGTTACCATACATGCCGACAGGATCACCGTGCACAGCAAGGACAACGAACTGATCCGTGTCGAGGCCAGGGGCAAACCGGTACGCTTTAGCCACCTGGGGGGCGATAAGCCGGTGACCGGCGAGGCCCGGCAGCTGGATTACGACGGCGCCGCCGAACTGGTGATCCTGACCGGCGACGCCTATGTGACATCCGGCAGCGACCGTATCCAGGGCGCCCGCATCGAGTACGATATGATCAACAAACAGGCCCAGGCCAGCGGCGGTGAGTCGGAAGGCCGTTTCGAGGCCGTCATCACGCCATCGAGCAATGAGACAGAGCAGTAAGCCATAGCATGACGACCCTCAGCGCCAATAACCTGGTCAAGATCTACAAGCCAAGACGCGTGGTCGACGGCGTTTCACTGCATGTGGAGAGCGGCGAGATCATCGGCCTGCTCGGTCCCAATGGCGCCGGCAAGACCACCAGCTTCTATATGATCGTCGGCCTGGTGGCCGCCGATGAGGGCATGATTTCTCTCGATGGCCGCGACATGACGGCCTTTCCCATGCACGCACGCGCCCAGCTTGGCATTGGCTATCTGCCTCAGGAGGCCTCGGTGTTCCGGCGCCTGACCGTGGAGGAAAACATCCTCGCCATCCTGCAGACGCGTAAGGAGCTTTCGCGTCAGCAACAGCAACAGGTCCTGGAGCAACTGCTGCAGGAGTTTCACATCAGTCACATCCGCAAGGTCAAGGGCATGAGCCTCTCGGGCGGGGAACGCCGCCGCGTTGAGATCGCACGCGCGCTGGCCACCGAACCGGGGTTCATACTGCTCGACGAGCCCTTCGCCGGTGTCGACCCTATCTCGGTGCTGGATATCCAGAACATCATCCGTCACCTCAGCGAGCGCGGTATTGGCGTCCTCATCACCGACCACAATGTGCGCGAAACCCTCGGCATCTGCGAACGTGCCTACATTGTCAGTGCCGGCAAGGTCATTGCCGAGGGATCACCCGAGTCATTGCTGCAAAACAAGCAGGTGCGGGAGGTCTACTTGGGTGAGAAATTCACGTTATAATTGCAAGAATAGTGCCTCCTATTTCCATAGTGCGATACAATCGCCACCAAAGAATCAGACTTGAGCTGTCGACCTCCTAATTTATGAAACAGTCCATTCAACTGCGCCTCGGTCAACACCTGACGATGACGCCCCAACTGCAACAGGCGATTCGTCTGCTACAGTTGTCTTCGCTCGAGCTGCAGCACGAGATCCAGGAGGCCCTGGATTCCAACATGATGCTGGAGCTTAATGAAGAAGAGGGCGAATCGGGCGACAGCGAGTATCGCTCGGAGTCGGAACCAGAGGACTCCCGACGCGAGGAACAGGCGACTGGCCAGGATGTCGAATCCGAAACGGCTTCGGACCAGCAAAACAACAGCTCTGATGAGACCATCCCCGACGATCTGCCCGTAGATACCAGCTGGGACGACATCTACGAGGCCTCCCCCACCCTCGGCCCCGCCTCCGGCGAAGAACGCGACTACGACTATCAGGGCAGTACCGAGGAATCCCTGGCCGAGCATTTGAACTGGCAGCTGGAGATGAGTCATATCAGTGTGCGTGACCGACTCATCGCCGAATCCATCATCGACGCCATCGACGAGGATGGCTATCTCACCGTCAGCCTGGAGGATATCCTCACCAGCCTGCAGGATAGTGAGCCGCAGGAAGAGTTCGAACTGGACGAACTGGAGGCGGTGCTCAGGCAGATTCAGAATTTCGACCCTCTGGGCGTGGGCGCGCGCGACCTGCACGAAACCCTGCTCATACAGATCCGCCAGTTGCCCCCGGATACCCCCTGGCTGGCCCAGGCCGCGCAGTTATTGAATAACCATTTCGAACTGCTGGCCAAGCGCGATTACAACCAGCTCGCGCGCCGTATGAAACTCGATGACGAGTCCCTCAAAAGCGTCATTCAGCTCATCCAGACCCTCAATCCCCGCCCCGGCAACCAGATATCCAGCAATACCACCGAATACGTCGTGCCCGATGTCTTTGTGCGCAAGGTGGCCGGGCACTGGCGCGTGGAACTCAATCCCGACACCGCACCGAGACTGCGTATCAATCCCTATTACGCCTCGTTGGTGCAGCGCGGCAACTCCAGCAGTGACAATGTCTCGCTCAAGAATCACCTGCAGGAGGCACGCTGGTTCCTCAAGAGCCTGCAAAGCCGCAACGAGACCCTGCTAAAGGTGGCCACCAGCATCGTCGAGCGCCAACGCGACTTCTTCGAGCGCGGCGAGGAGGCAATGAAACCCCTGGTCCTGCATGACATCGCCGAGGCCGTGGGCATGCATGAATCCACCATTTCACGTGTCACCAACAAGAAATACCTGCACTCGCCCCTGGGTATCTTCGAACTGAAGTATTTCTTCTCCAGCCACGTGAAATCCGATGAGGGCGACGATTACTCCTCCACCGCCATTCACGCCCTGATCAAGAAACTCATCGCCGACGAAGACCCACGTAAGCCCTTAAGCGACAGCAAGATCGTCGATCTGCTGGCGGAACAGGGCGTGAACGTGGCGCGTCGGACCATTGCCAAGTATCGAGAAGCGCTTAATATACCGCCTTCGAATCAGCGTAAACGACTCGCATGACAGAAATCAGGAGAACGCCATGCAGCTAGACATCACCGGACAACAACTGGATATTACCGACGCCCTGCGTGACTATGTCACCGAGAAGATGGAAAAGATCAATCGCCACTTCGACCATGTCGGCAATACCCATGTCATCCTCAGCGTGGAAAAAAACCGTCAAATGGCCGAGGCCAAGCTCAATGTGACCGGCGCTGAATTGTTCGCCAATGCCGAACATGAAGATATGTATGCCGCCATTGACGCCCTGGTCGAAAAACTCGATCGCCAGGTCAAGAAACACAAGGAAAAACTGACCGATCACCATCGCTAGCCGGTGTTCGGTTCACCATCAACCATCTAAAACGACAAACGGCTCTGTATTAGGTTTTATGAATATCACAGATTTAGTATCCAAGGATCGTATTACGCTGGGCGTGGACTGCGCCAGCAAGAAGAAGGCCCTGGAATACGTCAGTGAAGTCCTGAGCCAGGATAGACAGGATGTCAGTTCGGGCGAGGTCTTTGACTGTCTCATTGGCCGTGAGCGGCTCGGCAGTACCGGCATGGGCAAGGGCATTGCCATTCCCCACTGTCGTCTCAAGGGTAACAATCAAACCTTCGCTGCCTTGATACGCCTGAAAGATGGCATAGACTATGACAGTGTCGACGGAGAACCGGTTGATCTGATCCTCGCCATGGTCGTGCCGGAAGACGCAACCGAGGAACATTTACAGACCCTGGCCCAGCTGGCGAAGATGTTCAGCGACGCCAGCCTGGTCGACAGGCTGCACAAGGCCACGGACAGCCAGTCTGTCTATGACATACTGGAATCCGGAGTCGCGGCAAGCCAATAATCATCATGCAAACCACCGTCACCGCCCAGCTCATCTTCGATACCTTTGGCGACAGCCTGAAGATGAACTGGACGGCAGGCAAGACCGGCGCTGATCGCATATTCCTCGATTCCCGCGACAGTCATCATCCGACGGCCAACCTCATCGGCTTTCTCAATATCATCCACCCGCCCATGATCCAGGTGATCGGCCAGCAGGAGAGTGCCCATCTCGACGGGCTCGGTAAGAACAGCCTGCAGGACACAATTGATAGCCTGTTCCATCACAGCTCCATGATCATCATCAGCCAGGGTGGTGCGCTGCCCGCTGCCGCACTCAAACAGGCCGAACGCGAGCAGGTGCCGGTGGTGACCACTGCGGAGGCGGGCGACGAAGTGATCAGCCGACTGCGCTACTACCTGACCCGCATCACGGCTCGTCACGAGAGCCTGCACGGGGTCTTTCTCGAGGTACTGGGGGTCGGCATCCTGCTCACCGGTCACAGCGGTATCGGCAAGAGCGAACTGGCGCTGGAGCTGATCAGCCGCGGTCATCGTCTGATCGCCGACGATGCCCCCATCTTCACCCGCACCGCCCCCGATGTACTCAACGGCTCCTGCCCGCAGGTGCTGTGCGGATTCCTCGAGGTGCGAGGACTCGGCATCCTCAACATCCCGGCCATGTTTGGCGACAATGCCTTGAAGTCGGACAAGAACCTGCGCCTTATCATCGATCTACAACCGGCGGACAGCTTCGTCGCCAGCGAAAACGACCGACTTTATGGCAGCGTGCAGACACGGGAGATCATGGAGGTTAAAATCCCCCAACTAACCTTGCCGGTGGCACCGGGACGGAGCCTTGCGGTACTGGTGGAAGGGGCGGTTCGTAACCACCTGTTGCGTCTGCGTGGCTACAATGCCGCCGATGCCTTTATCGAGCAACAACAACAACTGTTGGATACCCAATCCGAATGAAACTCGTCATTGTCAGCGGTATGTCGGGCTCGGGAAAGAGTGTGGCTCTCAATGTGCTCGAGGATCAGGGCTACTACTGCATCGACAATCTGCCCCTGGGCCTGTTGCAGGCCTTCGCCGAACAGCTCAAGACCGAACCCTATGCGCGCATGGACAAATTCGCCATCGGCATCGATGCCCGTAACATGGCCGAGCAGCTCTCCAATTTTCCCGACGTCGTCGACACCCTCAAGTCGATGGGGCTGGAGGTGGAGATATTCTTTCTGCAGGCACGTGAGGGGATCCTGCACAAACGCTTTAGTGAGACCCGCCGCAAGCATCCCCTGAGTGACGATAAGACTTCGCTGTCCGAGGCCATCAAGTATGAACAACGCCTGCTGGAGCCGGTGCACCGCTCCGCCGACCTGTTGATCGATACCAGCACCACCAATATCCATCAGTTGCGCGACATCATTCTCGAGCGTGTAGTGGAAACCGCCAAGGGCAAGATGTCCATCCTCCTGCTCTCCTTCGGTTTCAAGCACGGCATCCCCTCCGATGCCGATTTCGTATTCGATGTCCGTTGCCTGCCCAATCCGCACTGGATCGCGGAATTGCGTCCCTACACCGGGCGCGATCAACCGGTACGCGAATACCTCGAAAAATCCGAGTCGGTCTATAACATGTTTAGTCAGATCAAGGATTTCATTGAACAGTGGCTGCCCGAATTTATGGCCGATAATCGCAGTTATATGACCATTGCCCTGGGCTGTACCGGTGGTCAGCACCGTTCTGTCTATCTCACCGAGCGACTGGCCGAGGCCCTGCGCGGTAACTATCCGGAACTGATGCTCCGTCACCGGGAGTTGTCATGAGCGTCGGCATTCTGATCATTACCCACGCCAAGGTCGGCGATGCCCTGATTGATACCGCCGATAAAATGCTCGGCGGCCTGCCTCTCAAGGTGGAGGTCATGCCCATCCCGCTGGACTGCGAACCGGATAACTCCGTCGATCAGGCACTGACGATTATTAGTGCCCTGGACGAAGGCGATGGCGTACTGGTACTCACCGACATGTATGGCTCCACCCCCAGCAATGTTGCCAACAAGTTGTTGCAACAGGAAGGTATCCGCATCGTTACAGGCGTCAATCTGCCCATGCTCATCCGCGTGCTCAATTATCCACGACTGGATCTGGATGAGCTGACCCAAAAGGCCCTGAGCGGGGGCATCGATGGCATCATGCAATGCAAGAAGAAGGACACAGAGGCGTGATCGTCAAAGAGTTCGAGATCATCAACAAGCTGGGGCTGCATGCGCGCGCCGCCGCCAAGCTGGTGGGCACCACCGCACAATTTGTTTCCGACATTCAGATCACCAAGGACACCCATACCGTCAACGGCAAGAGCATCATGGGAGTCATGATGCTGGCCGCCGCCAAGGGCACATGGATCAGTGTTCGTGTCGAGGGCGAGGACGAGGACCGGGCCATGGAGGCCATTGAGGCACTCATCAAAGACTACTTCGGTGAAGGCGAATAGCCACATCTATCAAAACCGCATCACGCTTTTAACAAATCGCTTTCAACCTTCATAAGCGGCTCTGGTACACTGTGCGGCAAAGAGGTGCGTATGTCCGAAGCAGCAGTCGAAAAAGAGACCCGGCAGGATACCCTGCAGCAATTTACCGAGATCCTGGAAAACGGATCATTGGCAAAATTGCACAAA
Organism: Gammaproteobacteria bacterium; assembly: GCA_014762495.1. GTDB lineage: Bacteria > Pseudomonadota > Gammaproteobacteria > Thiohalospirales > Thiohalospiraceae > JABURT01. Next base: position 2,138 of record JABURT010000052.1, on the reverse strand, counting down.
ATGCTCTCGGAGATGCACACGGCCGAGATCGCCTATATCCTCGAATCCCTGCCCACTGAAACCCGTAAGACCGTCTTCGACCTCGTCCGTAGCGACATGGACGGTGACCTGTTGCTGCACCTGAACGACAACCTGCGAGCCAGCCTCATCAACGAGATGGAACCGCGCGAGTTGATCGCCGCGGCCGAAGGCCTGGACACCGATGACCTGGTCGACCTCCTGCCCGAAATGCCGGAGGACGTGACCCAGCATATCCTGCAATCCCTGGACGAGCAGAACCGTCGCAGCGTTGAACACGTCATGTCCTTCGACGACGACACCGCCGGCGGCTTGATGAACATCGATACCATCCAGGTGCGTTCCGAGATCACTATCGATGTGGTATTGCGCTATCTGCGCCTGCGTGGTGAGCTGCCCGAGGCCACTGACAGCCTCATGGTGGTGGACCGTGATGGCCACTTTCTCGGCACGTTGAGCCTGACACGGCTGTTGACCAGCGAGGCGGGGAGCCTGGTCAAGGATGTGATGCATACCGATGTCGAAGGCATCGATCCCTCAACACCGGTACAGGAAGTGGCCAAGCGCTTCGAGCACCGTGACCTGATCTCCTCACCGGTGGTGGATGAGAACGGCATGCTGCTGGGTCGTATTACCATCGATGACGTGGTCGATGTCATCCGTGACGAGGGTGAACACTCATTCATGAGTATGGCCGGGATGAGCGAGGAGGAAGACCTGTTCGCCCCGGTCATCGCCTCCTCCAAGCGTCGTACCGTGTGGCTGGGGATCAACATGCTCACCGCGGTGCTGGCCTCCTGGGTCATCGGCCTGTTCGACGCCACCATCGAAAAGCTGGTGGCGCTGGCGATCCTCATGCCCATCGTCGCCAGCATGGGCGGCATCGCCGGGAACCAGACCCTGGCCCTGGTCATACGCGGTATGGCGCTGGGTCAGATCACGGACAAGAACGCCTACCGGCTGATGCTCAAGGAGGTCAGTGTCGGTCTACTCAACGGACTGGTGTGGGCACTTATCATCGGACTGATCAGCGCGACCTGGTTCGATAACGTGCAACTGGGCATGGTCATCGCCAGTGCCATGTTCATCAACCTGCTCATCGCCGCCCTATCCGGTACCACCGTCCCGCTGCTGCTGCGCAAGCTCGGCATCGACCCGGCCCTGGCCGGCAGTGTAGTACTCACCACCGTCACCGACATAGTCGGTTTCATTACCTTCCTCGGACTGGCCGCGCTGGTGCTGTTGTAATTCTCGGCGAACTCGCCGCGAGTCGGCTATTCGCCGGCGACCGTGAGCCGATCGATGAGAATGGAACCGGTGCGGGTGTTGCCTCGCACATCGACGTCCGTGCCCACGGCAACGATGCCCTGGAACATATCCTTTAAATTTCCGGCCACGGTGATCTCGGAGACCGGGTACTGGATCTCGCCGTTCTCGACCCAGAAGCCCGCAGCGCCGCGGGAATAATCGCCGGTGACCATGTTGATACCCTGACCCATGAGCTCGGTCACCAACAGGCCGCGATCCATGTCCTTCAGCAACCCTTCAAAATCCTTGTCACCGGACTCCACCACCAGATTGTGCACACCACCGGCGTTGCCGGTGGTCTGCATGCCCAGGCGACAGGCCGAATAGCTGTCCAGGACATAGCTCTGCAGCACACCGTCCTTAATCAGGTGATGGCGCTTGGTGGCCACCCCCTCGCTGTCAAAGGGCGCACTGCCGATGGCCCTGGCCAGGTGCGGCTGCTCCTCGAGCTGCATGAACGTCGGAAACACCTGCTGTCCCAGGCTGTCGAGCAGGAACGAGGACTTGCGATACAGTGCGCCGCCGCGTACGGCACCGACGAAGTGTCCCAGCAGGGAGGCGGCCGCCTCGGCACTGTAGATCACCGGGCATTCGCGCGTGCCCAGGCGCTGGGCCCCGAGCCGGCTCACCGTGCGCTCGCCGGCCTTCTGGCCGATGGCAATGGCCGAGTCCAGCTCCGCAGCGTCACGCCGCGAGTCATACCAGTAGTCCCGCTCCATGCCCTGACCGTCGCGGGCGATGACCACGCAGCTCAGGCCATGGCGGCTTGAGGGATAGGCACCGAGAAATCCACGGCTGTTGCCGTAGGCGCG
>JABURT010000202.1 GCA_014762495.1 Gammaproteobacteria bacterium | reverse complement strand
GTTGGCGGTGAGCTTGCGCAGGGCCTGCGACATCAGGCGGGCCTGCAGGCCGACGTGGGAGTCGCCCATGTTGCCCTCGATCTCGGCCTTAGGGGTCAATGCGGCAACGGAGTCCACCACCACCACGTCAACGGCACTGGAACGCACCAGCATGTCGGTGATCTCCAGGGCCTGTTCGCCGGTATCGGGCTGTGACACCAGCAGGTCGTCAACGTTGACGCCCAGCTTCTCCGCGTAAACGGGGTCCAGCGCGTGCTCGGCATCAACGAAGGCACAGGTGCCGCCCTTCTTCTGCGCCTCGGCAATCACCTGCAGCGTGAGGGTGGTTTTACCGGAGGATTCCGGCCCGTAGATCTCGACCACGCGGCCCTTGGGCAGGCCGCCGAGGCCAAGAGCCACGTCAAGGCCCAGTGAACCGGTCGAGATAGCCTCGATGTCGCGCACGGCACTGACATCGCCCATACGCATAACCGATCCCTTACCGAACTGCTTTTCGATCTGACCGAGTGCAGCGCTCAAGGCCTTTTTCTTGTTCTCATCCATTTGTCGTCTCCCATGTAGATGGAACGTGACACTCCCCCCTCCCTGTGTCACCGAGTGTAAAGAAATTTACCGTGATAATTATTTCACAGATGCCCCGTACTCTCCTAGCCCCGCTCCCGGTTTGGGCCGAAAAAACTGCCTTAAGACGCCGACCAACGATCAATGACCTGGTAGCGAGCGCCCTCGGGCAGGGTTTGGGAGCGAACCAAGACGAAATCACGTACCGACCAGGAAACGGGTCGGATGGGACTCGGATCGAAATAATGTACCTTGCGCAGAAGGGTCAGGTGAGGAAGAAAGGGCCTGGCTTCGATTCGATGGCCGCAGGCCTCGAGGGTCGCCCCCAGGTCATCCACCAGTGCCTTGAGCGACGAAGGCACCTCACGCACGCCCAGCCACACAACTCTGGGGCGGGGAAAGTAGCCGGCATGGTCCAGTACCAGCTCGAAGGGCTGCATGCGGACCTCTTGCGCCGCATGCCGATAACAATCGAGCGCCGAGTCATCAATTTGGCCGATGAAATGGAGCGTCAGATGAAGGTTTTCCGTGCGCATTGGGCGGCCGGGCACAGGACCGGGAAACAGTTCGACCCTGGCGGCCTCAAGTGCCTCGCGCACCGGTTGATCCGGCCACAGGGCAAAAAATAGTCTCAAGCCTCAGCCATCCTGCAGTTGCTCCTGCAGACCCGACAGGGCCCGTTGCACCGCCTGGCGCCTGACGGCCTCGCGATCACCGCTAAAATGGAAGGTCTCGAGCTTGACCCCAACGGGGCCGGTCCAGGCTAGGCATACCATGCCCACAGGTTTTTCCTCACTGCCACCACCGGGGCCGGCAATGCCGCTGATGGCGACGGCCAGTTCGGCCTCGCTGCGCGCCAGGGCCCCCTCTGCCATCTCCCGGACCGTCGCCTCGCTGACAGCACCATATTGTTCCAAGGTGGATGCCGAGACACCCAGCATCTGTTGCTTGGCGAGATTGGTGTAGGTGACAAAACCCCGTTCATACCAATGCGAACTGCCGGGCACGTCGGTTATGACCTTGGCCACCCAGCCACCGGTACAGGACTCGGCGGTGGCAAGCCGGTACTGCCTTTGTTTAAGGGATTCTCCAAGTGAGGTCGCAAGTGCCAGCAGTTCCGTATCGTCCATGCTAGAGGTATCAGGCCGCCTGACAGGCGACCATGTATTGCCCCGGACCGACTTCATCGACGCGCACCACCTCAACCGTCATGTCCAGTGGCGGTGTAATGGTATTGCGTGGCATCACCTTGAGCACCAGGCGGGTCCCGGCGGGAAAATTTTCATCGGACTCGAACAGCACACCGGTGGCACTCAGATTCTTGCCTTTACCCTGTTTCTCGGTCGAACCGTCCTCTGTTCGATAGACAACATCACAATCGACTTCCATCCGAATATAATCGCGTTTCTCACTGTGGTCGGTTCTACCTAACATGCAGTGCTCTCCTCGTTTCAAGATGTACATTGGGTACCAAACACGCACTTCCAATGCAAGTTTTTCATTATCCATTGGCGTGGGTTGAGACACAGGACACAGGCCAACGAATTCGATAAACTTTCACGTCCATGAAGCAGGCCAAATCCCCCTCACATACCCCACTGATGCAGCAATATCTGCGCATCAAGGCCGAGCACCCGGAAATCCTGCTGTTCTTTCGCATGGGCGATTTCTATGAACTCTTCTACGATGACGCCAGGCGTGCCGCCGCGCTACTGGACATCGCACTGACCCAGCGCGGCTCGTCCGCCGGTGAGCCCATCCCAATGGCCGGCGTCCCCTATCACGCCGTCGACGGCTACCTGGCCCGCCTCATCCGGCTGGGCGAGTCAGTCGCCATCTGCGAGCAGATCGGCGACCCGGCCCTGGCCAAGGGCCTGGTGGAACGCAAGGTCGTCCGCATCGTCACGCCGGGCACGGTGAGCGAAGAGGCCCTGCTGGAGGCGCGGCGAGACAATCTCATCGCGGCCCTGCATCGCCATAAGCAGTCATTTGGCCTGGCCTGGCTGGACATGGCGGGGGGACACTTCCGAGTGATGGAATTCAGCGGCGAGGAGGCCCTCTCCGCCGAACTGGAACGTTTACAACCAGCAGAGCTGTTGATCGCCGAAGATTCTCCCCTGGCCGATACACTTATCGAGCGCCCTGGTCTGCGCAAGCAGGCCCCCTGGAACTTCGAATCGGAAACCGCGCGACGCCTGCTCAATGAACACTTTGGCACCCAGGATTTAAGCGGGTTTGGTTGTAACGACCTGGAACAGGCCGTCGCTGCAGCGGGCGCCCTGCTCCATTACGTCCACGAAGCTCAGCGCTGCCAGCTCGACCATATACGCGCCATCCGTACCGAACACCGCGAACAAAGCATCCTGCTCGACGCCGCCAGCCGGCGCAATCTGGAACTGGAACACAGTCTGGCCGGCGAGTCCGCCCATACCCTGGTCGCGATACTGGACCACACCGTCACCGCCATGGGCAGCCGCCTGCTCCGGCGCTGGGTCCACCGTCCGCTGCGCGCGCGCGACATCCTCGGTGCCCGCCACCACGCCGTAGCGACCCTGCTCCAGAATCAAGACTTCACGTCCATGCACGAACCGTTGCGTGGTGTTGGCGATATCGAGCGCATCCTTACCCGTATTGCCCTGCGCAGCGCACGACCCCGCGATCTGGTGCAATTGCGTAATAGCTTGGAGGCCTTGCCCGGACTGCGTCATGCCCTGCAATTGCTGGATTCCCCCCGCTTGCAACAATTGCACCGTGAACTGGGTGAGTACCCGGGTCTTCATCACCTGCTCGAGGAGGCCGTGGTGGAGAGTCCGCCACAGTTGATCCGCGATGGAGGTGTGATTGCCGAAGGATATGACGGCGAGCTCGATGAGCTACGAGGACTTAAAGACAATGCAGGCGACTACCTGCTGCAACTGGAACAACGCGAGCGCGAACGTACCGGCATCAATACCCTCAAGGTAAGCTACAACAAGGTCCACGGTTATTATATCGAGGTCTCACGCCTGCACTCGGACAGGGTGCCCGAGGATTATCAGCGCCGTCAGACCCTCAAGGCCGCCGAGCGTTATATCATTCCCGAGCTTAAGACCTTCGAGGACAAGGCCCTGAGCGCACAGGAGCGGGCCCTGGCACGGGAAAAACAGCTATACCTTAAGCTACTGGATCAGATCGCCGAGCAACTCGAACCCCTGCAGACCACCGCCGCCGCACTTGCCGAACTGGATGTTCTGGCCAACCTGGCCGAGCGTGCCGATACCCTCGATTACTGTCAGCCCCAACTGGTCGACGAATCCGTCATCGATATCCGCCAGGGGCGTCACCCAGTGGTAGAGGTGATCCAGCAAACCCCCTTCAGCGCCAATGACATCCACCTCGATGAGGGCCGCAAGATGTTGATCATCACCGGTCCCAACATGGGCGGTAAATCGACTTACATGCGCCAGGTGGCGTTGATCCTGCTGATGGCCCATATCGGCAGCTTCGTACCCGCCGAGGCCGCCACTTTGGGCGACATTGACCGCATCTTCACGCGCATCGGGGCCAGTGACGACCTGGCCAGTGGCCGCTCCACCTTCATGGTGGAAATGACCGAGACCGCCAACATCCTCCATAACGCCACGGCAAACAGCCTGGTATTGATGGACGAGATCGGACGCGGCACCAGCACCTTCGACGGACTTTCACTGGCCTGGGCCTGTGCCGAACACCTCGCCACGGGATCAGGCCCGTATACCTTGTTCGCGACCCACTACTTTGAGATGACCGCCCTGCCAGAGACGGCCCCGAGCGTCGCCAATGTCCATCTCGATGCCATTGAACACGAAGATCGCATCGTGTTTCTGCACTCTGTTAACGAGGGGCCTGCCAACCAGAGCTATGGCCTGCATGTCGCGGCCCTGGCGGGTGTCCCTCGTGAAGTCATACATCAGGCTCAACATAAACTGGTACAACTGGAACAGGAGAGGGGTAACATGGCACAAGCGGATACAAGTCAGCTATCCTTGTTCGAAAGCCACCCACTGGAACGACTGTTGCAAGAGACTCGACCAGACGAGATGAGTCCAAGAGAGGCCCTGGAGCTCATCTACAGAATGAAAAAAATGGTTTAATCACACATGCCCGTTGCATGCGTTTTGAAGGAGAGATGAATGACCTATGTAGTGACCGACAACTGTATCCGCTGCAAATACACCGACTGCGTCGATGTCTGCCCGGTGGATTGCTTCCATGAGGGACCCAATTTCCTGGTCATTGATCCCGAAGAGTGCATCGATTGCACCCTGTGCGAGCCCGAGTGCCCGGCCGAGGCCATCTTTGCCGAGGATGACGTGCCCGACGATCAGCAGCATTTCATCGAGCTCAACGCCGAACTGTCCACGCAATGGCCGGTTATCAGTGAACAGAAAGACGCCCCTGACGATGCCGATGAGTGGAATGGAAAACCGAATAAACTGGAGTATCTCGAACGCTAGGCAGAAAATCTGTGGATGACGGAAACAAGAAAGGCGGCCAATAGCCGCCTTTTAAATATTCCCTATACCAGCTATCCGGCTGGCATCCTGTCCCTGGAACAATAAGCGCTCCTGCACCTCCCTATTCAGCGGCCTTGCCGAATAACTTCCCTGTGAGCACCATCCCTGTAGACCACTCCCTGGCCTTTCCCTTTACCCCAAATCCGTGGGGTTGTTTATTCTCAGGACCTAGATTAGCAAAGCCGGGACAACTGGCAAGTGTCGGATTTTGCTCGAAAAGATTTTTGTCCTATACTGTGCCTACAAGAATTTATGAATGCTTTCATAAGCTTAGTTCGGCAGCCATCGCATCATTCGAATCCCGTCCTACAGAAAAATAATCCTGGTCCTACACGCATGTAGGACAATCCCTACAGAACGGCCAAGCGAGCAATCGGGCCTCCGAGCGGTATGATCCCCAAAATCGCCCTGTGATAGAATCGCCGCGCTTATTTCATGAGGACTATGGAAGATGAGTGACTCCCCCTATATCGTCGACGTCGACCTGGACGCCTTCGATCAAATCGTGATTGAAAACTCTTACCGTGCGCCCGTGCTGGTGGATTTCTGGGCCGAGTGGTGTAACCCCTGCAAGATGCTCATGCCCGTCCTCCATGGCCTGGTCGAGGAATTCCACGGACAGGTCCTGCTGGCCAAGGTCAACAGTGATGAGCAACAGGAGCTTGCTGCGCGTTACGGCGTACGTAGCCTGCCCACCGTCAAACTATTCCGCAACGGTGAAGTAGTGGACGAATTTAGCGGAGTGGTGCCGGAATCGGCTGTACGCGACATGCTTGAGCCCCATCTCGTCCGCGCCTCCGACGAAATCGCGGCCCAGGCTATGGCAGCCTACGACGAGGGGCGAGTCGAAGAGTCCCTGGCGTTGTTCCAGCGTGTCTTCGAGGAAGACCCTGGCAACCACAAGGTACTGGCGTTATACGGAAATCTGCTTGCCGAACAGAACCAGCCGGAGCGCGCACTGGAGGTATTACAGTCGCTGCCCCTGGAAAAGCGGGAGGACAGTGATCTCAGCGCCCTCATCACACGTCTTCAGTTCAGCCAACACTCCGATTCAGAAATCGATGCCGCTGAGCTGGAAAGCCGCCTGCAGCAAGAGCCGGGGGACCACGAAACCCGCTACCAACTGGCCAACCTCTACATTGCCCAGGGCGAATATGAACGCGGTATGGAACTGTTACTGGAGATTGTATCCCTCGAACCGGGCTTCAAGGACGGCATCGCACGAGAAACGCTGCTCAAGGTTTTTGACATGCTGGGCGGCAGCGGTCCCCTCGTCAGCCGCTTCCGCAGCCGCCTATACAACCTGCTGTACTAGGTCTCGACGAGAGGCGCTGCAAACCTTGACTCAGTTGCCCTGGGTCAAGGCCTGCTTCAATCTCCCGGCGGGGACGTATCCGGGCAACATTCTGCCGTCTTCGAGCACGATGCTCGGTGTGCCGCGCACACCAAACTTCTGACCCAGGGCCATATGACTGGCGACAGGGTTCTCACAGCTACGCCGGGGTGGATTGTCACCGCCCTTGGCCTCGGTTAGGGCCTGTTGGCGATCCTTGGCACACCATACCGAGACCGCCTTGTTATAGGACTCGCTGCCAAGACCGGCTCGGGGGTAGGCAAGGTAGCGCACCTTGAAACCCAGCTTAATGTAGCTATCCAGCTCACGGTGTAGCTTGCGACAATAGCCGCAGTCGATATCGGTAAACACCGTGATGGTATGGGGTGCGGAGTCGGGACCATAGACAATCATCTCGTCCTCATCCACGGCGTCGAGCAAGGCCTTACGGATACCATTTCGGCGATTTTCGGTGAGATTTTCCTGGGTCGTGATGTTCACCAGATCACCGTTGAGCATGTAATGACCGTCGGCGCTCACATAGATAATATCGCTGCCGATGATGACCTCGAACAAACCCTCTAACGGGGAAGGTTTAATGGAATCAACGGTGACGCCCGGTGCCAGTAGGGCGTTGACTTTCTTTTCGATGTCAGAGGTGTCGGCAGCTTGCAGACTCAAGGGCAACAGGCCCAGCAAGAGTATCAATCGTTTCATCATATTTCCTGGGAGTTATGTCTCACCCGCGAGGGTGATGTTGTTGGTGTAAATCCTTTAAACGCTCGCGCGCCACATGCGTGTAAATCTGCGTTGTCGAGAGGTCGCTGTGGCCGAGTAACATCTGTACGACCCTCAGATCGGCACCATGGTTCAACAGGTGTGTGGCAAAGGCATGGCGTAAGGTATGCGGTGACAGAGCCTTCACAATTCCCGCTTGTTTAGCGTAACGTTTGATCAGGTACCAGAACGCCTGGCGGCTCATGCCCTCGCCGCGTCGGGTGAGAAAGGCCTCGTCCACCGGCAGTTTTTGCAGCCCTGGACGGGCCATGTCGAGATAGGCCTGTAACCAGTGTATGGCCTCATCACCCAGGGGAACGAGGCGTTCCTTGTTGCCCTTGCCCATGATCCGGACCACCCCCTGGCGCAGGTTGATCTGATCCAGGCGCAGGCCGACCAGCTCAGAGACTCGCAATCCCGTGGCATACAGCAGCTCCAGCATGGCCTTATCACGCAGACCTATGACCTCCTCACGGTCGGGGGCCGCCAATAGCGCCTCGACCTCGGCCTCGGTCAGGCTCCCGGGCAGGGACCGGCCCAGGCGTGGGGCCTCGATACGGGCCGAGGGGTCGGCCTGTAGGCGGCCCTCCCGCACCAGGTACTGGTAGAAGCGCCGCAGGGTGGAGAGTTGACGTGCGCTGCTACGGGCCTTGCCGCCATCGCTGACGCGCTGGGCCAGGTAGGCGAGCAATTGCTCGCGCGAAACGCTATCCAGGTTAAGATCGCGCCCGTTGAGCCATTTCGCCAGCGCACGCAGGTCTGTGCCATAGGCGCTTAGGGTGTTCTGGCTCAGGCCCTGCTCCATCCACAAGCTGTCCTGAAAGGTCTCGATAAGCGCCTTATCGCGTTCATCGATGTCCTGGTAACGGGGCGCAGCGCCTCGTGGACTCACAGGCTGACGCCCTCGTGCTGCAACAAGCGTAGTTTTTGGTCGATATGCGGTCCGCTACGCGTCCCGGCAAAGCCACCAATACCCGTGGCTGCCACTACCCTGTGACAGGGTATGAGAATGGCGATGGGGTTGCGTCGACAGGCATTGCCGATGGCGCGTGGACTACTGGAAAGTTGCCAGGCCAGCTCACCGTAGCGTGCGATGTCACCGCTTTTAATCGTGCGCAATGCCTCCCAGACACGTCGCTGGAAGTCCGTACCCTCAGGGGCCAGTTGCAGAGAAAAGGGCCGCGATGGGTCATCGAAATAGTCTACGAACTGGCGAGACAGGCGTTCCTCGTACCCATTGCCAGGGGGCTGCGAGGGCAGCCTCCGCGACTGAATTTCAAGCCCGAAAATCCGCTCATCCTTATACTCGATCACGATACTGCCAGATATCAGTTGCTGAGGGGGCTGTATGATATATCGATTCATCCGTCTACTCCCGGATGGACCTGTTTCAATCGTAGGTCCTGCATTTCCTGTCGCAATACCGCCTTGCGCTCGGTATCTTCGGTGGCACGCAGCAGCTGTCGATAGAGTGTGCGCGCGTCGTCATAGAGTCCGGCCTCGGCCAGTGCCTGTGCCGCCTGGTATTTGGCACTCTGCGCCCATAACTGGCCTTCGCCACCGCCACTTAGCGCAGCTGACTTCAGGTAATGGGCCGTGGCCAGCTCCGGTTGTTCAAGTTCACGGTAGGAATCGGCGATCCAGAAGTGCAGTTCACGTCGCAGGCGCAGATTGCTGTTCTGCGCCAGCAGGCTGGTAAAGAGTTCGATGGCCACTTCGTGCTCCTTCACCGTCTGCAGGTCGAACACCACCTGCATAAAACGGTCCAGGACCTTGCCCTTGAGGGCGACGTCACTGTTGAGTTGTCCCCTCAGTATGGCGATGCCCTCCGCTGTTTGCCCGGCCATGATCAGGATACGGGCGCGACGCTGATTCCAGGCAATATCGTCCTCGCCATCCGGAGCCGTGTCCAGCTTGGCCAGATAGTGCGACGCCAGCTCCACATCCCCACGCGACAGTGCTCGGTCGGCAAAAAAGTAGCGAATGCGACTGGGCAGTCTGTCTGCCCCCTGGCCCTGGAACAGAGGTCGGTAGAGACGTTCCAGGATCTGCTCACCCTCCTGCAGCAACAGGACCTGATCGATGAGGCGCTCGTGCGCAAGCGTGCGATTCGATTCGGCCGCCGCATCCAGCGCCAGATACGCATAGAGGCTACGGGCGTCCAGGGGTTCCTGCTTCACGAGCCCATCGGCCAGCTCAAGCCAGGCCCCATCATCCCCCTGCAGCAGCTGCTTGCGATTGCCCATAGCCAGGGCTCGGGCTCGATATTCCTGCCATAACTGTTCGGCACCCGTTCGAATGAAAGGCAGGCTGTGCAAACCCGACTCCAGTGACAGGGCTCGCTCCTGGGCCAGTATCGTCGCGGTTTTTTGATTCTCAATCTGTGCCAGTTCCGCCTGTACGGCCCAGGCGAGATAGCGCACCCGTCGCGGTAAATTGATCTGACTGGCCATGCGTCTTAGCTCGGCCTGTTCCTCATCAGTTAGGCTGTTTGACTGACGCAACTGGGCCAATAAGGAGAGTACCTTTGACTCTTCCGACTTTATCCCGGCGAGTATGCCTTGCGCCTCTTCATAGCGTTTGGCAAATAGCAGTATTTCCGCACGCAACAACTGCATACGAGGATCCAGGCGCGGATAATCCTGTTGATAGCGAAACATGGAGAGCTGTGCAGCCTCCACTGCGGCCTCCGCCATGAAGCTTCGAATGACCAGATCCCGATAGCGTTTCAGTGCCTCGGCATCTTCGATCTGCGTTGCCCAGATCAGGTGGCGTAGATGACGTCGTGCGGTGTGGGCCTGTTCCAGTTCGAGATAACTCTTGACCAGTAGCTCCCTTGCCCAGCGTGAGAAGACCGTATCGATTCCCTCAGGGTAGGTTTGGTAGCGTTCAATGATGCCGGCCCAGTCCTGTCGACTCTCCAGAATTTGCAGACGACGCCCCTCCCAGTCATACCAGGCCTCGGCGTGATCGAGGAAATTGGGCTGATAGCGTTCTATAAGTTTTAATGAAAGTTGCGGCGCGCCCTGGCGCGAGAGCTCGGCAATGCTGTCGAGTTCCATGGCAGAAGCTGCCGTTATCGACGAAAGAAGTCCCAGGCAGGTGAAGAGAAGGTTTTGTATAAACTTGGCCAGCGGCATACTCATACAAAAACGGGCGTCATGGTATCCATGACGCCCGAGTGTAACAGGGATCGTCTCACGACCGGCACTGTGGAGGTTAGGCCTGTGAGATCTTTTCCTTAATACGTGCGGATTTACCGGAACGCTCGCGCAGGTAGTAGAGTTTGGCGCGGCGTACGTCACCACGGCGCTTGACCTTGATTTCGGCAACGCTGGGGCTATAGGTCTGGAAGACACGCTCGACGCCTTCGCCGTGGGAGATCTTACGCACGGTGAAGTTAGAGTTCAGGCCGGCATTGCTCTTGGCGATGACCACACCTTCAAAGGCCTGCAGACGCTCACGGTTACCTTCCACAACCTTAACCTGGACCACCACGGTGTCGCCCGCTGCGAACTCGGGAACCTCACGGTTCATCTGTTCGGCTTCCAACTGTTCGATGATGTTGCTCATTGCTCTCTCCCGAGATAATCAAACTGTTACGATTTATGTCCCCGCTCGGCCAGGTATTCATCCAGCAATGCCTGCTGTTCCCGGTCAAGCGATAACTGTTCTATCAAATCCGGCCGCCGCTCGTAGGTGCGGCCCAGGGCCTGTTTCAGACGCCAGCGCTCGATGGCCCTGTGGTCGCCGCTGGTCAACACCGGCGGGACCGCCATCCCCTGCCAAGTATCGGGCCGGGTATAGTGCGGGCAATCCAGCAGTCCCTCAACGAAGGAGTCCTGCTGGGCCGAATCCTCATGCCCCAGCACACCGGGCAGGAGGCGAGCGATGCCATCGATCATGACCATGGCGGCCAGCTCGCCACCGCTGAGGACGTAGTCACCGATGGACCATTCCTCGTCGACCTCGGCCTCGATAAACCGCTCGTCGATCCCTTCGTAGCGGCCCGCCAGCATGATCAGCCGCGGCTCACCGGCGAAGCGTTCCAGATCGGCCTGACCCAGAGGCCGCCCCTGTGGCGAAAGGTAGATCACTTTCGCCGGGGCCTGGCAGGCGCTACGCGCCGCGCCAAGTGCCTCTTTTAACGGCTGAGCCAGCATCACCATGCCGGGGCCACCGCCGTAGGGCCGGTCATCGACCGTCTTGTAGTTGTCGGTGGCGTAGTCGCGTGGATTCCAGGCCTGGATATCCAGCTTCTGTCGTTCCACCGCGCGCCCGGTGACACCGTAGTCGGTCACCGCCGCAAGCATTTGCGGAAACAGGGTGATAACGTCGATGCGCATGCTCACCCCGCCCTAAAACTCCGGGTCCCAGTCCACCTCGATGCGTTTCTCATCCAGGTCGACTTGCTTGATGACGTCGGTCTGGATAAAAGGCAGCAGCCGTTCGCGCTCACCCTTGACCACCATGACGTCATTGGCCCCGGTCTCGAACAGGCCGTCTACCTGTCCCAGCTCGACCCCGTCCACGGTCACCACCATGCAGCCGACGAGATCGGCCCAATAGTATTCATCTTTTGCCGCCGGAGGCATCTGGTCCCGTGTAATGGCGATATCGGAACCTATCAACGCGGCGGCCTCATCGCGGTCACTGTAACCCTCGAGTTGGGCAACAACGCCCTTGCCCTGCCGGCGCCCCTGTTTCAGGCTTATCTCGCGCCACTGCCCCTGTATGCGCACCAGCCACGGACGGTAGTTGAGGATATTCTCGCGCGGCTCGGTAAAGGAATAGACCTTGACCCAACCGCGAACCCCATGAAGGCCGTTAATACGGCCCAGCAAGACAGGTTCGTCCGTGTCAGCCGCCACCTGTCCGCGAAATCTTAGCTGGCCTGCTTGAGCAGCTTGGCCACTCTTTCAGAGGTCTTGGCACCCTGGGATACCCAGTGCTCCACGCGTTCGCGATCGATGCGCAGCTTCTCTTCGTTGCCCCTGGCGACAGGGTTAAAGAAACCGACACGCTCAATGTAACGGCCGTCACGGCGGTTACGGGAATCGGTGACCACGATATTGTAGAAGGGACGCTTCTTGGCGCCACCACGGGACATGCGAATTGTTACCATTGCCTGTTAAATCTCCTGGTACCTAAACGGTCAAGGCCGCGTTATGAGACGCGGCCCGCACTAAACCGGCAATTTTACGTGAAAAATTGGCGTTGAGAAAGCCTGAATTGGCTCGAATTTGACCCTAAAACGGCATTCCGGGGGGCAATTGACCCTTCATGCCCTTCATCATCTTGCCCAGACCTCCCTTGGAGGCCTTTTTCATCATCTTCTGCATCTGCGTGAACTGTTTGAGCAGGCGGTTGACGTCCTGTACCTGGGTGCCGGAACCGTTGGCGATACGCCGCTTCCTGGAGCCCTTGATGAGATCCGGGCGTTGGCGCTCCTTTGGGGTCATGGAATTAATGATCGCCTCCAGGCGCACGAACTGCTTATCGTCCACCTGGTCCTTGACGTTGGCGGGCAGGCCGGCCACGCCGGGCATCTTGTCGAGCAGGCTGGCGATGCCGCCCATGTTCTTCATCTGCTGCAACTGGTCGCGAAAGTCCTCCAGGTCGAAGCCCTTGCCCTTCTTCAGCTTCTTGGCCAGCTTCTCGGCCTTTTCCATGTCGACCTTCTGCTCGGCCTCCTCGATGAGGCTGAGCACATCGCCCATACCGAGAATGCGCGAGGCGACACGGTCGGGGTGGAAGGGCTCCAGCGCGCTGGATTTCTCGCCCACGCCGAGGAATTTGATGGGCTTGCCAGTGACCTGGCGCACCGAGAGGGCGGCACCGCCACGGGCATCACCATCTGTCTTGGTTAGGATGACACCCGTCAGCTCGAGGGCGTCGTTAAAGGCCTTGGCGGTGTTGGCGGCATCCTGACCGGTCATGGAGTCGACCACGAACAGGGTCTCGGTTGGACCCAGCTCCTTATGAATGGCCTTGATCTCGGCCATCATTTCCTCATCTACGTGGAGGCGACCGGCAGTATCGACAATGAGAACGTCGGCGTAGGCGGTTCGGGCCTGCTTGAGCGCACGCTTGGCGATGGCCAGGGGCTTTTCCTTGGCCTCGCTGGGGATGAATTCTGCCCCTACCTCGCCGGCAACGGTCTCAAGCTGCTGAATGGCGGCGGGACGATAGACGTCGGTGCTCACCACCGCCACCTTCTTCTTCTCACGCTCCTTGAGGTACCGCGCCAGCTTGCCGGTGGAGGTGGTCTTGCCCGAGCCCTGCAGGCCGGCCATGAGGATGATGACCGGCGGCTGGGCGGCCAGATCCAGCGATTCGTTGGCCGCCCCCATGAGCGCGGTGAGTTCCTCCTGCACAATCTTGATGAAGGCCTGACCCGGAGTCAGGCTCTTGGAGACCTCCTCGCCGACGGCGCGTTCCTTGACGTGGGCGATGAACTCCTTGACCACCGGCAGGGCTACATCGGCCTCGAGCAGCGCCATACGAACCTCTCGCAGGCTGTCCTTGATATTATCTTCGCTGAGGCGACCCTGACCACGCAGGGTCTTGAGGGTCTGTCCGAGGCGTTCGCTGAGGGTATCAAACATGTATTGTCTTCATGGCGGCGAGCGTGGCCGCGGGTTTGGAAAATGGGACGGGGATTATAACGCGAAATGCTCGTTACCCACCAAACCCTCGATTTTGTGGCCAATGATGGCCTCGCGGCATTCCTCGAGGATGATGGACTCTTCACCCGGTTTGGGGTGGCTAATACAAATGCGCGGACTATGCCTGAGCTTTTTCAGGTCCGCCGCCAGGGTATCGGGACAATAGTGACCGGAGCGCTTGCTCAGCTCGCAATTGGCATTGGGAAAGGCTGACTCGACGAACAGCAGGTCAAGCATCTCATGGCGATTCAAGGCCTCCCAGAAGCTATCATTACTGGCGGTATCACCACTGAACGCAAAGGCCTTGCCCGCTGATTCGACCCGATAACCTACGCCTGGCACGATATGCTGTACCGGAATCATTTCAATACTGCGCCCGCAGACTTGATGAACCGAACCTCTGTCGATTTCGTTGAGTCGAAAAACAGGATTTTCACGGTTGGGGATACGGGTAAAGTCGGGCCAGAGCACATTATTGAAGACATGCTCGCGCAGGGCGCCTATGGTCTCCGCAAGACCATACACCTCGATGGGGGCGGGGATCTTGTCGAACACGGTATCCGCCAGCAGAGGCAGGGCGGCAATGTGATCAAAATGCGAATGAGTGAGAAAGATATGGCGTATATTGACCATATCATCGATGTCCATCTCCTGAACACCGGTGCCGGCATCAATGAGCAGATCGTCATCAATGAGGAAGGAGGTCGTCCTATACCCCCGTGCGACACCGCCGCTGCTTCCCAGTACCTTAATCCTCATGTCCCTATTCTCTTATATCCCCACTAAGAACACTACATTCAAACATTTACGTCCATACGACATCCTAATCCGGGGGCCTTCAAGCTGGCAATAGCGAAATGCTCGAAACTCACCGATTCGCCACCTGGTTCACAGTTTACCGGTCTTCGCCATGCACGCCCCACCCTTCAACCGCACAGGCAGTTATGCGATGATGTCGCCAAGCCTTTTAGACGTGATGTTCATGACCATCCTCAGCGTGCTAGCCATACTTCTCTATCTTAGCGGTACCGCAACCGTAGCCTACCTGTTGTTTAAGCGACAGATTGTCGGCGTGCCGATGCGTCTGCCACTAATCGCCCTGATGTTGCTCGCCCTCATCCTGCACGCCCAGTTTCTTTATCAACAACTGGTTACCGTACAGGGCCTGCAACTGGACATCATCAACATGTTTTCACTGGTCACGGCGCTGATGGTTGCCATGTTGCTGCTCGCCGTGATCCGCAAACGGGTGGAAAATCTCAGTATTGCCATCCTGCCGCTGGCAGCCTTGTCGCTGATATTGCAACTGGTAGTGAGAGTTCCGCAAACCCAGGTCACACAAATAGAGATCGAACTGGAGCTGCATATCCTGTTGTCGGTGGTCGCTTTCAGCCTCCTCAGCATCGGTGCGGTTCAGGCGATGCTGCTGGCGATACAGGAACGTCACCTGCGCAATCACCAACCCAGCAGCTTTATTCGGGCCCTGCCACCACTGGAATCGATGGAGTCACTGCTGTTTCAGATCCTCTGGATCGGTTTTGCCGTCCTCACTCTGGCCTTGTTCAACGGCCTGCTCTACCTGGACGACATGTTCGCCCAGCACCTGGTCCACAAGACCATCCTGTCGCTGCTGGCCTGGCTGGTATTTGCCACCCTGCTGTGGGGCCGTTGGCGTTATGGCTGGCGGGGGCGCACGGCCATCCGCTGGACCCTGACCGGCATCATCACCCTCCTGCTGGCCTATTTCGGCAGCAAGGTGGTACTTGAGTTGATCCTGCAACGCTAGGACAATCCTTGACAGGTCCGGCCTGTCTCCGTTTAATTAGGTTTCGCTTCAAAATCAGGGCATACGCTTCTTGAACGACATTCCCACGTGGTTGCTATTCACAAGCCTCGTTTTCCTCATCGGTATATCAGGTTTTTTCTCAGGCTCCGAAACCGGTCTCATCAGCTTGAATCGCTACAAGCTAAGACACCTGGAGAAGTCGGGTCACGCCGGTGCACGCCGTGCGACCAACCTGTTGAAACGCCCGGATCGCCTGATTGGACTGATCCTGCTCGGCAATAACTTCGTCAATATACTGGCCTCGGCCATCGCCACCATTATTGGCCTGCGCCTGTTCGGTGAGAGCGGCATCGCCATTGCCACCTTTTTGCTGACCATCGTGATCCTGATCTTTGCCGAGGTCACGCCCAAGACCCTGGCTGCGCTGCACCCGGAACGTTTTGCCTTTCCGGCGAGCCACCTGCTGGCGCCCATGCTGCGACTCTTTTATCCCCTGGTATGGCTAATCAACCTGGTGACCAACCTGCTGTTGCGACCCTTCGGTATCCGTCACAATTTCAATAACAGCGAGAGCCTCAGCCGTGAGGAGTTACGTACCGTGGTCAACGAGGCCGGTGCCCTGATCCCGCGCCAGCACCAGGACATGCTGGTGAGTATCCTTGACCTGGAACAGGTGACGGTTAACGACATAATGGTGCCTCGCAATGAGATTGTCGGCATCGACCTGGACGATGATTGGAGCAAGATTCTCAACCGTCTCACTACCAGCCAGCATACCCGTCTGCTGATATACAGGAGTGGCATCGACAACGTAGTCGGCATTGTTCACGTGCGTAACCTGCTCCATTTGCTGTCCCAGGACAGCGATCTGAACAAGGAACAGTTCATGGAGCAGATCCGCGAGGCCTATTTTGTGCCGGAGAATACCCCCCTGCACACACAGTTGCTCAACTTCCGCCTCGCCAAGCGCCGTATCGGTCTGGTGGTGAACGAATACGGCGACCTGCAGGGCCTGGTGACGATGGAGGATATTCTGGAGGAGATTGTCGGCGAATTCACCACCGACCCGGCGGCCCACGCCAGGGATATCCATCCCCAGGATGATGGCAGCTACATGGTGGACGGCAGTGCCAGTATTCGTGACCTCAACCGCGCCCTCAATCTTGAACTGCCCACGGATGGCCCCAAGACTCTCAATGGCATGATACTGGAGTATCTGGAAACCATTCCCGAGCCGGGCACCAGTCTGAAGATTTCGGGCTACCCGCTGGAGATACTGCAAACCAGTACCAACTCCATCAAGACCGTGCGCATAAGCCCGCAGTATGCGCAACATGTGGAGCAGCAGGCGCCGGTACTGAGCGAATAGGCTGGTTTTTTATACAATTTCTATGCTATCAATAGCTTAATGCTATCTGACAGGAGCCGGTAATGACCCATCCGGAGAACCCGCAAGAGCGCCGTCACTTCACGCGTATCCCCTTTGATGCGCAAGTCACCATCAGTCAGGACGACAAGAGCTGGCAAACCCAGTTGCTGGATATTTCGCTGCACGGTGTCCTGCTGGAGTGCCCTGATCAATGTTCCGGTCAGACCGGCGATAGCTTCAGTATTGAATTACCGTTGGCGGAAGAGTCCAGCATCAAGATAAACGGAAGCGTCGCGCACATGGAAGGCAACCAGATCGGCCTGAGTTTCGACAACATGGGACTGGAGAGCGCCTCACACCTGAAACGTTTACTCTTGCTGAATCTGGGCGATCAGGATCTGATCGACCGGGAAATCCACGAATTGATCACGATTCATTCCACAGCTGATCCAGTGCCTCCGACAGGCGCGTGACCCCGACGACCTCCATTCCTTCGATGGGTTTCTTCGGCCGATTGGCAAGCGGCACGATGGCCCGCTTAAACCCATGCTTGGCCGCCTCGCGAAGACGATCCTGGCCGTTGGGCACCGGTCGTATTTCACCCGCCAATCCCACCTCACCAAAGGCCAGTAACTCCGTCGACAGCGCCTGGTCCTTTAAGCTGGACAGGATGGCCATCATCACCGGCAGGTCGGCGGCGGTCTCGGTTAGGCGTACACCGCCCACCACATTGACGAAGACATCCTGGCCATAGGTGGCCACGTTACCGTGCCGATGCAGAACCGCCAGCAACATGGAGAGACGATTCTGCTCCAGCCCCAGGGTCACACGGCGCGGATTGCTGAGATGACTCTCGTCCACCAGGGCCTGCACTTCCACCAGTAAGGGGCGACTGCCTTCCTTGGTGACGGTGATGACACTGCCAGAGACCGGAGACTGATGACGCGAGAGGAAGATGGCAGAGGGATTGCTGACCTCCTTGAGACCACGTTCGGTCATGGCGAAGACGCCCAGCTCGTTGACTGCGCCAAACCGATTCTTAATGGCACGAATGACGCGAAAGTTGCTGCTGCCCTCGCCCTCAAAATAGAGCACGGTATCGACCATGTGTTCCAGCACACGCGGCCCGGCCAGTTGTCCCTCCTTGGTGACGTGGCCGACCAGGAACAGGGCGGTGCCGGTCTGCTTGGCATAGCGCACCAGTTGGGCGGCACTTTCGCGTACCTGTGCCACCGCACCCGGCGCCGACTGCAATTGTTCGGTGAAAATGGTCTGGATGGAATCCACCACCATGACTTTCGGCGACTCCTGACGTGCCGCCTCGATGATGCGTTCGACCTGGGTCTCGGCAAAGAGCTGGATCTTGTCGGCGGCCAGTTCGAGGCGCTGGGCGCGTAGGCTGATCTGTTGCGGCGACTCCTCGCCGGTGACGTAGAGCGTCGGCAAGACGCTACTGAGGCGGGCCATCATCTGCAAGAGAATCGTGGACTTGCCGATCCCGGGATCGCCGCCGATGAGCACCACCGAGCCGGCCACCAGTCCCCCTCCGAGAACGTGGTCTAGCTCACCCAGCCCGGTGGCGACACGGGGGGCGTCGGCACCGGCATCCACCTCGGCCAGGACCTGTACCTGGGCCGCACCGGCCTCACCGGTATAGCCTGCAAAACGGCCGCCACGCCCCTTATCGCTGGCGGCAATGGTCTCCACCATAGAGTTCCAGGCTTTGCATTCACCGCATTGCCCGGCCCACTTGTTGGCCACCGCGCCGCATTCGGTACAGGTATATTGGATCTTCGCTTTTGCCACCGGATCTCAACCTTGTTTGTTATTCGGGGATACACAGTCTTGCGAGCAATTCGCGGGTCTCCGAATCCACCGCATCGTTGTTCAGTTCCTCGGCGCGAAACCAGCGTACCTCGCGCGCATCGTCAGCGGCCTGGGCCTCTCCCCCGAGGTAATCACACCTGAGATCGATAATGACATAGTGATAGTCGGGTTCCGGCATCCCCGCCGGTTCGATGAGTTCAAACACATGCACCACCTCCCCCGCGCGTACCGTGACACCGGTTTCTTCGCGAACCTCGCGCTCGGCCGCCTGTGCCAGACTCTCACCGGGATTGACGCGACCGCCTGGAACGGCCCAAAGGCCTTCGCGAGGAGGCTTGCCGCGCTTGACCAACAATACCTCACCGGGGCGCGCCACCACCGCCCCGACCGCGACCCTGGGCAGTGCCGGGTCCCTGCCTATTTTCCGCCACCCAGGCACTGCGGCGAGTCGGGGGCCTGACCACGCTCATTCCACTCACCCGGGCTGTAGGTATGCAGGGCCAGGGCGTGGATGATGTCCATTTCATCCTTTAGGGCGGAGTTCACCAGGCGGTGGCGTCCGATCAGCTTCTCACCGTCAAAACGGTCGGAGACCAGTGTTACCTTGAAATGGGATTCGGAACCTGCCGGGACATTGTGATTGCCACTCTCATTGAGCACCTCCATGAACTCGGGTTGAAAGGCTTCCTGTAGCTTCTGTTCGATCTGTTGCTGTACGCTCATTGTGAAACCTCGTTGTAGCTGTGCATCTGACTTGAAACGATTTTAACACTATGACCATGATATGGGTTCGACAGACAGGATCTCAATCACAGGAGCCCATGATTCCCTTTCGTCCCGCTTTATGGTTGCCCGGCCCTAACCTGCAGACCCTGTGGGCCGGCCTGGTCCGCAAGCGCCCCCACATCATGACTCGACGTGAGCGCCTGGAGCTGCCCGACGGCGACTTTATTGATCTGGACTGGGCCGATGCGGGACTCGATGAGACGTCTCCGCTCGTCATCGTCGTCCACGGCCTGGAGGGCTCGATCCGCTCGCGTTATGCCGCAGGCATCATGAAAACCCTGCACGCACTCGGGATCCGGACGGTCCTGATGAATCTTCGCGGTTGCAGCGGTGAACCCAATCGGCTGGCACGGCGATACCATTCCGGCGACACCGGCGACCTCGCCTACCTGGTCGACTGGGTGAGAGCGCGCCAGCCCGATGCCGAGCTTGGCGCCGTGGGTTACTCCCTGGGGGGCAATGTCCTGCTCAAGTGGCTGGGCGAGACCGGGTCCGATAATCCGCTTACGACGGCGGTAGCCGTCTCGGTACCGTTTCAGTTGAAGCGCTCCTCGCAGCGACTCGGACACGGCCTCTCGCGGCTCTATGAGCGCGTCCTGTTGCGCAGCCTTAAGCGCTCTATTGAGGAGAAACTGGCTCGATTCGAGCTCCCGCTGGACGCCGGTGAACTGGCGAATATCTCCAGCATGTACGAATTCGACGACCGCGTCACCGCCCCGCTACACGGTTTTCAGGATGCCGAGGAGTATTACGAGCGCGCATCGAGTCGACAATTCCTCGGCTCGATTCAGACACCAACGCTCATCCTCCATGCCGAGGACGATCCCTTTATGTATCCCGATGTAGCCCCCACTACTGGGGAACTCTCGCCACAGGTACAACTGGAGCTAAGCCGACACGGTGGCCATGTGGGCTTTGTCAGCGGGCCACCCTGGGCACCGCGCTACTGGCTGGATCAGCGCATCTCGCTGTGGCTGACTGAGCGGCTAGGCAGCACCCAAGCGGACGCGTCGATTGCGTCGGGGCAATAAAAAAGGGCCTCAAGGGCCCTTTTTCATCGCCTGAATGGTGAGTGTTTACTCACCCGCGGCCACTGCCTTCATGGACAGACGGATGCGGCCCTGCTTGTCGATTTCCAGGACCTTGACCTTGATGATGTCACCCTCGGAAAGCTTGTCGGAGACGTTGTCGACGCGCTCCTCGGAGATCTGCGAGATGTGAACCAGTCCATCCTTGCCGGGCAGAACCGTCACGAAGGCACCGAAGTCCATCAACTTGTTGACGCGCCCCTCATAGACCTTGCCCACTTCAACATCGGCGGTGAGGTCTTCGATACGGCGCTTGGCCTCCTGCGCGGCACTGTTGTCGGCCGAGGCAATCTTGACATAGCCATCGTCGGAGATGTCGATAACGGCACCGGTCTCCTCGGTGAGAGAACGGATGGTGGCGCCACCCTTGCCGATGACGTCACGGATCTTGTCGGGATTGATCTTCATGGTCAGATAACGCGGGGCGTAATCGGACATATCGGTACGCGGCGAATCAATCACCTCGTTCATCCTGGACAGTATATGCAGGCGCCCTTCCTTGGCCTGTTCCAGCGCCTTGTCCATGATTTCACGCGTAATACCGTCGATCTTGATGTCCATCTGCAGGGCGGTCACGCCGCCCTCGGTGCCGGCGACCTTGAAATCCATGTCGCCCAGATGGTCCTCGTCACCGAGGATGTCAGACAGTACCGCGAACTTGTTCTCTTCCTTGATCAGGCCCATGGCGATACCGGCCACGGGGGCCTTGATGGGTACACCGGCGTCCATCAATGACAGCGAGGAACCGCACACCGAGGCCATGGAACTGGAGCCGTTGGATTCGGTGATCTCGGAGACCACGCGGATGGAATAGGGAAAACCATTCTGCTGGGGCATGACCGCGGCCACGCCACGCTTGGCCAGACGACCGTGACCGATCTCACGACGACCGGGACTACCGACACGACCCGCTTCACCGACGCTGTAGGGCGGGAAGTTGTAGTGCAGCATGAAGGGTTCCTTACGTTCCCCTTCGATGGCATCGATGGTCTGGGCGTCGCGTTCGGTGCCCAGGGTGGTGATAACCAGGGCCTGGGTCTCACCACGGGTGAACAGGGCGGAACCGTGGGTACGTGGCAGCACGCCCACGCGAACGGTGATCGGACGTACGGAGCGGGTATCGCGTCCATCGATGCGCGGTTCGCCTTCGATGATGCGACTACGGACGATCTTCTTCTCCAGGCTGCCGACGGCCTTGCGGACATCGTCGGCGCTGTATTCGGGTTCATCACCGCTGGCCAGCTTCTCCACCACCTCGGCACGAATTTCGCCAAGGCGGTGGTAGCGGGCCGGCTTTTCCTTGAT
>JABURT010000080.1 GCA_014762495.1 Gammaproteobacteria bacterium | reverse complement strand
TTTTTTTTTTTATGTTATCGGTCACTCCCTTCACATATATCCTTGTTTCGTCGGCAGGGTCTGTTGTGTAGAAGGGACAGGAGTTATTGGGTGAGTCAGTGGAGGGGTTTATAGAGTGCGTGGGGAATCCAAGGGGGACAGGGGCTTGTTTATCGATACGGCTGTGATGCTACGCATCGGGCGCGTCGAGGAATGGAGTCGTGACATTTGTCATATAAATCACCGGACCTGCGCACTGAGCTTTTGCCTTTACAGGCATCCAGGCCAGGCGTTTCACTTTAATATGTATGCAGTGCCAGAGAGATAATCTCTGGTTCAGGTATCGGCCTGGTTGCCATGCGCAGGGATACCGCCTGACTCCTTGAGCATCCGTGCCAGGTGAAGCATGTTCCAGGTCATGAAAGTGGCGTTTCGATTGGTAAATTCATTTTCGGGGCCGCCCGAATCCTTATCCAGGTATGAGGGGCCAGGACCGGCTTCACCCACCCAGGCGGCATCCGCCTGCGGCGGTATCAGGTAACCCAGGTGATTCAGTGAATAGAGAATATCCATGGCACAGTGCTTGGCGCCGTCTTCGTTCCCGGTGATCAGACAACCACCCACGCAACCGTAGTAAATATACTGTCCGGCCTCATTCAACTCGGCGGATTCGGCGTATAGACGCTCGATCAGCTTACAGCAGACGGATGAATGCTGGCCTAGCCAGATGGGCGTTCCAATCACCAGCATATCCGCCCGCTTGACCTTGTCGAACAAGTCCGGCCATGCGTCGTGCTCCCAGCCCTGCTCTCGCATGTCGTGATACACGCCATGGGCGATATCGAGATCCACCGGTCGCAGAAGCTCGGTGGTAACACCAAGCTCCTCCATGAGGATCATGGGTATTTGCATCAGTCCCTCGGTATGAGAAAGCTCCGGTGAACGCTTGAGTGTACAGTTGAGAAACAGCGCACTGAGACCGGAAAAGTCCCATTCACTTGTCTTGCAGGTTTCGATCTGTTGTTGCGTCAGTTCCATAGAAACTCATTCGCATTGGCCTTGGCTTCTAACAGAGCCACGATTTTAGAGATAGCCTTAGGTCTAAGGTTTGCAACCTTTAATCATGAACAATGATGCGGTTATTGGCACCGTCGATATCGACTTGCGAACTCGACTGCACGCATGCCTCGGCAACCATTTCCAGACCATCCATATTGTTCATGGCCGCCAGCTGTTGCAGTACCTTGCCGCCATCGCAGTCAAAGTAGATACCGCTATCATCCTCCAGTTCACAACCGAACTTGTCGCCTTCGACCGAGGAGTCAAAGTCATTCGGCATCATAAGAATGACAGGCTCCTGATGCAGGATCTGCGCCTTGGCCTTGGCGCCTGCATTCTCTTCATTCCAGTTGAGTGTTGGCATGTTGTCATAGTCACGCATGATACGACTCCTTCTTCATGTTCAGTTATCGAACTTAATCTTTTCAATCAGGGGGGCGGACCCTGGTTTTTCGGCGGCTTTCGTGTCCACCACCTGGCAAGCAGAATCGAAGGCACGAATACCAGCACAATGAATACCAGGGCAGGGACTGTCTCGTTTAATACCGCCGTCAATCCAACTATCTCCGCCAGTTGAAGCAGCAGGGTATAGATCACGATGACCGAGATGACGAAGACCGAGACAAAGATAAAATAGGCCGCCAGTGGTTTTTGATCCGGGTGACGAATCTTCATGGCGTAGGGATACGTCACCACCAGCAAGACCACGGCTATCACCAGGCTGATCCAGTAGCTTGTCATCATCCGATCCACCTCACATTGCAACAACTGGTGTTCAGCTGCCTGTTGAATGCTGCACTATCTGTCCGTCGATACAGTCGAGTGCAGTTATGTGTTCATGTTTATGCTCAGCCAATTCGCGTCATTTCACATTAACAATCGTCAATTTCCACCACTTTGTAATGGCCTGAAAACGAAAAAAAGCCGGCGGCTGCCGGCTTTTTCGCGACTATTGGCGAAATCCAGAGGCTAGGCGGCCTCGACGATTCCACTGTGTCGTAACAAGGCCTCGATCTCCGGCTCCCTACCGCGAAACTCCTTGAACAGTTCCATCGGTTCACGCGAACCGCCCTGCTCAAGGATCGCCTCCAGAAATTCCACGCCCGTCTTGCGATCGAAGATGCCGTTTTCCTCGAACTTGGAGAAGGCATCGGAGGAAAGCACCTCGGCCCACTTATAGCTGTAGTAGCCCGCCGCGTAACCACCGGCGAAGATGTGGGCGAAGCTGTGCTGGAAGCGGTTGTATGAAGGTTGCGGCACCACCGCCACCTCGGCGCGGACCTCGTCGAGGATCTCCTGGATGCGCGCGCCTTCTTCGGGCTTGTGTTCCAGGTGCAGGCGGAAGTCGAACATGGAGAATTCGAGCTGGCGCACCATCTGCATGCCGGCCTGGAAGTTCTTGGCTGCATACATCTTGTTGTAGAGGTCATCGGGCAGCTTATCGCCGGTCTTGTAATGACCGGAGATCAGATCCACCGCCTCGCGTTCCCAACACCAGTTCTCCATGAACTGGCTGGGCAGTTCCACCGCATCCCAGGCTACGCCGGAGATCCCCGATACGCTGACGTAATCGATCTGGGTCAGCATGTGATGCAGGCCGTGACCGAACTCGTGGAACAGGGTGATGACTTCATCGTGCGTTAGCAGCGCGGGCTTGCCCCCAACCGGTGGCGCGAAGTTGCAGGTGAGGTAGGCCACCGGCGTCTGCACCGAGCCGTCGGGTTCGCGTTTGCGCGCGACGCACTCATCCATCCAGGCACCACCGCGTTTCTTGGAGCGGGCATAGAGGTCTAGGTAGAACTGGCCGCGCACCTCGCCCTCGTCGTTCTTGATCTCATAGAAGCGGACGTCCTTGTGCCAGGTGTCCACGCCCTTGACCTCTTCAATGTTGAGACCGTAGAGACGTTTGACCACCTCGAACATGCCGGGGATCACCTTCGTTTCCGGGAAGTAGGGCTTTAAGTCTTCTTCGGAGAAGTTGTATTTCTCCTGCTGCAGCTTTTCCGAGTAGTAGGCGATGTCCCAGTTTTGCAACTCGTTGATGCCGTGCTTGTCCTTGGCGAAGGCACGCAGTTCATCCAGCTCTTCCTGCGCCATACCCAGGGAGCGATTGGCCAGGTCCTTGAGGAACTCCAGTACCTTGTCGGGGCCGGGGGCCATCTTGGTGGCCAGCGAGCGCTCGGCATAATTGGCAAAGCCCAGCAACTGGGCCAGCTCGTGTCGCAGGTCGAGGATCTTTTCCATCACCTCGGTGTTGTCCCATTGCCCGGCGTTGGGGCCCTGATCGGAGGCGCGGGTTACGTAGGCCTTGTAGAGCTCCTCGCGCAACTCACGGTTGTCGGCATAACTCATCACGCCGTAGTAGGAGGGGAATTCGAGGGTGAAGACCCAGCCTTCCAGCTCGCGTTCCTCGGCGGCCTGCTTGGCCATGCCGACGGAGGACTCGGGTAGACCGGCGAGCAGGGACTCGTCGGTGACCTGCTTGTGCCAGGCATTGGTGGCATCGAGCAGGTTGTCGCTGAATTTAGAGGTGAGCTGGGACAGCTCCTGCTGGATGGTCTTGTAGCGGGCCTGCTTCTCAGGCGGCAGGTCGACCCCGGCGAGACGGAAGTCGCGCAGGGCATTGTCGATCACCTTCTTCTGCGCGGCATCGAGCTTGTCGTATTCCTCGCCTTCACTGATCTGCTGGAAGGCCTTGAACAGGCCCTCGTTCTGACCCATCTCGGTGGCGTAGTCGGAGAGCAATGGCAGGCAGGCGTTATAGGCCTCGCGCAATTCGTCGCTGTTGACCACCGAGTTCATGTGGCTCACCGGCGAGAAGGCTTGCGACAGGTGGTCGTCCATGTCCTCCAGCGGCTGCACCAGGTTGTCCCAGGTGTAGACGGCGGTATCGCCGAGCAGCTTCTCCACACGGGCGCGGTTGTCCGTCAGCAATTGTTCGATGGCGGGGACAACGTGTTCGGGCTTGATCTGGCTGAAGGCGGGGAGGCCGGTAATATCGAGCAGTGGATTGGACATGGTTTCACCTGTCTGGATTCATGTAAGATTGCGTCAGTACGTCGTTACTTATATATATTGTTGCCGGCATCACTATTCAACCACAGGAAGCGTGCATGAATATCCACCCCACCGCCATCGTCGACCCCAGTGCCGAGCTGCATGAATCTGTGAGCGTCGGACCCTACACGGTGATTGAGGGCGATACGGTCATAGGCGAGGGCACGGTGATCGGCAGCGGGGTGCGCATCTACGCCCACACCCGCATCGGTCAGCACAACCGACTCGACCACGGCGTGGCCCTGGGCTGCGAGCCGCAGGACCTCTCCTTCGACAGGGACTGCGTCAGCGGTCTCATCGTCGGCGACCACAACCACTTTCGCGAAAACATGAATATCTCGCGCGGTTCCAAGGAAGGTCACAATACGGTCATCGGCCACCACAATTACTTCATGTCACTCACCCACGTGGCCCACGACTGCATCTTCGGCGACCATAACACCATGACCCAGAGCGCCATCATCGCCGGCCACAGCCACGTCGGCAACCGCGCCTTTATCTCCGGCCTGGTGGCGGTACACCAGAACGTCAGTATCGGCGACTACGCCATGGTCGCGGGCCTGGCCAAGATCGTAAAAGACGTACCGCCCTTTTCCACCGTCGATGGCAATCCCGCCACCGTCATCGGCACCAACGTGGTGGGACTGCGCCGCGGCGGCTTCGACCAGGCCCAACGCAGCGCCATCAAACGCGCCTATAAGACGCTCTATCATAGCGGTATGAATCTGTCTCAGGCGCTGGAGACGCTGGAGGCCGAACCCATGTCGGAGGAGGTGGCAAGCATCGTCCGCTTCTTCCGCGAAAGCCGTCGCGGTGTCACCGACCATCGCTAATCATCGGCGCGGTACCGGCCTGGCCCGATGTCTCGGGTCGAGCCTGATACTGCTTGCCCTGCTCCTCCCCCTGGGCCTCCAGGCCCGTGACAATGACGAGCTGGCCAGTGAGGCCGTCGACGCCATGCTGCGTCTCGATTATGCACGCGCCAACGCCAGCCTCAATGCCCTGCAAACCCAGGCCCCCCACTATCCCCTGCTCTATTTTCTGCGTGCCGGTATCCTCTGGGTGCAGGCCGAGGCCCTGCAGGGCGACGACAAGGCCGAGCGCGTACGCAAGTGGAAACTCGCCACCGTGGCCTATGAGGCGGCCATGGAGCGGGCCCGCGAACAGCTCGAACGCACCCCGAACGACCCGCAGTGGCGGCTGGCGCTGGGGTTGTCGCAGTTCTTCATCGCCCGCACCTATGTCGAGCAGGGCAAGGTCTTGAAGATCTACAGCAATGCCCGCGCCGGGCGCGACACCCTGCGTAAGCTGGTGGAGGACGAACCCGACCTCTACGATGCCTACTTCCCGCTCGGCGTATATGAATACATCGCCGGTTCCATCCCGCGCGGGGTGAACTGGCTGGCCGCCCTGTTCGACATCAGCGGCGATCGCGAACTGGGGCTCCAGTATCTGCAACTGGCCACCGCTCGCGCCTCGCTGCTGGCACCGGAGGCCGCGCGCATGCTGGTGGCCGCCGCCGCGCTACAACCGGAATACGTGGAAAACGCCTGCCAGTACCTGCCGCTGGCACGCCAGGCCCATGACCGCTACCCCGAGAATGCCCACTTCTCCGGTGCCTACCAGATGCTGCACACCAATTGCGGCTATCCCGCGCGGGCACTGGCCGAAAACAAACGGGCACGGAAGGTCTACCTGGAAGAGTTCCCGGACATGGAGAAGATCCTGGACATCCTGCTGCTCAATGCCCTGCGCAGCCAGGGCGATATCGAGGCCATTCAGGCACTGAAACCAAGATTTAAGAAGAAAAACACCGCCTACTGGCACCTGGCCATGGCCCAGGCCTATGACGTGCGGGACCAGCGCGAGGCCGCCCTGCGCCATTACCACATCATTCGCGACGGTGGCGATTCGGGTAAGAATGACGTGCTGCGCAACTCGGACAACAAGGACTGGCTGCGCGACCAGGTGGATATCTACCTGCGCATCCCGTATAAACAGCCCGTGCCGGCAGCCATCGATCCCAATCACCCCATTCAGCTGCCGGAGTGAAGGAGTTCCATGTCCCATCCCTATGAACGCCTGACCCCGGACGTGGTACTCGATGCCATCGAGGCCTCGGGGTTTCTGCCCAGTGGCCATTTCCTCGCGCTCAACAGTTATGAGAACCGCGTCTACCAGATCGGTATTGAGGACGAACAACCCGTCATCGCCAAGTTCTACCGCCCCCAGCGTTGGACCAGCGAGTCCATCCTTGAGGAGCATGCCTTCAGCCATGAGTTGATGGATCACGAGATCCCGGTGGTGGCGCCACTACGCGATGCGCATGGCGAGACCCTGCACCAACACGAGGGCTTTCGCTTTGCCCTCTTCCCACGTCGCCACGGCCACTGGCCGGAGCTGGACAATCTCGACAACCTGGAGTGGATCGGGCGCTTCCTCGGCCGCATCCACGCCATCGGCGCGGTACGCCCATTTGAGCACCGACCCACGCTGGATACGCAGAGCTTTGGCTACGACAGCTATGAATACCTCATGGCGCAGGGATTTATCCCGCGTGAGCTGGAGACGGCCTATCGTTCACTGGCGGAGGATGTATTGAAACAGGTGTCGGCCTGTTTCGAGCGCGCCGGCGAGGTGGCGTACCTGCGCCTGCATGGCGACTGCCATCCCGGGAATATCCTCTGGCGCGAGGACGGCCCATGGTTCGTGGACATGGACGACTGCCGCATGGGGCCGGCGGTGCAGGACCTGTGGATGCTGCTCTC
Source organism: Gammaproteobacteria bacterium (assembly GCA_014762495.1). GTDB lineage: Bacteria > Pseudomonadota > Gammaproteobacteria > Thiohalospirales > Thiohalospiraceae > JABURT01. The sequence continues at coordinate 15,299 of JABURT010000080.1, read as the reverse complement.
GGGCGAACGCGAGGAGATGGCGATGCAACTCTCTACCGTGGTCGAGGGCTACGAGCAGTTCATGGACTTCAATCGCCGCGAACTGAATCTGGTCGAGGCGCTGCGCACCCTGCGCATGATCCACTACAGCGCCTGGCTCGCCAGGCGCCACGACGACCCCGCCTTCGTCCAGGCCTTTCCCTGGTTCCAGGAAGCGCGTTACTGGGAAGAACAGATCCTGGGGCTGCGCGAACAGGCGGCCAAACTGGACGAGCCGCCGCTCACGATTTGATTACAAGGAATAGCTCAGTTCAAAACGTACACTGATGACGGTGGCATCGATGTTGGCCGGGTCGGCACCGGGGTTCACGATGTATTGCAGGTCCGGTGTCACGGTGAGGTACGAATTGATTTTCTTTCGATAGCTGATCTCGAAGGCCGTCTCGCTGGCGTCGCTGCCGGTGGCCGTGCGATAGGGCCCTGCTACGTTGGCCTTTGCCATGCCGATACCGAACTGGTCTTCGCTATTGTCACTGAAAGCACCGTAATAATTCACGCCCAGTCCGACATAAGAGCCGATGACGTTAAGCACGGGGTCGGCTATCCCCAGGCGAACGAATCCCATCCAGCCCTGGCGGGCATCAGCGGCTTCTCGCGTGAACTGCTTTTCTGTAAAGGCATAAAAACCGAGGTTTTGCTGAGGTGAGATCGAATTATCCAGAGCGTCGACCGTCTTGGGCTTGGTATAGATCCAGCCACCGACGGCCAATTTATTGTGTTCGGAACTCCCATAGCCGCTGCCCGCCTCCATGCTTATCAGCAAACCCTCTTTTGTCGTGAGGTGAATGTGTGTGGCCTGATTTTGAAACGGATCACCGGGTACACCGTCCAGCACCGTGACACGATAGAAGGCACGCTCACCAAACTCGGTGAAATAACGAAATCCAAATGAGGTGGTTGGGAAGATGGATGGTCCATTGATTCCCGACTGGGCAAAATCCGGCCCAATACCGAAGGAGGGATGGAGGAATACGGCCGCGCTTTTGATAATGTCGAACTCGGAATTGAGATCATAGAGACCAGTCAGGAGGGATGAGTCATCCCAGGAGTGCTCATACCATAACTCATATATCTTCCAGGCCTCGGGCGCCTCTATATTATTTACCCCCTGCAAATCGTCGATGTACTGACTGGGACCGGTGCCACCATTACCCAGGATATAGATCAATAACTTTCCGCCCTTCCATCCCAGTGCTTGCTCCATGTCGCCCAGAAATGTGATATCCACATTACTTGGAGTTGCCGTTTGCGAACCCACACTTGACTCGCTCTGTACATAATCACCGGTATAGACAAGGTCGATATCCCAAATGCCGGGGATGGAATCTTTCGCGTGAACTGGCGTAGCAAGGCACAAACATGCAATCACAGTAGACGTTAGACTGACCTGGACCAAACGACTCCTTTTCATATATATACCTATCAAGCTCTGAACATATATTTATTATTAACACGCTTGGAAATATATTTCTAAATACCACAATCTAAGTAAAACATTTCATCTTTCCAGAAACATATTTCTTCAATCACTATCATTTCAGTAATCGCCCATATACCTTCCAGATATCAAGGTCACATCAAGCATCTGTCAGAGATGTGTGTCCGTTTAACCACCCCCTTTATGTGTGAACAGCTGTCGCAGTTTGCAGAAGACACTACGCTACCCATGAGTAACAAGTGACCAGAACGATTCATCAGATATCCCTTGTTATGTCATTGATATTCACATCTAGTACGACATACATACGAACTCTGATATCCTTGCATCGAACCAGTTAATTGCGAATCGCAAATGAAATATAAAGATCTGCGTGACTTCATAAAGCTGTTGGAACAACGGGGCGAACTCAAGCGCATCGCCATGGAGGTCGATCCGGAGCTGGAGATGACCGAAATCGCCGACCGAACCCTGCGTGCCGGCGGACCGGCTTTGTTGTTCGAAAATCCCCGGGGCTCGGACATCCCGGTCTTGGCCAACCTCTTCGGCACACCGGAACGCGTCGCGCTGGGCATGGGTGAAGAGTCGGTTGTCGCCTTGCGCGAAGTGGGCAAGTTATTGGCCTTTTTGAAGGAACCGGACCCGCCCAAGGGTATTAAGGATGCCTGGGAAAAACTGCCCAAGTTCAAGCAGGTGCTGAACATGGCGCCCAAGCAGGTAAGCAAGGCCGCCTGCCAGGAGGTGGTGCTGGAGGGTGATGAGGTGGACCTGTCACGCATCCCGATCCAGACCTGCTGGCCGGGCGATGCCGGCCCCTTGATTACCTGGGGCCTTGTCATTACCAAAGGGCCGTTCAAGGATCGGCAAAACCTGGGCATCTATCGCCAGCAGGTCATCGGCAAGAACCAGGTGATCATGCGCTGGCTTGCCCACCGCGGTGGCGCGCTCGATTTCAAGGAATGGTGCCAGGCCCACCCGGGCGAACGCTTTCCCATTGCCGTCGCCCTGGGTGCCGATCCCGCCACCATCCTGGGGGCGGTTACCCCGGTGCCCGATACCTTATCCGAATACGCCTTCGCCGGACTCCTGCGCGGCGGCAAGACCGAGGTGGTCAAGTGCAAGGGCAGTGATCTACAGGTACCGGCCTCGGCCGAATTCGTACTGGAAGGTTACCTGGAAGAAGGCGTCGAGGCCGACGAAGGGCCCTTTGGCGATCACACTGGGTATTACAACGAGGTCGAGCGCTTCCCCGTCTTCACCATCGAACGCATTACGCACCGTAAGGACCCCATTTATCACTCCACCTATACCGGCCGTCCACCGGACGAGCCGGCCATACTCGGCGTGGCCCTCAATGAGGTCTTCGTACCCATCCTGCAAAAGCAGTTCCCAGAGATCACCGATTTCTATCTGCCGCCCGAGGGCTGCTCCTACCGCATGGCGGTGGTGAGCATGAAGAAACAATATCCCGGCCATGCCAAACGCGTGATGTTCGGTGTCTGGTCCTTCCTGCGCCAGTTCATGTATACCAAGTTTGTTATCGTCACCGACGATGATGTCAACGTACGTGACTGGAACGATGTGATCTGGGCCATGACCACGCGCATGGACCCGGTGCGCGATACCACACTGGTGGAAAATACTCCCATCGACTACCTGGACTTTGCCTCACCGGTGTCCGGACTGGGGGGAAAGATTGGATTTGACGCCACCAACAAATTGCCTGGTGAGACCGATCGCGACTGGGGCGAGCCTATTGTCATGAGTGAGGAAGTTAAATCGAGGGTAGATGAAATATGGGAAGAGCTCGAGATACTAAAAAAGGACTAGGTAAGACACCTTTCTATTATGTCTCACTACCGTCCATGCTACCGTCATACTGCTTGATGTTATTACGCCCACTCTCCTTGGCATGGTAGAGGGCTTTATCCGCCGCCTGCACCAGTGCCTCTGCGGTTGAAAGTTGATCCGCCTCGAACGAAACAGCCCCAATGCTTATGGTGATGATATTTTCAATCGGTGAATGTATATGCGCCAGTCTCTTGCTACGAATGGCATCCACTAATCTTTTACCCATCTCCATGGCTTCTCCCCCATGCATGCCGGGCAGGATAATGGCAAACTCTTCACCTCCATAACGACTTACAACATCGGTAGCACGATTGAGGTTATCACTCAGTACGGAGGCAATCTCGCGCAGGCAGGCATCGCCTTCTACGTGACCATATGTATCGTTATACAGCTTGAAATTGTCAACATCACACAGCAACAATGACAAATTCAATCCCTGGCGTTTGCAACGACGTATCTCGACATCCAGCACTTCATCAAAATGGCGGCGATTAAAGATACCGGTCGTCGCATCCAGGCGTGAAATTTTATCCAGTTGCTCATTGAGCATTTTCAGTTCCCGGGTACGTTTATCAATCTTCTCTTCCAGATGAAGTTGATAATCCCTAATTTCATCTTCCGCCTGTTTCTGCTTGGTAATATCCACAGCGGTTGCAATGACATATTCAATTTCGCCACTGTCATCAACCAACGCGGTGTTCGACCAATCTAGCAAGCGGCGCTCACCATGTTTCGTCAGCCAGTAATTAGTGTGGTTGTTGGGGAAATGGCCTGAGGTAAGACGTGAGAAGACATGTCTGACAGCATCGGTCTCTTCGGGGAGAATAAATACATCCCATGGATAGCGCCCCTTAATCTCTGCAAAGGAATAGCCGGTTAATTCCTCTGCTGCCTTGTTGAACAATACGATCCGACCCGTACTGTCCATCACACAAATAATAGCCCCTACCGTTTTCAGGATCTCTGCTGCCAGATTGTTGTCAAATAGCGGAGCGTTATTCATATACAAGACAACCGATACTAAGCTATTTACTATCGAGAGGAACCATCCTGCTCGAGAAAGTCGGAAGGCTAATAAAACGAGGTCCTAGAATAGACTTAACACCTAATGATGTTAATGATGGCCGACAATATTTCACAAACAGTTAATAGTTCGTATTGCAGCGCAAGCAAATTTCAACTAGCACGAATGAATAAAGAAAAGACCATTCAAACCCTATGGGTAACTATGAAGTTTACAAAACTGTCACATAGTTAAGGTAAATAGTTGCACTGAATCGTATAAAAGTACCGATAACAACTAGACCAAAATATATGTAGGGATAAGACGTGCAGAAGCCAGAATTACCGAAAAATGAAAAGACGCGGATCAAGGCTTTGCATGAACTGCGAATCCTCGATACCGTCACCGATCCGGTATACGACCAATTGGTCGAGCTGGCTGCCTCAATTTGCGGTACCGAAATGGCATTGCTCTCATTCATTGACAGTGAACGCCAATGGTTCAAATCCACTGCGGGTACCAATCTATGTGAATCAGACCGCGATCTGTCCATCTGCGGTCATGCTATCTTGCAAAGAGATACCTTTATCATCCCTGACACACTGAAAGACACTCGCTTTTACGACAACCCCTTTTTATTAAAATACAACCTGCGTTTCTATGCTGGCATTCCACTCATGGATGCTGAAGGCCATGCGCTGGGTACGCTATGTGTTCTCAATAGCCAACCAATGGAGTTAAGTGAGCAACAGCTTGCGGCACTGCGCACTCTCTCAGAGCATGTCAATCTACTGCTAGCCAAGCGCAGATCAGTCCAGATTGTGAGTCAGTATCAACGTGAGCTGGAAAGCTATCAGAGAAAATTCGAAGAAGAGCAGCAGATCACTTCCGACCTTATGGCGCGAATGATGCGCATCGATCGTCTACAAGATCCAGCCCTTGCATATTGGAATCAGGCCGCCGATTTAATGGGAGGAGATCTTATCGCAGCTATGCATTCGCCCTATGGAAAGTATTACACCCTGATTGCTGACTCCACCGGACATGGATTGCCAGCAGCGATCAATCTCATTCCGATAAGCGAAACCTTTTATTCCATGGCTGCCAAAAGTCTACCACTGGATTTAATGGTTGATGCGATGAACCGTAAAATTCGTGAGTTATCACCCATCAACCGTTTCGTTGCCGCCATTTTGGTGTGTATTGATGCCGAAAACCGAACCATCGAGATATGGAACGGCGGCATGCCTACTGCCATTTTAATAGACAGCAAAGGGGAAGTTGAGCGTCAGTTTGAGTCCACCGATCTGGCACTTGGAATCAACTGTAGTGAAGAGAAACCCAGGTCACAACTCTATCAATGGAAAGATGCCACTCAGCTAGTTGCCTATTCCGATGGGCTAAACGAGGCATCGAACCGTGCAGGTGAACAATATGGTAGCAAGCGGGTTGAGAATATCATTGCCAGCGCATGTACGGAGGAACGTTTCGATACATTAAAAACATCGATTCTAGAACATACCCTGGGGCAATCACCACATGATGATATCTCGCTCATTGCGATCACGCTGGATAAACTCAAGCACCGCGACGAGATCAGTCATTCGGAGTTCAATCCCCTGTCGCTTGAGAATATGTCCATCCAGTAAGACTAGTAGATGTGAGGCTATACGATGGTCTTAAGTATGGCCTGTTCCAGGCTATCCCAATCCTGATCCTTTAAGGTAATCACTTCGATTCGATTTTCCGGCTCCCCCTCCATGTCATCAATCATGGACTCACTACGAGTTACGTTGATCTGGCAGGCACCGTGTTCGGTGCGAAGCGTTGCCTTGATACGTTCGGCGTCGACGCTGCGCATGGCTGTCAATAGTTGTTGCGGATCGAAGCGAGCCTCTGCCGCGAACAACCATCCGCAACTATAGATCCCTTTGTGCTCATGTTGGAGACGCCTAAAATCTTCACCGTCTTTGAGAACGACCTCATCCAGTCCCTCGCTCACTGGGTCCGCCAGTCCCAGGCTGATGTGCGATTTGGGCGCAGCTGTCTTGCGCGGCAGTGACAACCACTCAGGCTCGAGTTGACCGTGTTCGACCCAACCGCTGGCGATCGGCTCATAATCTGACAACAACTGCTCAAAGGCCGCCCTGTCCACCTCGCTAGCCTGGTCCGTCTTGTTGGCCACCAGTATATCGGCTGCATTGAGTTGCTCGCGATAGAACTCGTTTTCCACGTATCGTTGGTCACCCAGGTGTCGCGGGTCCACCAGGCAGATGCAGGCCCGCATGTCGAGGACCTGATCGAAGGGAGGGCGGGAGAACTGCTTGATAATCTCACCGGGATGTCCCGCTCCGGTGGGCTCGATGAGCAAGCGATCTGGCCGAGCCTGTGCCAGTAACTCATTGAGCCCAACCTGTACCGAAATCCCACTACAACACATGCAGCCACCCGGGATCTCCTTGATTACGACACCCGTGGATTTTAATAACTCACCATCAATACCGATTTTGCCGAATTCATTAACCAACACTGCCCAGGTTTCATGCTCGGGTTTACTCACCAATAACTGGCGAATGGCCGTGGTCTTACCGACTCCAAGGAAGCCGGTAATGACATTGGTGGGGATGTTTTGCAGAACGGGTTTCATACGGCTATTTTACCTGACATCTTGTTTCATTTCAGACCTAGTGGTGAACAGACAGAGGTAACTCGAACCAAAAACAGGTTCCAACGTCTAGCTCGCTCTCCACCCCTAGCTCACCGCCCATTTTCAATACGAGTTGACGACTGATAGTCATACCGATACCGCTTCCTTCAATATCGGTTGTTTCCGCGCCTAGACGATGAAAGGGTTCAAACAGTTCATCCAGTTTCTCATGGGGGATGCCGGGGCCATTATCATTGACACCTATACGTATGCGATCACTGCCACTCGCACTCACATCTATCGTCACCTCTCCTCCCTCGTGATTATACTTTACGGCATTGGTAATAAGGTTGATCAAGACCTGTTTCAAGCGAGTACGATCAGCGATAACCGAGACATCTTCAAAATCACCCGTACTGACCTGTACTTGGTGTTTTTCCGCCAGAGTTCTCACCAGAGCCAGACATTCATACAGAACCGGCTTGAGATCAACCGACTCAAGAGTCAGTTCAAAGTTTCCTGACTCCACCCTGGCAAGATCCAGAAGCTCATTTATCAAATCCAGTAGGTGCTTACTGGCCGCGAGAATCTCTCGCACGTTATCCAGTTGCTCATGCGAAAGTGTTGGATCCACTTCGAGAAGATGACTGAAGCCCATAATGGCATTCATGGGAGTACGTAACTCATGAGACATTCGAGAAAGGAATTGTGACTTTGCCAGGTTGGCGCGTTCGGCCTCTTCGCGAGCCCTGATTAGTTCCTGTTCAACCTCCACCTGTTCGGTAACATCCTGTACCGTACCAAGTAATCGAATCAGTTTTCCCTCACTATTGGTCGTAGATTGAGCCAGCTCATGCACATGCCTTATCGTCCCATCTGGTCTGATGATGCGATGTACGACATCGTGCATGCCGCCCTGCTCCGCCTCTTTTTCACTGGCATGAACCTTGTCAAGGTCTTCGGGATGAACCGCAGCGTGGAATGCCTCAACACTGGGAGCAAAGGCGTTAGGGTCATGGCCGAATATCCGATATATTTCGTCAGACCATACCAGCTTACCTGTAACTACATCCGCCTCCCAGTTACCAATTTTTGCGATAGACTGGGCATCGCGTAAGCGCCGTTCACTTCTACTCAATTCACGTGTCCGATCCTGCACACGTTTTTCGAGTTCACGGTTCAATAAAAGCAATTTCTCCTCGCTTCTAGACAAGGCTGCCCGAGTCTTTCTCTCATCATCTATCGAACTTTTTAATGCGCGCTGTGTTGCCTTGAGTCGACTGATATAAAACGCAAGCCCCAGGCCTATGCCCATAAGAAGCGCGAGTACGGCTATCGTTCCTGAGAAAACCAGAAATTCATTCCTGGTATAACCCGAAAGAATTCGTTCACCAAACCAATTATTATAAATCCGCTGATAATCACCACTTTTCCGTACACGCTCCAAACCTTCATTCAAAAGATCTAGAGTATTCGTATCACCTTGCCTGACAGCCATTGACCAGGTCAGTTCGCGCAATGGCTCTCCGACACTCTTTATCTCGCGTGACACACCAATCTTGTGTACATAGTAGAGTACGATTTGACGTGGGTAGATAAAGGCATCGACATCGCCAGACAGCAATGCGGTCACACCGTCAACAGGTCGATTGACGAGCTGGCATTGGATCTTCGGGAACTGCTTTAGATATTGATGGGTAATATGATTCTTGACACACGCCACCCGCTTACCCTTTAGTGAATTCATGTCATGGATATCGACACGTTCTTCGCGAACGAAGATCAGTTCCGGCATGCTCAGTATCGGATTCGAGTAGTCCAGATAGGCATCGCGCTCTGACGTATAGCCGACATCATGAATAAAGTCGGCACGGCCCTGCATGAGAGTCTCCACGACATCAGTCCAGGATGAGGAATGTATACGTCGAAGCTCGAAACCCATTTCACGAGCCACGGCATCGGAAAGTTCTCGACCGAAGCCAATCAAAGTTCCTTCATCAGACAGGATGTTAATGGGAGGGAAGTTATTACTGGAGGCGGCTGTAAGCACCAGAGCCTTTGTATCTCGTTCAGGAGCACTGGACTCAACCCCTTCAGCGAAGACATTTGAAGAAAAGGTTATGAATATATATACAAGCAGATGTGCGAGATATTGAACGGGGCGTAAAAGTAATATGCAGGACAGGTGCTTTATAGAGCCTATGCTCGCATCCACACATTTATACGAACAAGAATATAGCCGTGTGTCTATTTTCAAACTGGCCGCTCACAGTCGTAACAATAATCTGGCCATAGCGGCCTTGCTGGATTGCCGTCTGGCACATATCCCTCATACTCCAGGCATCCATTCCCATTCAAGCACGATTTGAAAGCTCAGCTCAACATCTTACTGATATTAACCAGTAACCATGCGATCGCCTTTTCTACTTCACCGCTGGCAAAGTGCTTCACCTCGGCGGAAACGAAGTGATCCACCACGTGCTCGGCAATGTAGGCCAGGGAAGAGTCGGTGACCAGGGCCACCTTCTCGACCTGCTTGTGGTGATCCTTGACGAAACGGAAGTGGTGAATTGCGGCCGGGAAGTCTTCCCAGCCCGGAAACTTGTCCACCTCGAGCAGCACTCCTCTGAGGCCGCCGTGTTCCTGAATGAAGGGATCCACCTCGCTGGCGACCTTGTCGAAGTCGTTTTGCGAGAGTGCGGCCGTCGGCTTGATGTAGAGCACTGCTGTGTTTTTGTCGAGATTGTGTTCGATCATGACTGGCCAAAACCTTATCAATGGATGAATGAGTAAAGGTAGAAAAATCTGGCCTGGTGTCTAGCCCGATGCGACAAGATGCTGCTTGATACTTTCAATTCCCGACTTCAAATCTGGATAGCGTAGTTCGATCCCAAGCTCGTTCACCAGCCGTGATGTATCCAGTCTTCGCGACTCCTCGAGGTAGGAGAGCATGGCTGGGGGCAGGACTTCACGTGCCTCATCGAGCGTGATGCGCTCTGGAATCGGATATCCCAATTCGCGTGCCAGCTCGGTGAAATACTGGGCCATGGTTCCCGGATGACCGTCACTGACATTATAGATCCCCTCACCGCGTTCCATCGCGACACGACAGATCATCGCCAGGTCATCGGCGTGGATGCGATTCGTGTAGCCGGACTCCTCGTCGGTCAACACCGGCCGCGCACTCTCCAATTGGCGCAGCGGTAGACGACCGGGACCGTAGATCCCGCCCACGCGCAGGATTGCCACCGGCACACCATGGCGATGACCATAGGCCTGCAGGACCTGCTCGGCATCCAGGCGTCGCTTGCCACGCTCTGTGGACGGCTGCGCCGGTGTCGTCTCGTCGACCCAGGCGCCCTGGCTGTTGCCATAGACACCACTGGTGCTGATGTAGACAAAGCGTCGCGGCTGCTGGCCTTCGATGGCGGCGAGGAAGTTGCGCATGCGATGATCTTGCTCATCGATACTGGAGGGCGGTGCGAAATAATAGATCTCGACCTCGTTGACCTCGAGGCCTGCCAGACTACTGGGGTCATCGAGGTCCGCCAGATGCATTTGTAGGCCCAACGCCTCCAGTTCCTGAGCCCTCTCGTTACGGCGCACCAGCGCCATGATTTGGGCCGTGTCGGCATCGAGTTGCTGGACCAGTCGATGGGCGATGTCGCCAAAACCGATAATCAGAACCTGCTGTGACATTTTTTACTCTCGTCTGACTCCACTATCTATATTCAAGCGTATTAACATATCATTATGCTTTATTTATCGCCGAAATTCCCCGATAATACAGCGTTTTACTAGGTTATTGAGCACTCATCGGAATCCATATGAGCTTTAAAGTCGTCGTCAAACCAAGCAATCGCGAGTTCACCATCGAAGCGGGCGAGACCCTCCTCGACGCTGCGCTTCGCAACGGTCTTTCCTTTCCCTATGGCTGCCGCAGCGGTGTCTGCGGGGCATGCAAAAACAAGGTGCTGGAAGGCGAACTGGATTACGGCGACAACCTGCCCCCGGCCATAGACGAACAGGACATCAAGGCCGGCATCGGACTGTTTTGCAGCGCCGGTGCCAAGTCCGACCTGGTCGTGGAGGTCAAGGAGGTCGAGACCCCTGGCGAGATCCCGATCAAGAATCTGCCCACGCGCATCGCCAGCGCCGATGAGCTCTCCGATGATGTCATGCGTGTCTATCTAAAGCTGCCGGAAACCGAGCGTATGCAGTTTCTCGCCGGCCAGTACATCGACATCCTGATGCAGAACAACAAGCGCCGCAGCTTCTCCCTCGCCAATGCCCCGCACGACGACGAGATGCTGGAGCTGCACATACGCCACATTAGCGGCGGCCGCTTCACCGACAAGCTGTTCGGCCACGAGATCGGCGAGAAATCTATCTTGCGAATCGAGGGGCCGCATGGTTCCTTCTTCCTGCGCGAGGACTCGGACAAACCCATCATCTTCATGGCTGGCGGCACCGGCTTTGCTCCCATCAAGGGCATTGTCGAGCATGCCTTTGCCGAGGGTATCACCCGCCCCATGTATCTCTACTGGGGTGTGCGTTCACGCAAGGATATCTATATGAATGATCTGGTGCAGAAGTGGGCCGACGAACACGAACACTTCCATTTCGTTCCCGTGCTGTCCAATGCCCTGCCCGAGGACAACTGGGACGGTCGCACCGGTTATGTCACCGACGCCATCATGCAAGACTTCGACGACCTGTCCAAGTACGACATCTACGCCAGCGGTGCCCCCGCCATGGTCTATGCCGGACGTGATGCCTTTGTCACCAAGGGCATGGACCAGGAGCGTTACTACTCCGACGCCTTCGAAATCGCCGGCGACTGAGTTCGGACCGGGCCGGTGCCCGGTCGCTTGCTTACCTCATACTCTTCCGGGGTAAGGGTAAAGCTGGTGCATTCGATGTTATCCAGCAACAGGTTCACACCATCGCGGTAGAGTTTGTAGGCGGTCTCCCCTTCATCCAGCTGTTCCAGCAAGGTCGCCAGCTCGCGATAGGTCTCGCCACGCGGGGCCTGCGACAGACTCGCCTCGAGGAAGCTTCTCGCCTTGCCCCACAACCGATTGTGCAGGCACAAGCGCCCCAGACTCAGTAGCAATACCGCATCCTTCGGGTGATCCTTCAAATAGCCCTCGGCAAAGGCCAGTTGTTTATCCGGCTGTGGACCGTAGACCAGGCCATAGACGTGCATCAGACCCGGGTCCCACTTTTGCTTGAGACGTTGACGCAGCATTTGCTCGGCCTCTTTCTGCATGTCGAAGGCCACCAGTGCCCGGCAATAGGGGATCAAAAAGCCGCTGTCTTCACGCAATTGTCTGGGCAGGCCCTTCCAGAAATCGAGCAGGCTGTCCCGTCGACCGCTGTTGATGGAGAGGCTAAGCAGGTGGGAGTGGACCTCGTATTCCAGACCAATCAGTTCCTCGCGCTCGATAACCTTTCGTTTTCTCAATTCCGGCAACAGGGTGGCCAGATCGCCCCAGGCACCCAGGCGCTTGTATACCTGCATCATGAGATTGAGGATATAGGCATGGCCGGGCTGTGCCTGGCGCAGCCGGATCAATGAGGCCAGGGCATGTTCGAGCTGGCCGTGGGCAAGCTGCAACTCGGCCTGGGTCAGACCCACCGCCATATTGGCCTCGGGCAGGGACTGATGCGCCATGGACAGATAATAGTCGCGCTCTTCGTCACGCCATTGCTTCTGCGCCGCGCGCGCCGCGGAGAGGTAATCCACCAGTGAGTTTTCACTCAACTTTGCGCTCTTGTGGAAGAGCTTTTCCGCCTCCTTCCAGTGGCCCTCGGCATAGGCCATCTGGCCGCGCTGCTCGAAGTCCAGGGCCTTGTGGTCCAGACGTTTGACGCGCCAGGCCTGGAAGCCGCTGGGCAGGTGCGCCAGGCCGCGCCACAACAGCAACAGGTAGTGCAGCAGCGCAAAGGCAATTGCCATGAGGATGAGATAGAGACTGAAGGAGCTCTCCAGTGTCCAGTTGCCCCAGGAGAATAGGACATAGCCCGCATCGTACTGGGCGAACAGGGCCAGGCCCACCACCACCAGCAATAGAGCCAGGCTGATAAACAGTCGACGCATCAGCCGGCCTCCCCACGCGCGGCCTTGTCGCGTTTTTCGCGTGCCGCCTCCAGGCTCTTGAGCGAGGTGGTGATATCGGGTAACTCGGGGGTAATGTCTATCTCATGTAGCGCCGTGAGGTGTTTGAGTACATCACGGGTCGCGGTACTGCCGGTATCGTAATAACTCTCGATCCAGGTCTTCATGGACATCAGCCCCTCGCGATAGGTCTCGGGCTGACCACGCAAGAGCGAGAGCTTCACGCCTTCGAGCTTGAGCAACAGATTTTGTTGCAGGAAGGCCGCCTGCTCCGGTGCCAGTAGCGGTCCGGGCGGACGCTCGACATTGCGTATCACCACCAGGCCACTTAAACGTTCCTTCACATCGTTCCAGACGTCGTCCCAGTACTTGGCCGGGGGCTTCTCGGCGCCCGCCTGCGACAGGTTTTCGGCCTTGACGCTGCGATCGGGTTTGAGAATCGGCAGTTTGAGCAGGGTTTCGCCCAGCGCCGAGAGGCGCGCACTGAGACCGGCCACGTCGATCTTGTCCACCGATTCCAGGGCGCTGATGTCCCGTGCCAGTTGCTCACGCACCGGGATCCAGAAGGGGTCATTGGTCTCGAACAGCCGTGCGTCGGCGCTCTTGAGCGCGGACAGGGCCGAGTTGATGTCGCGCTCGAGAATCAGACGGTGATTGGCGATGCGCATCAGGTATTCGGCCTCGGACACCAGCCAGTCCATGTTGTCCTTACCCTGCATGGCGCGCAGGGATTGCTCCAGCCGGGTGATGTGGCCATCCAGTGTCTCGATACGACCCTCGAGCGTCTCGTGACGAGCCTAAAAAAAAAACGGAACGGCTCAGAACCTGGAATTCCTGCCACAGATAATAGGAAGCGCCGACACCGGCCACGGCAATGAGAAAGGTAAAAAAGACAGGCCAGCGTCGAGGCTTACGCAGCTTCGCCTTTTTCTCGGCCTTCTTGTCGGCCGCCTTGGTCTTGACCTTGTGCTTGAGCGGGGAATCTTTCGCCTGCGCGGTTTGTTCTTGTTTCGACTCAGTCATGCCTACCCTCTGTGCCAGGCCTCGATGGCCGCCACAATCCCTTCATCGCTGGCTTCGTCGGCGATCACCGGGGCGCTCTCGGCGCCCAGTTCCCGTGCCAGCTCCACCAAGCGTTCATTGATCACCAGAATGGGGGTCTTACGCAACCACTGCCTGCCCAACTGACCGACCATATCGAACAGGTTACGCAATCCCTCGCCACTCGTCACCACTATAATGTCGACCTCGCCCCGTGCCCAGGCATGCATCAGTGGAGCTTTGTCGATATCGGGTCGGCCGCGTCGATAGACCTCGGCATATTCCACCTTGGCACCGCGCTCGCGCAGGGTATTGGCCAGGTGTTCACGACCGCCGTCACCGCGAAAGATGATGACCCGCTGGCCCGCCACCTCCTGCATCGGCGGGAGCTCCAGCAGGGCCTCGCTGTTAAAGCGCTTCGCTGGGACGATATCGGGTTCACGACCGAGGATGCGGGCCAGCTCGCGGCCGCTGCCGCGACCGACGGTGGCGGTCTTGAGCTTGGGGGGCAGGCCGCCGTGGGCGTTGATCCGGTTCATGGCACGTTGCACCGCATTGGGGCTGATGAAGATGGCCAGGTCAAATTCATCCAGGCGTGCAATTTGTTGTGCCAGCCGCGCCTGATCGGCGGCATCCTGTATCTCCAGAACCGGATAGTGAATGCTCACCCCTCCGGACGCCTCGATTAACTGGCACAGTCTTTCGTGCTGGCCCGCGGGCCTTGTCACCACGACATGGACGCCCGCGAGCGGCCCCTTGGCCTCAGGTCCCGGCATAGACGTCCTTGAGGATGGCCTCGGCACCGCGTTCGAGCAGTTCGTCGGCCAGGGCGATGCCGAGATTCTGGGCCTCGGTGATGGGGCCACGCCGATCGCCGCGCAGGATCTCGGAGCCGTCGGGCCGTCCCACCAGCCCGCGTAGCCAGATCTCATCGCCCTCGATAACCGAATAGCCGGCGATGGGGACCTGGCAGCCGCCCTCGAGGCGGTGATTAAAGGCACGCTCGGCACGAATACGGATCGCGGTCTCCTCGTCGTTGAGGGCATCCAGCAGGTGATGGATACGTTCATCGTCGACGCGGCACTCGATACCGACGGCGCCCTGGCCGATGGCAGGCAGGGAAAGCTCGGGCGCCAGGTACTCGGTGATGCGTTCCTGG
>JABURT010000056.1 GCA_014762495.1 Gammaproteobacteria bacterium | reverse complement strand
CGCAAAGCGAACTCAAGGGCCTTGCGGGGGAACTGTATACCCTACGCCGCTACCACCGCCAGGTCCTGCACGACCTGCCCATGGGGGTATGTTCGGTAGGGGGCGATCGGGTGATCCTCAACTGGAACATCGCCATGCGCCTGATCTCCGGCATCGACGGCGGCGAGGTCATCGGCAAGACCATCGACAGCCTGCCAGAACCCTGGTCCGGCCTGCTCGGTGGCTTCCTCCGCACCCAGGATCGTCATCTGCACAAGGTCCAGACCCACATCGAGGGACGCCACCGCTGGTTCAACCTGCACAAGGCCGCCATCGACACACCCGATGGCGATACACGGGCATCCGGCGGCACCGTCATCCTGCTCGAGGACCTGACCGAACTGCAAAACCTGGAGGCCGAGCTGACCCATAGCGAACGCCTGGCCTCCATCGGCCGCCTGGCCGCGGGCGTGGCCCACGAGATCGGCAATCCGGTGACCAATATCGCCTGCCTGGCCCAGGATCTGCGTCAGGTACAAGACATGGAAGAAATCGGTCAGGGCTTTTCCCAGATCCTGGACCAGACCCGGCGCATCAGCGACATCGTGCAAAGCCTGGTCAAGTTCAGCCACAGCGGCACGCCGGAAGAACACGAACCCAGACCGATACCGCTGCATGACTGCATCAGCGAGGCCACCCGCTTCATCCAGTTGGGGCGCGAGGGCAAGCAGGTGACGTTCCATAATAATGTCGATGCGGGACTACAGGTCCTTGGCGACAAACAGCGCCTGTTACAGGTCTTCGTCAACCTCTTTAGCAATGCCTGCGATGCCTCCGATAGCGGCGACACGGTGAGTGTGGAGACCGAGCTGGATGAACACCGGGTCAGGCTCTATATCTGCGACCAGGGCAGCGGCATCGCCGAGGAATACCAGGACCGGGTCTTCGAGCCCTTCTTCACCACCAAGCAGGCCGGTGAAGGCACGGGCCTGGGGCTGGCCATGGTCTATAACATCGTCACCGAACACGGCGGCAGCATCGGCCTCAACAGTACGCCAGGCCAGGGCACCTGTTTCATACTTACCCTACCGCGGGCCCAGCCCGAGACACTCGCCGCGGAGGTCCAATGAGTCGACTGCTTATCATCGAAGATGAGGCCATCATTCGCAGCACCCTGCGACGCCTGCTGGAGCGTCAGGGACACGAGGTGGTCGAGGCCGCTTCCATCCCCGAGGCACTGGAACTGGGTCCCGCAGACTTCGACCTTATCATCAGCGACCTACGCCTGCCCGGACCGCCCGGCACCGAGATCATCCCTGCCTCACAGGGAGTGCCGGTCCTGATCATGACCAGCTATGCCAGCGTCAAATCGGCGGTAGAGTCGATGAAACTGGGAGCGGTGGACTATATCGCCAAGCCCTTCGACCACGATGAGATGGCCATGCTGGTGGAGCGCATCCTCAAACAGGGACACATGGAACGCCAGAACGCCGCACTCAAATCAGACCTTCTACGCGACTACCCGGTAGCGGGCATGATCGGCAACTGCGAGGCCATGCAGCAGGTCTTCGATCGTATCCACAAGGTGGCCCCCACCGACACCACGGTGATGATTCTGGGCGAATCGGGGACGGGCAAGGAACTGGCGGCGCGCGCCCTGCACGAACTCAGTCCACGCGCACCGGCGCCCATGATTACGGTCAACTGCGCCGCCATCCCCGAGGGTCTTATCGAGTCGGAGTTGTTTGGCCACGAAAAAGGGGCATTTACCGGCGCCAGCGGCAGTCGCCGCGGGTTGGTGGAGGCCGCCGACGGCGGCACCCTGTTCCTGGACGAAATCGGTGAATTACCATTGGATGTTCAGGCACGCCTGCTGCGAGTCCTGCAGGAAGGCGAAATTCGGCGGGTCGGCGCCAACCAGCCTCGTCGCGTCGACGTGCGCCTGATTACCGCAACCCATCGCGATCTGCAACAAATGGTGGCCGAGGGCGGATTTCGCGAAGATCTCTATTACCGTCTGCGAGTCATGGAACTCAACCTCCCGCCCCTGCGCGAACGTGGCGAAGACATCATCGAACTGGCCGAAGCCTTGTTGCAGAAGAGTTGCAAGCGCCTGAATCGACCCAGCCTGCACTTTGACCGTGATGCCCTGATTGCCATCCGTCATTATGATTGGCCAGGCAATGTGCGTGAGCTGGAAAATATCCTGGAACGAGCCGTTATCTTGTCCGATTCAACGACAATCAGCGCCGATCTTCTCGCAATTCACAATAATACCGAGCATACGATACCGACTGGGAAGGCCCCTCCCACAGAGGATGATAAACTCTCACTGGACGACTACTTTATAAACTTCGTACGCAAACACGAGGGCAATTTCACCGAGACCGAACTGGCGCGCCAGCTCGGCATCAGTCGCAAGACACTTTGGGAGCGACGCAATCGCCTGGGGATCCCCAGACAGAGGAGTGAGTCATGAGTGAACCGAGTCCTTTTCTCGCGGCCTACCAGGGTGGCTTCATTAACATGCTGCGCTGGGAGGATTATGATCGCCTGGTCGAGGCCCTGCGTCAGCACAATGATGGTAACTGGTATGTCTATGCTGTCGGTGAACCGCCCCCACAACAACCGGCATCGGCCTCGGAAGTAGAGACCTTTCTCACTGAAGTGAGCCGACTGATACGCGAAGACCATGGCGAGGACTATTGCGGCATCGTCTATGCCGACCAGCGTGAACAGCCCAGTTTTGTGAAATTCTACGACCCCAACAACCTCGGAGCCTCCTGCGGTTCCAGTGGCAGGCACGTCACCCCGGGCTGGATCATGAGTCGCCTGGCTCCCGAAGATCTGAAACAGGCCTTTCCGTTGCCGGGCAACCGTCGTCGCTGGTGGAAACGATTATTTGCATCATGAAATTTACAGTTTGGTCGATGATATACCTGTAAATATTCACTTTTTGGTTGTAGAATTCGAGCTAACTTATTGTTTTTATGTAAACATTGACCCGTATGAGCGATGTGGAAAACTTAATCGACGCCCCTGAGAACGAGGAATTCCTGATTCACTCGCGCTCTAGTATTGCCTCGATTTTGCGCAATTTAATGCGGGAAAATCGCACTATTAGCGCCTATCTCCCCTCGTCTGATGATATGGTTGCCACCTCTGTTCTGCACGTGGACGCCGACAAGAACATGGTCATCGTCGAGCGCGCCCGCGAGACCAAGCTCAACCACCTGTTCGAAGATGGACACAACATCCTCTTTGACCTGAAACACAATAACGTCATCCTGCAATTCGTCGCCAAGCGGACCCAACCGGCCCGCTTCAACGGCCAGAGCGCGGTATTTCTGGAACTGCCCAAGGTTCTGCTACGCCTGCAAAGGCGTGAGTATTTCCGTGTCGCCGCCGACACCGGCAACCAGAATATCACCTGCACCCTGAAGGAAACGGACGGCAGTGAACTGAAGCTGGAAGTGGAAGACCTGAGCCTGGGCGGCATCGGAACCACCCTGGAGCTGGGCGAAAGCCCGACCATCAAGCAGTTCAAGACCTTTCGCAACTGCCTGCTCCAAATTCCAGGGTTTGGCACCCTCCAGATAGACCTTCAGGTGCGTAACTGCTTCGAAAAGACCCTCTCCAGCGGCAAGCGCGTGGTACGCCTCGGTCTCTCTTATGTCGACCTGCCGGCCGACAAGGAGGCCATGCTGCAGAAGTACATCAACAAGGTACAACTGGAACAGCTGCGACAACAGGAAGACGCCTAGCCAGGGTGTTACGGTTGTTACCTTCCGTAACACTCAACTGTCACGCTTCGTAACACTCCATCTCGATCAAATCACTATCTCATTGAATAACAAATAAATTATTTCTGGCACGGTTGTTGTTTTATAAAGTGTTGAGCTCATACACCTTATATTAATGATGCAGCCACAAAGCAATCTACAATCGGTCCTCGATTTCCTGCGCCGCCATGCCCCGTTTAACCGGATGGCGGAAAACCACCTGGAGTTTCTGGCCAAGCGACTCAAACTCGCGTTTGTCAGTAAGGACGAGGTGATCACCGGTCCCGATGAGGGCGTCGCCTCACGTTTCTATATCCTCAAACAGGGC
The DNA here is from genome assembly GCA_014762495.1 of Gammaproteobacteria bacterium. Taxonomy (GTDB): domain Bacteria; phylum Pseudomonadota; class Gammaproteobacteria; order Thiohalospirales; family Thiohalospiraceae; genus JABURT01. Next base: position 18,246 of record JABURT010000056.1, on the reverse strand, counting down.
CGCGTCCGTGGCGAAACACCCGATGGACGTACTGCCGAAGACGGCGCCTGGGAACTGGTCACCGGCGAAAGCTTTCCCATCGGTGCCCTGCTGGCCAAGCGCGCCGTGCACACCCTGCATCGAGCGGTGGAAGACAGCTTCGTCTATGAGCTTGAACGCGACGACTTCCAGCAATTGTTCAACAAGAGTCCCGTCTTTCAGGATTTCTGCACCCGTCGCCTGGCCAGCCTGCTGGACACCGCCATGCGCGAAATGCGCGCCGCCTCCGCCCATGATGTGACTGGCGACAGCTCCCTTAATACGCCATTACGCAACCTGCTGCCGTCCAACCGGATCCAGTGCCTGCCCGACACCCCGGTACGGGATGCCTTATTGCAAATGGAACAAAGCCAGCGCCGCAGCATTGCCATCGTCGACGAGAATGAACAGGCCATCGGGCTCATCACCCTGCGCGATGTCATGAGCCGGGTGACCCTGCCCCAGGTGGATATCTCGACACCGGTGCGCGAGGTGATGACAAAGGTGACAGATACCCTCAGTCCCTCCGACTTCGCCTACGAGGCCGCATTGCAGATGGCGCAAAGCGGGATCGGGCATGTCTGTATTGCCGAGGAAGGACGATTCGTCGGTCTGGTATCCGAACGTGACCTGTTCTCCCTACAGCGCGTCGGACTGGGAAATCTAAGCCGAGCCATCAAGAGCGCCGACGACATCCCCACGCTCAAGCAACTGCGCGTCGATATGCAACAACTGGTGAGCCAGATGATGGCACAGGGTGCCTCGGTGGAGCAGTTGACCCAGCTCATCTCCACCCTCAACGATCATGTCACCCAGCGTATTATCCTGATCTGCCAGGCACAGACCGGCCGCCCCGCCATGCCCTTTACCTGGCTCTCCTTCGGCAGCGAGGGCCGACTGGAACAGACCCTAAAGACCGATCAGGATAACGGCATACTGTTTACCCCTGCACCCGGCCAGAGCGACGAGGAGGCAAGGAAGCAACTCCTCCCTCTGGCATCCCTAATTAACGAGGCCCTGAACGAGGTGGGATTCCCCCTCTGTCCGGGCAATATCATGGCGCGCAATCCCGAGTGCTGTTTGAGCCTCGAAGAGTGGAAGGCGCGCTTTGCCAAGTGGGTCGAGGCCGGCACCCCGGATAACCTGCTCAAGTCCACTATCTTCTTCGACTTTCGCACGCTCTACGGTCCCGACGAACCGGTGGAGGAGCTGCGGCGCTGGCTGCTGGAGAAGACCGCCGGCAATAGCCTGTTCCGACGCATGCTGGCGGAGAACTGCCTGCGTAACCGACCGCCGCTGGGCCTGTTCGGCGACTTCAAGCTCAGCAACCACGGCAAGTTCGACAAGTCGGTGGACCTCAAGCTGCACGGCATTACTCCCTTCGTCGACGGGGCCCGCCTGATCTCACTGCAGCACAAGCTGGCCAAGACCAATACCCTGGACCGGCTTCGATCCGCATCCCGTGCCGGTGCCCTAAGTGAAAACGATGCCGAGGCCTGGATCAACGCCTATGGTTATATACAGCTGCTGCGCATGCGCAACCATCAGCGCCAGGCCGAGCGCGGCGAGGTCATGCACAACTATCTCGAACCGGATGCCCTCAATTCCTTGGACCGACGCATCCTCAAGGAGGCCTTTCGCCAGGCGCGCAAGCTGCAGACCAAGCTGAGCCTGGAGTACCAGCTATAAGGTTTTAATGTTTGCGGGATGGACTCTGCCCGCAAACGCCCTGCCCACAATGGACGGACAGGTATAAACGGCCCCGGATGGCCAACAACATAAACATGAGGAGAAATATCATGTCTGGTAAAGATATGTCAGCGTACTGGAAGGCCAATGTCAGCCTTCTCATCAAGCTGCTGATCGTATGGTTTATTGTGTCATACGGCTTCGGCATCATCCTTGTGGAACCCTTGAACGCAATCTCGCTGGGCGGTTATCCGTTGGGCTTCTGGTTTGCGCAACAGGGCTCCATCTATGCGTTCCTGATCCTGATCTTCATATATGCCAAGAAGATGGGTGAACTGGACCGTGAATTCGATGTACACGAAGACTAAGCGGGGAGAGTCAGAATGGAACTGCAAACTTTAACGTATATCGTCGTCGGTCTGACGTTTGCCCTTTATATCGGGATCGCGATCTGGGCACGCGCAGGCAGCACTGGTGAATTCTATGTGGCCGGCAAGGGTGTACACCCCGTTGCCAATGGTATGGCCACCGGTGCCGACTGGATGTCCGCGGCCTCCTTCATCTCCATGGCGGGTCTCATTGCCTTCAAGGGCTATGATGCATCCGTCTACCTGATGGGCTGGACCGGCGGTTATGTCCTGCTGGCCATGCTGCTTGCCCCTTACCTGCGTAAGTTCGGCAAATTCACCGTGCCCGAGTTCATCGGTGATCGTTACTACTCGCAAACCGCACGCATGGTAGCGGTTATATGCCTGATCGTAGCGTCCATCACCTATGTAATCGGACAGATGAAAGGTATCGGCGTGGCCTTCGGCCGCTTCCTGGAATGGGAATACGAATACGGTCTCTACACTGGTATGGCCATCGTATTCTTCTATGCCGTACTTGGTGGCATGAAGGGTATCACCTACACCCAGATCGCCCAGTACGTGGTGATGATCTTCGCCTATACCGTACCGGCCGTGTTCATCTCCCTGCACCTGACCGGCAACCCCCTGCCCCAGCTGGGCCTGGGTAGCACCATGGCCGACGGCAGTGGTACCTATATGCTGGAGAAGATGGACCAGACCCTGCGTGACCTCGGTTTTGCCGAGTACACAGCCATGAAGGGCACCTCCTTCAACATGGTCCTGCTGACCCTGTCTCTCATGATTGGTACCGCCGGTCTGCCCCACGTCATCGTGCGCTTCTTCACCGTACCCAGGGTACGTGATGCCCGCGCCTCTGCCGGCTGGGCCCTGGTCTTCATTGCCATCCTCTACACCACCGCCCCGGCTGTGGGTGCCATGGCTCGCCTGAATCTGATTAACACCATTCAGACTGGCGAAATCGGTGCTGCGGAAGGCAACCTGGCCTATGCCGAGCGTCCGGAGTGGTTCTCCAACTGGGAAAAGACCGGTCTTCTGAAGTTTGAAGACAAGAACGGCGACGGTCGCATCCAGTACTACGATGACAAGAACCCCGAGTTCGCCGCCAAGGCCGAATCCTACGGCTGGCAGGGCAACGAAATGGTCAAGGTGGACCGTGACATCATGGTACTGGCCAACCCGGAAATTGCCAATCTGCCCAACTGGGTGATCGCCCTGGTGGCTGCCGGGGGTCTGGCCGCAGCGCTCTCGACCGCGGCCGGTCTGTTGCTGGCCATCTCCTCGGCCATCTCGCATGACTTGATCAAGGGTGCCATTAACCCGAAGATCAGCGAGAAAAACGAGCTGATGGCAGGCCGAATCTCCATGGCCGGCGCCATTATCGTGGCCGGTTATCTGGGATTGCATCCACCCGGCTTCGCTGCGCAGGTGGTGGCACTGGCCTTCGGTCTTGCGGCATCGTCCCTGTTCCCCGCCCTGATGATGGGGATCTTCAACAAGAAGATGAACGACAAGGGTGCCGTGGCCGGTATGTTGGTGGGTCTGAGTTCTACTCTGATCTACATCTTCATCTACAAGGGATGGTTCTTTATCCCGGGTACCAACAACCTGGCCAACACCCCGGACAACTGGCTGTTCGGTATTCAGCCCGAGTCCTTCGGTGCCATTGGCGCGCTGCTTAACTTTATCACTGCCTATGTAGTGTCCAAGGTCACAGCAGCTCCGCCCGACCACATCCAGCATCTGGTGGAAGACATCCGTGTTCCCCGCGGTGCCGGTGGTGCATCTTCTCACTAAGAGAAGTTAACACCTGGTTGTAACCCGGGTCCCTCGTGGACCCGGGCTCTGCTACTCTTGATCCCCATACCAATTCATAAAGACTTCAATGGATGTAGAACTTCTGGAGATTCGGGATTTTTTGGCCCAACAGACCCCATTTTCACTGTTGACCGAAGAGCAACTCGATCCCTTACCCAAACAAATGGCCATACGCTATCTGCGTAGGGGCAGTCCTTTTCCTCCCAACGAGGTGGAAAAGGAGTACCTCTATCTGTTGCGGCAGGGTGCGGTAGAGATTCGCGGTGATGGGCATGAACTCATCGATCAATACGCCGAGGGCGATCTCTACTCCGCACGTTGCCAGTTGGATCACCCCGAGCGGGAGATGACAGGTCTAACCCTTGAGGACACATTGGTGTACCTGCTCCCCTGCGACACCGTAGAGGTATTACGCGAAGACAACACCCTGTTTTCTGAACAGCTGGACAGCTCCACACGAATACGACTGAAGCATGCCTTGTCCACCATCCTTCAGCCCCAGGCCGGTGAGAATCGCCTGATGCAGATACCGGTGTGGGAATTGATCCGCCGCGAGCCGGTGCATGTCAATTCGCACACCGCGATTCGCGAAGCGGCAAAGACCATGAGCCGGCAACGTGTCTCGTCTCTACTCGTCATCGACGACGATGAGTTGGTGGGGATCGTCACCGATCGTGACCTCAGGACACGTTGCCTCGCTGAGGGAGTCGACCCGGCCCAGCCCATTTCGGAGATCATGAGCACCGAACTGGAAACCATTAGCTCGGAGGCTCGAGCCTTCGAGGCCCTGTTGCACATGACCCGCCTGAATGTTCACCATATGCCGGTGATGGATGTCGATGAGATCCATGGACTGATTACGCATAGTGACATCCTGCACATGGAGCGCAGTCATGCGATCTATCTGGCCGCCCAGATCAAACGTGCGCAAGACCTGACCGAACTGGAACAGATCACGGCCCGCTTACCCGAACTACAGGCCCAACTCATAGAACAGGGCAACAACGCCGAGCAGTTGGGCCAGGTGATGGCGGCAGTCCATGATGCCTTGACCCTGCGCCTGCTTGAACTTGCCGAATCCGAACTGGGTCAGGCGCCAATTGATTATTGCTGGTTCGTCATGGGTTCCATGGCCAGACGGGAGGCCACGGTGGACTCAGACCAGGACAATGCACTGGTGCTGGGGGATAACTATAACGAGTCACAGCATCATGATTATTTTGAACGGCTGGCCGAATTCGTCTGTGATGGTCTCGACCGATGCGGCTTCCGTTTCTGTCCGGGCGAGATGATGGCCAGCAACGCACGCTGGCGCAAGACCGTGATTCAATGGCAACAGACCTTCGAGGAATACTATCAACAAGCCTCGCCGCAGGCAGTGCGAGAAGCATGTAACTTCCTCGATTTGCGTGCGGTGGCCGGGCGCAAAAAAATGCTTGGAGGCATCGTCGAGTTTGCCCTCTCATGCGCCCGTGATTATCAAGGATTTATGATGGAGATGGTGAATCATGTCCTTGAACAACGTACGCCTCTTGGTTTTTTTCGCAAGCTGATACTTATGCACGATGAACAACACGAGCATCAGCTGGACCTGAAGGCGGGCGGGCTCATGCCGCTCATCGGCATTGCCCGTTTCTATGCCGTGAACGGGGCCAGTCTTGAAATGAATACACTGGCCAGGCTCGAGGCCGCCTGTGAAAATGGTGAGATTCATAGCGATACCCTGGCCGAGCTCAGCGATGCCTTTCACCTCATCGCCACCGTGCGTGCACGGCACCAGGTGAGTCAAATTCGACACGGACGGGAAATCAACAGTTTTCTAGATCCTGACGACCTGAGCCAGCTGGAGCGAAATCATCTCAAAGACGCCTTCAGGATGATCTCAAAGCAGCAAAAACTTCTGCGCCAGCGCTTTCTGGATAGCGGAAGCTTGTGATGTGGACGTGGCTGCTGTCACTCGAACAACAACGTAGGCGGCTGTATAAACGTCTGCCCGACAGCCCATTGCGACAGTTTTACTCGGTGCCCTTCGCACATCGACGAAGTTGGGCCAGTGAGGTGAGTTACCTGTCTCTGGACCTGGAGACAACCGGATTTGATCCGGATACCGATGCCATACTCAGCATCGGACATATTGAATTGAAGCGAGATCAAATCGAATTGTGTACGGCGCGACATGTCTATGTCCAGAGCCACACGCGCATTAGCGAGTCGAGCGCTGTCGTGCACGGCATCACGGATGATACCGCTGCGCGGGGACTTGGCTACCGTCAGGCCATCGAGGAGTTATTGGAATCACTGGCCGGGCGCGTCCTTATCGCGCATCACTCACGCCTGGAGACGGGGTTTCTGGACCGGGCCTGCCGCAAATTGTTCGGCGGCCCCTTTATCAGCCCGGTGGTGGATACGCTCCATCTGGCCTTGCAACGCCTGGAACGTCGGCAGCACAGCTTTCCCGCCGGGGCCCTGAGACTCTATGCCCTACGCGAAGAATACGGCCTGCCGCGCTACAGGGCACACAATGCGCTTACCGATGCCATCGCAACAGCCGAGCTGTTTCTGGCGCAAATGGCGGAAAAGGGTGGTTCCAATGGCCCGAGATTGAATGAGATAACACTGCCACGCCGTGGCTAGCGACACATTAAACGTTACAATATTGAAATGGTGCAGGCACCACGAGAATTCAGTGCAACGGAGGAAACAATGTCAGAGGTCAAAGTCTATAAGGTACCGGCGGATTTCGCCGCCCAGGCCAATATCAACCAGGCCCAGTATGAAGAGATGTACCAACGCTCCATCGATGACCCGGAGGGTTTCTGGGCCGAGCAGGCGGAGCAGTACCTGACCTGGTACAAGAAATGGGACACGGTTCTCGACTGGAGCTACGATGCCAATGACCTGCACATCAAGTGGTTCGAAGGTGGCAAGCTCAATGTGGCCTATAACTGCATCGATCGTCATCTCGACACTCGCGGCGACCAGGTGGCAATCATCTGGGAAGGCGACGATCCCAAGGCCGACAAGAAGATCACCTTCAAGGAGCTGCATAGCGAGGTCTCCAAGTTCGCCAACGTGCTCAAGGCACGTGGCGTCAAAAAGGGGGATCGCGTCTGCATCTACATGCCCATGATCCCCGAAGCCGGTTATGCCATGCTCGCCTGTGCACGAATCGGTGCCATCCACTCGGTGGTCTTCGGCGGCTTCTCTCCCGAGGCACTCAAGGACCGTATCCTCGACTCCGACTGCCAGGTGGTCATTACCGCCGATGAGGGTCTGCGTGGCGGCAAATCCGTCCCGCTCAAGGCCAACACCGACAAGGCAGTTTCCGGCTGCCCCAATGTGCATACCGTACTGACGGTGAAAAATACCGGGGGCGATATCGACTGGAACGACAAGATCGATGCCTGGTATCACGACGAGATGGCGAAGGTCTCTGACGACTGCCCCTGCGAGGAGATGGATGCCGAGGACCCCCTCTTTATCCTCTATACCTCCGGCTCCACCGGTAAGCCCAAGGGCGTGCTGCACACGACCGGCGGTTACCTGCTGTTCACCGCCATCACCACCAAGCTCACCTTCGACCTGCACGATAACGACATCTACTGGTGCAGTGCCGACGTCGGCTGGATCACCGGTCACAGCTACCTGGTCTACGGGCCTTTGGCGAATGGCGCCACCACCCTGTTCTTTGAGGGCGTGCCCAATTACCCCGACACCTCGCGCTTCTGGGAAGTGGTGGACAAGCACGCGGTCACCGTGTTCTACACCGCGCCGACCGCCATCCGCGCCCTCATGCGCGACGGTGACGAGCCGGTGAAGAAGACCTCACGCAAGACCCTGCGCCTGCTTGGTACGGTTGGCGAGCCCATCAACCCCGAGGCCTGGGAGTGGTATTACAATGTGGTGGGCGACGGACGTTGCCCCATCGTCGATACCTGGTGGCAGACCGAAACCGGTGGCCATCTGATCACCCCCCTGCCTGGCGCCACCGACCTCAAGCCCGGCTCCGCCAGCCGTCCCTTCCTGGGTGTGCTGCCCGGCATTGTCGATCCGCAGACCGGCCAGCTCATCGAGGACACCGAGGCCGAGGGTGCGCTGGTCATGCAACGCCCCTGGCCCTCGCAGATGCGCACCGTGTTCGGCGATCACGATCGCTTCGTCAAGACCTACTTCCAGGACTACCCGGGTTACTACTTCTCCGGTGACGGTGCACGACGCGACAAGGATGGCTATTACTGGATCACCGGCCGCATGGACGATGTGCTCAACGTCTCCGGCCACCGCATGGGTACCGCCGAGGTGGAATCGGCCCTGGTACTGCACGATGCCGTGGCCGAGGCCGCCGTGGTCGGCTTCCCCCACGACATCAAGGGACAGGGTATTTACTGCTACGTCACCCTGGTCAAGGGCATGGAGGAATCCGATGAACTGCGCAAGGCCTTGATCCAGCAGGTACGCACCGAAATCGGCCCCATCGCCACACCCGATGTTATCCAGTGGGCACCGGGATTGCCCAAGACCCGCTCGGGCAAGATCATGCGTCGTATCCTGCGCAAGATCGCGAATAAGGAAGAGGACACCATCGGCGACACCTCGACCCTGGCCGATCCCAGTGTGGTGGACGATCTCATCAAAGACCGCCCGATATAAAGGGCGTCGTCCAAGGATAAAAAAGGGGGCATTCATGCCCCCTTTTTTTATCTCGCGACACAAGCCGAGTTATCTTCAATTTGCATTCTTTTACAGGTCTGGCGTCCTATGCATCCAGGGCCTGGCCCGCTCAAGTTGCGCGGCCAATTGAAACAGGACAGCTTCACCTCCAAACGGGGCGACGAACTGTACCCCCAAGGGTAAGCCTTGCTGACTCCAGTGGAGCGGGACCGACATCGCCGGTTGTCCGGTCAGGTTCGCCAGTTGGGTAAACGGTGTTGCCTGAAGATTGTCCCTTGCCATCTTGTCGATCAAGCCGGATTTTAATAACAGGCGGCCAAACCCCAGCCGACTGCTGGCTTCCAGCATCAAAACCTCCAGCGCACTGGGAGCAAGTGCCCCTATCCTTGGCGGCGGTGTCGCCGTTGACGGTGTGAGGTAGAGATCATACTGTTGATGAAAACGGCCCATGGCTCGTCCGTAATCATTCCAGCGTTCCTTACTCACATAAAACTCACCCGCCGAGATGGTCTCACCGAGCTGGGCCAGCGCACGCGAAACAGGCTCCAGTTTTCTTAGCTTATCGCGACCCAGGTTTGCCCGAATGTTTCTCGCGCTTGCCGCCATGGTGGCGAAGTTGTGATAGAGATAGTCTCTTGCCAGGGACATGCCATCATAGTCGGGCCGGGCCGCTTCGACATGATGTCCGATATCTTCCAATAAGCGCGCCGTATCCTCTATCGCCTGACGGCACTCGCTATCCACCTCGGTTCCCAGGGGTGAACTTGTATCAAAGGCGATCCTCAGCTGACCCGGTTCTGTTTCTATCTCCTGGAGATAGGGACGTATGGGAGGACGTATTTCATAGGGGGCACCGATATCGGGCCCCTGAATCTGATCGAGCATGGCGGCACTGTCTCGCACCGAACGGGTCAGGACGTGATCCGAGGACATTCCCATCCAGACCTCGGCATGTTGAGGACCGACGGGCACGCGACCACGCGAGGGCTTCAGACCGAATAACCCGCAGTTGGAAGCGGGGATACGAATCGAACCACCGCCATCGTTGGCCGAGGCAATGGGGACCATTCCCGCGGCGACGGCGGCGGCACTGCCGCCACTGGATCCGCCGGGTGTACGTGATAAATCCCAGGGATTGCGCGTGGGCCCAAAGGCGCGGGGTTCGGTCACACCGAGCAGGGCAAATTCCGGGGTATTGGTCTTGCCGAAGGGTATCAAGCCAGTTTGCAGGTAGCGCTCGACTAGTTCAGCGTTGTCTTCGGGTGTATGGTCCCGACAGGCGGCACTGCCGGAACTCAGGGCGAAGCCCTTGAGTGCATGCTGAATATCCTTGAGCAGGAAAGGCACGCCATGAAAGACCCCTGCGCCGGATTTCCCTGGCACGTGCTTGCGTGCATAGTCATACATCGGCGTGATCACGGCGTTGAGCGAGGGATTGATCTGCTCACACCGCTCGATAGCCAGCTCGACTAGTTCAGGTGGCGTCACGTCACCTTGTTTCACCAGCTGTGCCAGGCCCAGGGCGTCATATCGTCGGTATTCGTCAAACTTCAACGGGCTTACTCATATTATGTTTATTCAACCTGACATCACTGGCCGCTATCCATCGCTGGTAACAACATCACTGTCGCTTATTACTATGTGCCATATTATGATATGCAATATGGCCGAACAGATATCATGATGCAATCCCAAAACACCCTGCACACAGAAGTGGGTACCGCGACCTTGCTGGATGATCAAATTATCGAGGTCACCATACATAGCGGTATCGAGTTGAATAAAGAAATGATGTTGAATGGGTTTCGACAACTTTCCGAACTCGCGGGCGGGCGATACGCGTTACTGGTAGACCGAACTACATCGGATTACTCAATGAGTTTCGAGGCGATGCAGCTCAATGCCAGCGATCCCAACCTCCTGGCTCAGGCCCTTTTGATCCCGGCCTACAATTCGCATAAACAGATGCTTGCCGAGCTTTCCATCAACCTCTCGCAAAGACACGACATTCCTTTCGAAGTCTTCAGTGATCGCCGGCTTGCCCTTGACTGGTTAGGCGCGCATCGAGACACAGCCTCTCGCGACGGTTAGCCGGGATATAATTCAGTGACGCCGGCGACGAGCCCTTCCAGACTGGCCTGATCTGTGCCGATGGGCCTGTTCGGTTGGCTTGCGTGCCGAGCGTTTCCACTGTACGGAGTCCAGGGCCTTTAGCATCTCCTCATCCGGCACAACCTCACGCCACGCACCGGGGGCCATATCGCCCAGGTCCCAATCGCCAATGGCCTGACGTATCAGCCGTAGAGTTGGTATCCCGACGGCGGCGGTCATACGCCTCACCTGGCGGTTGCGGCCTTCATCGATGACCAGCTTTAGCCAGTGGGTGGGAATGTGTTTGCGGTATCTTACCGGAGGATGACGCGGCCAGAGATGGGGGCTATCCATGGCCTCGGCGAGCAGGGCCCTGGCCGGGCCGTCTTTGAGTGTGACCCCCTGCATGAGTTCCTGGCAGACCTGTTGTGTGATCTCGCCCTCCACTTGCACCCAGTAGGTCTTGTTCATCTTGTGGCGGGGATGACTGATGAGGTGTTGAAGCCTGCCGTCATCGGTCAAAATCAACAGGCCTTCGCTGTCTCGATCCAGACGGCCAGCAGGATAGACGGTCTTGTCCTGGATGTAATCGGCCAGAGTCTCGCGACCGTCGGCGTCACGAAACTGGCTAAGGACATTATAGGGTTTATTGAAAAGCAGGATTCTCGCCATGATTCCTATGTCCGTATCAGGCGAGACTCAGGCCTCGACCATACGTACCCGGGGGGTGACGCCACACAACAACTCATAGCCAATGGTGCCGGCCGCCTCGGCGATGAGTTCAATGGGCAGGCCCTCCCCCCACAGAGTGACCTCGTCTCCAACCCTGGGCTGTACCACGCGTCGCAGGTCGACGGTAATCATATCCATGGAGACGCGACCAATGAGCGGGACGAGCTGATCACGTACCCGTACCGGCGTGCCCTCGCGTGCATGACGAGGATAGCCATCGCCATAGCCGATGGCGACGACACCGACCGGCATGTCCTCGGGACACTCCCAGGTTCCACCGTAACCCACGCGATCGCCCTTCTTCAGATAGTTCACCGCGATAAGGCGCGAACGCAGGGTCATTACCGGTTTTAAGCCATGTTCCTCGCCCTTCTTACCGAGCATGGGCGAAACACCATAGAGCATAATGCCAGGGCGAGCCCACTCTCGGTGGCTGTCGGGCCAGGCGATGATCCCGGCGGAGTTGGCAATATTGCGCTCACCCTCGCGTGAGTCAATCGTCTTGTCGAACACGGACACTTGTTCGTTGGTGAAGGGATCCTGTTCATCGTCGGCATTGGCCAGATGTGTCATATAACCAAGGCTGGCGACGTTACCGGAGGCCATCAGGTGATCACAGGCTTCATCCAGCAAGTCCGGCGCCAGGCCCAGGCGGTGCATGCCACTATCGAGCTTGAGCCAGACATTGACCGGCTTGTTTAGTTTGGCTTCGGCCAGGGCATTGACCTGCCAGACATGGTGGATGGTGAGATCTAGCTCGTGTTCTTCGATCTGTGCAAACTCATCACGGTCAAAAAATCCTTCGAGCAGGTTGATGGGCTTCTGTATGCCGGCCATGCGCAGCGCCCAGGCCTCCTCGCCGGAGGCAACGCCAAAGGCATCGGTATCTTCCATCAGGGCACGGCCGATGCGGACCAGTCCATGACCGTAGGCATTGGCCTTGATGATGGCCATCATCTTACTGTTTGGGGAAAGTTCGCGGGCGCGTTGCAGGTTGGAACGAAGTGCCGCGAGGTCCAGACGCGCCTCGGTGGCTCGGGTCATTCGTAATCCTCGTAACCCGCCTCGCGGATGAAACTCTCGAAACGCGTGTACTGACCCAGGAAGGTAAGCCGGGTGGTGCCGATAGGACCATTACGTTGCTTGCCGATGATGATCTCCGCGGTGCCCTTGTCCGGGCTGTCCTCGTTATAGACCTCGTCGCGGTAGATGAAGATGATGACGTCCGCATCCTGCTCGATGGCGCCCGATTCACGCAGGTCGGACATGACTGGGCGCTTGTTGGGGCGCTGCTCCAGCGAGCGGTTGAGCTGGGACAGGGCGATGACCGGGACATTGAGCTCCTTGGCCAGTGCCTTGAGCGAGCGCGAGATCTCCGAGATCTCGGTGGCACGGTTCTCGGCGCGACCGCCACCGGCCTGCATCAACTGCAGATAGTCGATGACGATGAGACCGAGCCCGTGTTCGCGCTTGATGCGTCGAGCGCGGGCACGCAGTTCAATGGGTGACAGCGCCGGGGTGTCGTCGATGAAGATCGGGGTCTCGGCCAGCATGCTCACCGCCGAGGTGAGACGGGCCCAGTCGTCATCCTCGAGTTTACCGGTACGCACGCGGTGCTGATCAATGCGCCCCAGCGAGGACATCATACGCATGGCCAGTTGTTCGCCGGGCATCTCCATGCTGAACACCGCCACCGGGGTGCGGCTCTTGTAGGCGGCGTTCTCGGCAATGTTCATGGCGAAGGTCGTCTTACCCATGGAAGGTCGACCGGCAACGATAACCAGATCCGAATTCTGCAGGCCCGAGGTCATGTCATCGAAATCGTCAAAGCCCGTGGGGACACCGGTGATGGGGTTGTCCTGGTGGAACAGGGTATCGATGCGATCCACCGCCACGTTGAGCAGGGACTTGATACTCTGAAAGCCTTTTTTACCGCGCGCGCCCTGCTCGGCGATCTCGAAGACCTTTTGCTCGGCCATGTCGAGCAGGTCGGCGGAATTGCGGCCCTCCGGGTTAAACCCGGCATTGCTGATCTCGGTACCGACGTGAATGAGTTGGCGCATGACCGAACGCTCGCGAACGATGGCGGCATAGGCCTTGATATTGGCGGCACTGGGGGTGTTCTTGGCCAGGGTGCCGAGGTAGGCCAGACCACCGGCCTCCTCCAACAGGTCGTTGTTGCTCAACCACTCGGACAGGGTCACGACATCGAAGGGGGCATTGTCCTCGCTCAGCTCGCTGATGGCGCGGAAGATGAGGCGGTGGTCACGGCGATAGAAGTCACCCTCCTCCATCATGTCCGCCACCTGATCCCAGGTGGCATTGTCCAGCATCAGCCCGCCCAGTACGGACTGCTCCGCTTCCAGCGAATGCGGCGGTACCTTCAACGCCTCGGTGGCGGCGTCATACTGCTCCGGTACCGGTGCCAAATCGGCCATGCCCTCTCCCATATGCTGAATTTCTATCTCTATTCGACGGGGGATCTATATTCCCAAAATACAAGACCCCGGGCAATGGAAACATTGCCCGGGGTCTTTAGTCTTAACAGTTTATCGTATGATAAACAGAGACTTATTCGGCGACGACGTCTACCTTGATGGTCGCGGTGACGTCACCGTGGACCTGGATGTCGATGTCGGTCTCACCCAGCTCGCGGATCGGGCCGAGGGGCATGCGGACCTCTGCCTTGACCACTTCGACACCGGCCTCGATCAACGCATCGGCGATATCTTGTGTACCGACGGAACCGAACAGCTTGCCTTCGTCACCGGCCTTGCGGACGATGCTGACGGTCATGCCGTCCATCTTGTCGGCGCGGGCCTGGGCCTCGGCAAGGGCCTCGGCGGCGGCCTTCTCCAGTTCGGCACGACGCGCCTCAAACTCGGCGATATTGGCCTTGGTGGCGGTGACCGCCTTACCCTGGGGCACCAGGAAATTGCGACCGTAACCGGGCTTGACGTTTACCTTGTCACCCAGGTCACCCAGATTAGTAACTTTTTCCAGCAGAATGACTTCCATTTTGCGTACCTCGATCAGAATTCAAATGTTTGTTTCATTGGGCCCGGCTTCGCGCCACGCGGGCCCGAATATCCAGCCAACCATCAATCATGCCCACCAATACCATCAGCATCATGAACTGCGGGATGATCATCAATACATACAGGGCGATCAACCAGCCCACCTTCGCATTCGACAGGCCCACCAGGCCATGTGCCACCGACAGGCCCTGTAGCCAGAACAGCGACATCACCACCAGTCCCAACTCGGAGGCAAATTGCCCGAGCAGGCTGCCATCGGCGGACGACAACATCATGCCCAACAGGATCAAAACCGCCGGCCAGGCAAACCAGCGCTGCAGACGCAGGTTGTGGAACTCCTGGCGAAAGCCGCCCGGGTTAAACAACATGGCCTGCCACCAGCGCGCAATGAACAGCGCGATCAGGGCAAAGGCCAGTTCGCTCAGGGCCTGCAAACCGGTCATCATTGGTGCCAGCATGTCGATAATCTGCTGCACCTCGGCCTCACCCAGCTGGGCCTGACTAGCGACCGCCTGAAACAGCGCGGTCAACTGCTCGCGCCATGCCGGAGCCGGATCACCCGAGACCAGGTAGACCAGGGCGATATAGGCAATCACCAATGCCCCGGACAGGGTAATCACCCAGGACAGCGAGGCCATGCGGCGTAACAGCTCGGCCATGATCAAGACCGGCAGCCAGTAGCTCAGGATGACCATCGTCAACACCCGCAGGTCGTTGAACAGTCCCAGAGACACCACCAACAGGGCCACCGCGCTGTAGGCCATGATGATCAATCCCGCGACCGCTCCCTGACGCAGGGTGACCAGTGCCAGGGCCGCGCCGCTCAATAATGACAGCGGCGACAGGATCCCGGTAAATGAGAGCAGTGCGGCCAGGGCCACGACCAGTGAGGCCTGTAGACGGCCACGCAGGATGAAGTTGGCGAATGCTTGCACGGCTTCTCTTACTACCTATGTGCCTTACTTGTGGCTATCGGTGTAAGGCAGCAGGGCAAGGTAACGCGCGCGCTTGATGGCCGTGGCCAGCTGGCGCTGATAGCGTGCCTTGGTGCCGGTGATACGGCTGGGCACGATCTTGCCGGTTTCGGTGATGTAGGACTTGAGGGTTGCCAGGTCCTTGTAATCGATCTCTTTTACGCCTTCGGCGGTGAAGCGGCAGAACTTTTTACGACGGAAAAAACGCGCCATCTCTATGTCTCCTATACGGCCCGATCATCATCGGGCGGATTCTCTATCTTGTGGGCATGCAACACCAGTCTGGCTTCACTGCCCTTGTGGCTGCTGCGACTGAGGAATCCCTCCACTCGCAGCGCCTCACCGACCTGCAGGACCTCGGCCCTGTGTGCCAGTGCCTCCCCCGCCGCCATCACCAAAATACGGCACTGGACCTCGCGGGGGTGGCCCGCCTCAATCTGGCGGGAGCGGTGTTGCAAAACAAATCTCGTAATCGGGATACCGGCCGGGGTGTGTCTCAGTTGCGGGGCCTTGTCGACCTGTCCGCTCAATACGACAGAATTTTCCAGCCTCTATCCCCTGCTTTCTTAAGCGTCGGCGCCGGACTCTTCGCGGCCTTCCTTCTCTTCCTTGGCCTTGGCCATGGGAGAGGGCTCGGATTCGGCTTCACTGCGCGCCAGGACCATGTTGCGGATCACGGCATCGTTGAAGCGGAAGGCGCTTTCCAGTTCGCTCAGGGCGTCGGCGGTGCACTCCACGTTCATCAGAACGTAGTGTGCCTTGTGAATTTTGTTGATGGGGTAGGCCAGCTGACGGCGGCCCCAGTCTTCCAGGCGGTGAGTGGTACCACCGTCGCCTTCGACGATCGCCTTGTAGCGGTCGATCATGGCAGGGACCTGTTCGCTCTGGTCAGGGTGGACCATGAACACGATTTCATAGTGTCGCATTGATTGCTCCCTTCGGGTTAGCAGCCTTCCGCCCAATGCGGTAAGGCAAGGAGTTATGTCGAGCCGCAAGAGCGGCAAATTAAAGAGCGGGAATTCTATAGGATTCAGGGGGATGTTGCAATGATTGGCCCTCAGCCAGCGCGACGCTGACGCAGGGCCTCGTAGAGTGTCACCGCCGTGGCCACCGAGACGTTGAGGCTCTCGACTGTGCCCTGCATGGGGATCGTCATCAGCAGATCGCAGGCCTCGCGGGTGAGTCGGCGCATGCCCTTGCCCTCGGCGCCCATGATGATGGCCAGCGGTCCCTTGAGGTCGGTGGCATAGAGTTCACCGTCCGCCTCGCCGGCCAGCCCCACAGTCCAGATCCCGCGCTCCTGCAGCGCCTTGAGGCTGCGCGCGAGGTTGGTCACCTGCACCAGAGGTACGGTCTCGGCGGCACCGCTGGCCACCTTGCGTGCGGTGGGGGTCAGCCCTGCGGCGCGGTCGCGGGGCGTGATGACGGCATGGACACCGACGGCGTCGGCAGTGCGCAGGCAGGCGCCCAGGTTATGCGGATCGGTCACCCCGTCCAGCACCAGCAACAGGGGAGGTTCTTCAAGACGGTCCAGGAGCTGCTCCAGGTCGCGCTCATCCAGGGTGGCGGGGACGGTGACACGGGCGATAATGCCCTGGTGGCGGGTCTCGCCGGCCAGCTTGTCCAGCTCCTTGCGACTCACACCGTGCACGATGACGCCCTGCTTCTCCAGGGCCGCCACCAGCTTTTCCAGGCGGCCGTCGCGGCGGCCGCTATCGCGGAAGACTTCAATCAGGCTATCGCGGTCGTGCTCCAGGCTGGCCTGCACGGCGTGCATGCCGTGGATGATCTGCTCCACCACCGCCTATCTCCTTCTGCGGCGGCGTCGCTTCTTCTTCGGCTCGCCCGACTCACTCTTGTCAGCCACTTTGCCTGCCTCGCCGGAGGCGGATTTTTTCTTGCGGCCTCGCGAGGAATGTTTTTTCTTGGGCGCTCGCGAGCCACCGTCATCTTCACCGCGCGGGGTCACGCCCACCAGTTCGAAATCGATCTTACGTTCCTCCAGATCGACCCTGACGACCTTGACCTCAACGCTGTCACCTAGGCGGTAGATCTTGCGCGTACGCTCACCTACCAGGCGATGGGAGGTGGGATCAAAATGATAATAGTCATTTTGCAGGGCCGTTACGTGCACCAGGCCCTCGACGTAGATGTCCTTGAGCTCGATGAAGATACCGAATCCCGTGACCGAGGTGATGATGCCCGTATACTCCTCACCCACCTTGTCGAGCATGTACTCGCATTTGAGCCAGTCGACGGCATCGCGAGTCGCCTCGTCGGCTCGACGCTCGGTCATGGAGCAGTGTTCGCCGAGGTTAAGCATATCTTGCGTGTCATAGTCATAGGCAATGACATCGGGAAGGGGCTTTTTGATCAGGCTGCTTATGGCCCGCTTGACCAGTGGTGAGCTCTGTCTGGCCTTCTGCTTGCTGATGAGATGGCGGATGGCGCGATGCACCAGCAGGTCGGGATAACGGCGGATGGGCGAGGTGAAATGGGTATAGGCCTCAAAGCCCAGACCGAAGTGTCCGTCATTATCCGGTGTGTAGACCGCCTGCTTGAGACTGCGCAACATCACCGTCGAGATGAGATGCGAATCGGGACGTCCCTGTACTGACTTCAGCAGCTCACTGAAGTCGCTCGGCGTCGGTTTGTCACCGCCGCGTAACTGCAGGCCCATCTCGGCCAGGAATTCACGTAGGCCTTCCAGCTTTTCCATGGAGGGGCGTTCGTGAACACGGTAGAGACAGGGGATCTTGTTCTTCAGCAGGAACTCGGCCGAGGCCACGTTGGCCGCGATCATGAATTCCTCGATTAGCATATGCGCATCATTGCGCTGCACCGGGA